>JAZOBZ010000100.1:0-49395 GCA_045596245.1 Alistipes sp. | reverse complement strand
CCACTCTCAGACTCCTCTATATAACCAAACGAGTAGTTGATAACGCTCTTTGCATCTGCGGTTGGGGTTAACTTAGGAACTTTGTTACCCTCATCATCAGTCTCAAATGTAAAGTTGAAAGTACCTGCGATAGGCTTGCGGTCAACGGTCGAAATCTGAGCGTATTTCAAAGTTACCTCCTCCGAACCAACGATACCTATCTTTAATATACCGGTGAGGTGGTTCATCTGAACATTCAAGCCCTTCTCGCTGTAACCGTACATTGTCGAAACACCCTCATCAAAGGTATCGTTCTTCTCTGTCCACTTCTGCTCAGCTGCGAACTTTACCTGCCAATCGTTTGCTACTGCCGGATAAGCAACAAAGTAGTGGTCAGGCTCACCAAGACCATTTACAGCGAACGATGCAACAGCTTCATTACTGGTGCTGATAACAGCAGCCTCCGACTCAAAACCGTTTGCCGAGATTTTGTCGCCTTCGCTCCAATACATCGGATACTTCTCGTTTGCTTCATTGTATTCGCCAAGCTGAGTACGCGACTCCTCCAACGAGACGCTGATTACTGTTTTTTGACCTTTGCCAACACTTGCTGTAAGGTCATCAGTTGTGTCTGTTGCGCAAGAGAATGCCATCATTCCCGCCACAACTGTCATGAAAATTCTAACTAATTTTCTCATTTTTGTTTTGTGTTAAATTGTTAATTAAAGTTTATTATAAAAGTATTTTATATAAAAAAATGGGTTTTTCGTTTTCCGTTTTTCGTTTTTCGCTTCCTGAACTCCTAACCTCGTCACGGCGCAAGTTTTTTAGTGTCGTTAGGGGTGCGCTGAAAGTTTTTTTCTCTCGTCTCTCGTCTTTCGTCTCTCGTCTAAAAACTAAAAGTTTTCCGCTTTCCGTTTAGTTAAAGTGATTTATTAGCTAAAACACCGTAATTCGCTGAAATACAACTATTTAGAACCCCAAAATCCCCCCCCCGAACAATTTCGGAGGAGGGATTTTATCTCACCAAAACCACAATCTGCGGCGTTATGTTATGCAAATATAAGAAATTTATTTTATATCTACAAAAAAATCAAAAAAAATCGGAATTATATAGTTTAGTGTTGTAGATAAATACAGTGCTATACCCCACCGCCCTAACGGGCACCTCCCCTAACTTAGGGGAGGAATAAATAAAGTATTGTCCCCCTGAATTAGGGGGACGAGCGTAGCGGAGGGGGTATGGAACAACAACACTAAACTATATAATTCCGAAATATAATGAGATACGATTTTTAGAAATATATGAGATGACTGTTTTATCTTTCCGATAGAATTATTACTTTTGTGCAATAAAAGAGTGAATACAACAAAAATATAGAGATTATGGAGCATATAAAAGTTTTAATCATCGGTAGTGGTCCTGCGGGATTTACGGCTGCCATCTATGCTGCGCGTGCTGCTTTGAACCCCGTTTTGTACGAGGGAATCGAGCCGGGCGGACAACTTACAACAACAACCGAAATCGAAAACTTTCCGGGTTACCCCGATGGCGTTCAGGGTACCGAGATGATGAACGACCTTCGCGCACAAGCCTTGCGCCTTGGAACGGAGGTACGCACAGGTATTGTTACCGATATCGACACCTCGAAACGACCTTTCGTGCTTACCATTGACGGCGAGAATAAGATTGAGGCTGAGGCGGTTATCATCTGTACCGGAGCATCGGCAAAATATCTCGGTTTGGAGTCGGAGCGTAAGTTCCGAGGTATGGGTGTTAGTGCTTGTGCCACCTGCGATGGCTTTTTCTACCGCAAGCAGGATGTTGCCGTAGTTGGAGGTGGCGATACCGCATGTGAGGAGGCTACCTACCTCGCATCGCTCTGTCGTCAGGTCTATCTTATCGTGCGCAAGCCGTTCCTTCGCGCTTCAAAGGCGATGCAGGAGCGTGTTTTCAACACACCAAATATCAAAGTCTTGTTCGAGCACAACACCGTAGAGGTCTTGGGCGATGAAGATGGCGTTACGGGCGCACGCCTTCGCAAGGGCGATGGCGAGGAGTACGACATCGCTATTTCGGGCTTCTTCCTCGCTATCGGACACCACCCGAACACCGAGTTGGTGCAGGGTAAGTTGGAACTTGACGAGCAGGGCTATATCGTAGTTGAGCCGGGAACATCAAAGACCTCGGTAGAGGGTATCTTTGCCGCAGGTGATGTGCGCGACCCTCACTACCGTCAGGCTATCGTAGCAGCAGGTTCGGGCTGTATCGCTGCGCTCGATGCAGAGAGATTTCTTGCTGCGCAGAAATAGACGAGAGACGAAAGACGAGAGACGACCGCTGCGATTAAGCCGAGGGCAGAGACTGCTTGCAGACTATGCCGAGGCGAAGCAGTGAAGAGCCGTGCTTGCACGGGTCAAAGACGAGAGACGAGAGTAAACCGAGAACCTTAAAATTGGAGGTGATTGAGGAAATTTTGTGCGTTACGCAGTGGCGGAAAGCGGAGCATACTAACCGTATGTGAGCATTTACGACACAAGTAAGGTGCAAAATTTACCAATCAGAACAATTTTAACTATGATTTCAATCACAATTTTAGGTGCTGCATCGGCAAAGCCAACTGCAAACGGACACCCCTCGGCACAGGTGGTAAACTGCAACGAGCAGCACTACTTGGTCGATGCAGGGGAGGGTGTGCAGCAGCAGATGTTCCGCTGTGGCATCAATCCGTTGCGCCTGCGTGCAGTCTTTATCTCGCATCTGCACGGCGACCATGTTTTTGGTCTGTTTCCGCTAATCTCTACGCTCGGTCTTTATGGTCGCAAAACACCGCTTACGGTCTATGCGCCACGCCCCTTTGGCGAGATTTTGGAGTACCATCTGCGCTACTTCGATAAGGAGTTGCCATACGAGGTGCAGTGGGTGGAGGTCGATACCACGAAGCACCAAATAATCTTTGAAAATCGCTCGTTGGAGGTGTGGAGCATTCCTCTTCGCCACCGAGTACCGACATCGGGTTACCTATTCAAAGAGAAGCCGTTGCCACGCAATGTGGATAAGTTTGCCATTGAGCGTTATGGATTGTCTATCAAGCAGATAGTTGCTGCCAAAGAGGGGGCTGATATAGAGTTGGAAGATGGCACAATCTTGCCTAATGAGCGCATAACTTTCGTGGCTCACCCTCCGCAATCGTATGCCTATTGCTCCGACACAAATCGTTCGGGTGCGGTGGCAAAATATGTTGCGGGAGTGGATATGCTCTACCATGAGGCGACCTATGCCGCAGCCCAGAAAAAGGAGGCAAAAGAGCGCGGACACGCCACCTCGGAAGATGCCGCAAAAACTGCCCTTGCGGCGGGTGCAAAGCGACTTCTGATTGGTCATTTTTCATCGCGCTACAAGGATAAAGAGCCTCTTTTGGCAGAGGCACGAGCCATTTTCGAGAATACCGACATAGCCCGCGAAGGCGAAACTTTCAAAATATGATAACACGAGCAGAAATACTTGATATTAAATCGCTTGCGACTAAGCAAGGTCGTGAGGAGTTGGGTGCGTTCATCGCCGAGGGTGAGAAGTTGGTTGGCGAGATTCGCAACTCCTCGCTGCGCATTCGCCGTATCTTGCAGACCAAACCGATATTTTCGGAGGGCGAGATTATCAGCGAGAAGGAGATGGAGCGCATCTCACAACTCAAAACCGCAAATTCGGTCTTGGCAGTGGTCGAGTTGCCACGCCACTCGCTCGCAAAGGCTCAACCTGCGAAAAATCTCGTTTTGACTCTCGACAGAGTGCAGAACCCTGGTAACCTCGGCACGATTATTCGCCTTGCCGATTGGTTCGGCATCAGCGATATTGTCTGCTCGGAGGACTCCGCCGACTGCTTCAACCCAAAGGTTGTGCAAGCAACTATGGGAGCCATTTTGCGTGTGCGAATACACTACACCAATCTTCCTCAATGGCTTGCAGCACAACACGATACAAAGATTTACGGCACATTCCTCGAAGGCGAAAATATCTACTCGGCACAACTCGATAAATCGGGCGTAATCGTTATGGGCAATGAGGGACAGGGCATCTCCGCTGAGGTTGCCGAAACTGTTACAAACAAGTTGCTTATTCCACCCTATCCGGCAGACCGCTGTGGCTCGGAGTCATTGAATGTGGCTGTCGCTACGGCCGTTATTTGTTCCGAATTTAGAAGAAGATAGAGATAAAATGCAGAACTGACGCAGTGGAACGAGAGCAGAGGGTGCTTGCACACTATGCCGAGTCGCAAGGAGGAAAAGCCCTCGAAGAGGGGTTAATGCAAAATTAGAAAAGAACTATGTTACTGCAAGATAGACTTAAAAATTATCGCCTTATTCTCGCCTCGGCATCGCCACGCCGCCGCGAACTACTCTCTGCGTGCGACATCGACTTTACCCTTGCCGAAAAGTTTGAATGTGATGAGTGCTACCCTGCCGACCTCGAAGCAGATAAGGTTGCCGAGTACCTCTCGCAACTCAAAAGCAATGCCTACCCACACACTCTGAAAGAGGGCGACATCTTGCTGACTGCCGATACGGTCGTTATTGCCGGTGGCGAAATTCTCGGCAAGCCAAAAGATAATGCCGATGCCGAGCGAATGTTGAAGATTTTGTCGGGAGCGACACACAAAGTCGTAACGGGTGTTACGCTCCGCACCCCTTCGCGCACAATCTCCTTCTCGGCGGAGAGTTTGGTTACATTCAGAACACTCAAAAACGAGGAGATTGAGTACTACATAGAGAAGTATCGCCCACTCGATAAAGCGGGCGCATACGGTATTCAGGAGTGGATAGGTTACACCGCCATAGAGCGTATTGAGGGTTCATTCTATAATGTTATGGGGTTGCCGGTACAACGACTCTACACCGCCTTATACAAAATGATTTGTGATAAAACGGCGTAGATATTTGCTAACAATAGTGCTATTTTTCAAAGAGAATTGCCCCCTCTGAATCCCACTCTGGGAGTGGTTTTGGCTCATAGTCTGAGTATCCGAGTGCTATCACACACTCCACACTGCAATCTGTTGGGATATCGAGAAATGTTCGCAGATAATCCTCTGCCATTTCACCATTTGGCTCACTCTGCAAGCGTGGGCGACCGCCAACATGTACCCAGCACGAAGCGAGTCCATGATCGACAATTGAGAGTTGAAGCATTGTTGCCGATATGGCACAATTCTCTCGCCAAAGATCTGTTTTGGTTGTATCACCCATAACAACAATGGCAGCAGGCGCATCGGTCATAAAGCCAGAGCCATAATCACGCATCTCGGCAATTTTATCGATTGTTTCACGACTATCCACAATCATAAAGCGTGTAGTGTGCATATTTCGTGACGAAGGAGCCGTAAGGGCATCGTGTACAATATCGAGTAATACTTCACGCGATGGTATTGTCGGCAAAAAACGGCGAACACTGCGGCGCTTGTTAATGACATCTTTGAAATTCATAACTATATATATTTTATATTTTATCTATCTTCTGTTTGGTTTTGCAAAAATAGTGAAAATGTTATTATATCGGCAAATAAAATAGATCTTTTACACAACAATAGCGATGCTCAGTTTATGAAAAAGTACTATCTTTGCGGTATGGATATCAACTTCTATACAGATTCGTGCAGCTACCGCCTGCCACAAAAGCGACTTATGCGCCGTTGGTTGCGCGAGGTGGCACAGCAGGAGGGCGGCTACGAGATTGCCGAGATAAACTATGTTTTCTGCTCGGCAGAGCGTCATCGTGCGATGAATATCGAGTTCCTCGGCCACGACTACTTCACCGATATTATCACTTTCGATGATAGCAACCTGAAAGAGGGCTTTATTGCAGGCGACATCTTCATCGACATCGAAACGGTGCGTGACAATGCCCGCCTGTATGGCGCAACAGCACGCCAGGAGATGTTGCGCGTGATAGTTCACGGCGTACTGCACCTCTGCGGTCAGAAGGACAAAACACCTCGCGCGGAGAAGCAGATGCACAAGAAGGAGGACAAGTATCTCGCTTTGCTCGATAAATTGACAATTGACAATTGACGAATTGACAATTAGGCTTTTAGCCATTAGCTTTTTAGAGAAAATAGGGAGCGTAGCGATGCTATTCTCCCTATTCTCGTTAAATTCCCTAAATTCTTTATACCCCCTACTGCCGGGTACGATTTTTCGTACCCACGAGAAAGGGAGCGCAAAAAACGACCACTGCAAATTGCAGAGGTCGTACGAAAATAGCAAAGATTGACTAATTACTCTTCCAACTTTTTCATCGCACCCTTGTGTCCTTTGAGTGCGGCTTGACGATAATAATCTCTCGACTTGTCAAAATTACGAGAAACACCTAAACCATTCTCATAACACTGTCCAAGATTATACAAGGCGTAGCGATTACCTTTATCTGCTGCCTTCTTATACCAACATATCGCAGTTTTGTAATCTTTCTCTACACCTCGTCCTTTTCTATAACAATTTCCCAACTGATTTTGAGCCATTGAATGCCCTTGCTCAGCGGCTTTAAGATACCACTCTACCTCCTCTTCATACTCTTGCATCTTGTAATGATGCACTCCCATGCTATATTGTGCCGAAGGCAGACCCTTGTCAGCAGCGATTCTGCACCAATGTACAGCCTCTTCTATATTCTGTTCTGCACCACCTTTACCATCTCGATAATAATAATATAATCTATGGCACGATTTCAAATGCCCTTTTTGCGCAAGTTCGAAGAAGATTTCAAAGGCTTTTTCATGCTCTTTTTCTTTCGCATAAGACATTGCCAATCTATAATTGTCTTCATCGCTAACACTTGTTGCACTAGTAGATACAGGGGTTTGTGTGTTACCCACTTGGGGGCGAGGAGTTTCTACTGTTGGGGCAAGTTTAGGACTCTGGCTCTGACTCTGATTTTGGCTTTGACTCTGGCTCTTCGCTTCTATCTCAATACCAAATAGTTTGGAGACTAACTGAGTTGTTGCCGATATTATCGATGACGAGCTTGCTTCGGCAATAGCGATATCGGAGAGCACCTCTGATGCTGTGGATATTCGGAAAAGTGATGCACTCAATATCAACTTTACATCGTGCGCTCTCAAATCGGAAGAGGTCGTCTTTACGCTTGTAAAAATAATATAATCAGCCTTTTGGCCTATCTGCTTGCATATACTCGAAAAGGAGGGCTCTTGACCGTTGGTCATAGCGTGTTTTTTCAACTCCTCTATGTCTACTTCATAGACTTCGTAATCCTTTGAATTGGTACAAGCATCGACAATGCCTTGACGAATAACCTGCTTCACACCATCGGTTAGTTGGCGGTCGTTTCTATCTATTACATCTGCAACAACAACCTTTTGCTTTGCAAATATACTGAAATCCTGCGCTGTGGCGATACCACAGAGAAGCACCGCCACGCACAAGAGCAACAAAATACACACCTTTTGCTTCATTATCTAAATTGAATTTATAGAGCCCCCACCAATTGACCGGCCAGAGTGTTACAAGCTGGATGCAAACAATCTATACTTGCGTATGTGCGAACAGAAGAGGATGCAACAATTTTTCCAGTCGATGTATTAACAATTCGCGCTGTTAATAAAACTGTCTTCTTGTCTAATTGAGTGACTTCCGATACAAGGATATATTCCATTAACTGCTTTCTAATATAGGTGAGAGTAGCGTCTGATATCTTTCCCGTTTTGTCGAAATTTACTTCCAGTGAAAGAAAACTAATCTGTGCATAACCTTCATACCCATCGGAATTGGTAATTGCATCTGTCAATGCACTGCGTATAAACGCCTTTGTGCCATCTGCTACCTCACCGCTTTTGTCAACAACTTCGGTAATAGCAACTTTTTTACGCTTATAGAATTGTGCTGATACAGTTGTTGTTGAAACCAACGCAAAGAGCGCAACCAAAAGAATAAATTTTGTCTTCATAATAAATAAGTTTTTAGTTAAACAATAAAGTGTCGTTGCCTTTCAGATAGCAACCGCTTAACTAAAAACGAGAAGCGTGGATACTTGCTCATTGTCAAGAAGGTACGACCAAGCACCCATACAAACATAAGCACACCCACGCCAAAACGGCGAGGGCATTTATCGTGCCTATTGTTTCGTTTGTAGTAATAATTTGGTCGTTTTACTTGACAAAAACAATAGCCTAAATGCCATCTAAAAAATTGCGTATTCCGCAATTCCATTACAAAGGTATAAATTTATTTTTAATTGAGCAAAAAATCTCTCGTCTCTCGTCTTTCGTCTCTCGTCTTTTTATTATCTTTGCGCTAAATTATGGTACAAGAGTTCGATGTCATAGTAATTGGTGCTGGTCACGCGGGCTGTGAGGCTGCTTCGGCGGCGGCTCGCAGGGGGTGTCGTACGCTCCTCGTGACGATGGATATGACCAAGTTCGCCTCGATGTCGTGCAACCCCGCAATAGGTGGCGTGGCAAAGGGACAAATCGTGCGAGAAATTGACGCGCTCGGTGGCGAAACAGGTATCGTTACCGACCTGACAACCATACAGTTCCGAATGCTCAATCGCTCAAAAGGGGCAGCCATGTGGAGTCCGCGAGCGCAGTGCGACAAGGCCGCCTTCTCTGCCAAGTGGCGACACCGCCTCGAAAATCGCGAAAACCTCTTTATTTGGCAGGATTCGGTTACGGAGATACTCTTTGACACCGAGGGTGAAAAACCGCGCGCAAAGGGCGTAAAAACGCAGATGGGCGTGGAGTTCGAGGCGAAGGCAATAGTCCTCACCGCTGGAACATTCCTCTCTGGTTTGATGCACTGCGGTCGCAACAATGCAGGCGGAGGTCGTGCAGGCGATGCAGCATCGTACGGAGTAACGGAAAGCCTTGTGCGTCAAGGTGTTGAGGTCGGCAGAATGAAAACCGGAACACCGGCTCGTCTTGATGCTCGCACCATCGACTTCTCGATTTTGGAGCAGCAGCCGGGCGATGAAAAGCCATCGAAGTTCTCATTCTCTGACGAAACAGAGGCGGTACGAGAGCAGATGCCTTGCTACCTTGTCTACACCTCGCAGGAGGTACACGACACGCTCCGCACCGGCTTCGAGGATTCGCCACTTTTTAACGGCACAATCAAGGGTATAGGACCGCGCTACTGCCCAAGCATTGAAGATAAGTTGCGCACCTTTGCCGACAAGGAGCAGCACCAGCTCTTCCTCGAACCCGAAGGTCGCACCACAAACGAATACTACCTTAACGGCTTCTCATCATCGTTGCCATACGAGGTGCAACTCTCTGCCCTTCACCAGATTAGGGGGTTGGAGAATGTCCACGCCTACCGTACTGGCTACGCTATCGAGTACGACTATTTCCCGCCAACGCAGTTAAAGCACTCGTTGGAGAGCAAACTCATTGATAATCTGTACTTTGCAGGGCAGGTAAACGGCACTACGGGCTACGAAGAGGCTGCTGCACAAGGTCTGTTGGCAGGTATCAACGCTTCGCTCCGCTGCGAGGGGGCAGAGCCGATAGTTTTGCAGCGAGATGAGGCGTATATCGGAGTCTTGATTGACGACTTGGTAGTTAAGGGTGTAGATGAGCCATACCGCATGTTCACCTCGCGTGCTGAGTACAGAATTTTGCTCCGACAAGATAATGCCGACCGCCGACTCACTCCACTTGGTCACAAATTGGGGTTAATTTCGGAGTCGCGATACCAAAAATTCAACGAAAAAATTTCGCGCGTAGATTCGCTTATTTCGTACACTCGTCAGCAAAGCGCAAAAATATCGGAAATTCAGAGCTATTTAATTTCGCTTGGTTTGCCCGAAATTTCGCAGGGTAAAAAGATTTTCGACCTCGCTTTACGCAACGATTTAACCCTCGCAGGTCTTGTCGAGGCATTACCAAAACTCTCAAAATTTGTCCGAGAGAACAACATCACAGCACAAGATATTGAGGAGGCGGAGATTGAAATTAAGTATTCGGGCTATATTGAGCGCGAGCGTCAAGTGGCAGAAAAGCTACATCGCCTTGAAAACATCTCAATTCCCGAGGGCTTCGACTACAACTCCATGCAGTCGCTAACCATCGAGGCGCGACAAAAACTCAACCGCATACGCCCTGCAACAATCGGCCAGGCATCGCGTATTCCCGGTGTTTCGCCTGCCGATGTAAATGTGCTGCTGGTGAAGTTTGGAAGATAATTGTTCCACGAGGAACAAAGAGCAACAAACAGAAGCAAAAAGGATTGTTCCACGAGGAACAATCCTTTCTTATTGCGCTTATAATCAACACTTTATTCGACCACAACACACCAATTATGAATATCGGGAACTCTGCCGTATTGCACATCTTGGAGTGATTTGTAGAGGTCCAACAACACAGGACCAACCTCATCTCCATAGTGATATTTCTCGCCCAAATCGGGGTCGAAGACATTGCCAAGTGGGGTAATTATTGCACCTGTACCGCAAGCACCACACTCATAAAACTCTCGCAACTCTGCAACATCAACAGGTCGTTGCTCCACCTCAAAACCCTTATCCTCAGCGAGTTGCATCAACGAATCGTTAGTTATCGAAGGCAAAATCGAAGGCGATTTCGGAGTAATATAAGTGTCGCCTTTTATTGCGATAAAGTTCGCAGCACCACACTCCTCAATATAGCGATGCTCGATAGACTCGGTGTAAAGCACAGCGCTATACCCCATTTCGTGCGCCTCCTCATACGAAAGCATACTCGATGCATAGTTTCCACCAACCTTTACATCGCCCGTACCGAGTGGTGCAGAACGGTCTTGGTTGCGATTTACGATAGCGTCAATCGGCTTTATACCATCTTTGAAATATGGGCCAACAGGCGTTGCAAAGACACAAAAACCCGCCTCTCCCGAAGGTCGCACCGTCAAACGAGGGCGAGTACCGAACAACACAGGGCGAATATAGAGTGCAGCCTGCGACTCGTATGGTGGCAAAAATTCGAGATTTCTGCGGACAATATCTACGCACGCCTCTACAAATTCATCTGCCGAAACCATTGGCAGACAGAGTTTTTGCGCACCCGAAGCCATTCGTGCTGCGTGAGCGTATGGGCGAAAAATTCGCACCTTACCATCAATGCCACGAAACGCCTTGATGCCCTCAAACGCCTGCAAACCATAGTTTAGGCAGGCAGAACACATGTGTACGGGAATATACTCGCTTGTGGTATATTCGGGCGCAGACCATTTGCCATCTTTATAGTATCGGCGAAGATTCTCTCCACCAGTCGAATTAAAATCGAAACTCAGTTCGTCCCAATTCTTTTTCATTTCGCTATTTCTCAATCTATTACACAATTGTTCCACGAGGAACACACCGCCAAAAAGATTGTTCTATATATCTATATATCAGATGGGTATCGAAAACGATACCCATCTAACAAAGACATGGAATTAACCCACCATTGCACCGGCATTGGTCTTTTCGTTTGGCTGCAACAAGCGCAAAGCACCCGTAGCGTCCTCCGCCATCAGGATCATACCCTGCGAGGTGATGCCCTTAAAATCGCGCGGAGCAAGGTTTACAAGCACCAAAACCTGCTTGCCCACAAGCTCCTCCGGCGAGAAATGCTCGGCAATACCCGAAACGATTGTGCGCTTGTCTATACCTGTGTCAATGGTCAATTTCAAGAGCTTTTTGGTCTTCGGCAACTTCTCAGCCTCCAAGATGGTCGAAACACGAATATCCATCTTCTGGAAATCGTCAAACGAACACTCCGCCTTCTGTGGCTCCGCCTTAACCTCGGCTGCTTTGTTCTGCTTTGCAATCTCTGTGAGGCGGTCCAACTGCTTCTGAATCACATCGTCTTCAATCTTCTCGAACAAGAGCGAAGGCTCACCGATGTGGTGTCCCGCAGCGAGCAAATCCATAGCACCAAGACGCTCCCAACCAAACTTCTCGCACGCCAACATATTCAAAATCTTGGCCGCCGAGAATGGCATAAACGGCTCAATAGCAATAGCGATATTTGCAGTAATCTGCAACGCGATATTCAAGATTGTCTTAACTCGCTCGGCATCGGTCTTAATCAACTTCCAAGGCTCCGAGTCTGCGAGATACTTATTACCAATGCGGGCAAAGTTCATAGCATCTTTCAACGCCTCGCGGAAACGGTAGTTCTCGATATTAGACTCCAACGAAGCCTTGATTGACGACAACTCGGCGATTGTATCTCGGTCATAATCAGTGAGTTCGCCACAAGCTGGCACCTCTCCATCGTAGTACTTCTTGGTAAGCACCAACGCACGATTTACAAAGTTTCCGAGTACCGCAACCAACTCGTTGTTGTTGCGAGCCTGATAGTCCTTCCAAGTGAAGTCGTTATCCTTGGTCTCAGGCGCAGTAGCGCAGAGAGCATAACGCAAAACATCCTCCTTGCCCGGGAAATCTTCGAGATACTCATGCAACCAAACAGCCCAATTCTTTGAGGTCGAAATCTTGTTGCCCTCCAAGTTCAAGAACTCGTTGCTTGGCACATTCTCAGGCAAAATATACTCGCCGTGCGCCTTCAACATCGAAGGGAAGACAATGCAGTGGAACACGATATTATCCTTACCGATAAAGTGAACAAGCTTGGTGTCCTCGCTCTTCCAATACTTCTCCCAATCTGGCGTAAGTTCCTTTGTAGCAGATATATAGCCAATTGGCGCATCGAACCACACATACAAAACCTTGCCCTCGGCACCCTCTACCGGAACAGGAATACCCCACTCCAAGTCGCGGCTTACGGCACGAGGCAACAAGCCGCCATCGAGCCAGCTCTTGCACTGACCGTAGACATTCGATTTCCACTCCTTGTGGCCCTCCAAAATCCACTCGCGAAGCATCTGCTCATACTTGTCGAGTGGCAAGTACCAGTGCTTTGTTTCGCGCTTTACTGGGGTTGCACCCGAGAGGGTCGAGCGTGGATTTACCAACTCGTCAGGCGAGAGGGTTGAGCCACACACCTCGCACTGGTCGCCGTATGCACCCTCTGCCCCACATTTAGGGCAAGTACCAACGATATAGCGGTCTGCGAGGAACGATTTAGCCTCCTCATCGTAGAACTGCTCGCTTGTCTGCTCCACAAACTTGCCCTCATCGTACAACTTGCGAAAGAACGCCGAGGCGGTCTCTGCGTGTACGGGTGAAGAGGTGCGCGAGTAGATATCAAACGATATGCCGAGCTTCTCGAACGACTCCTTAATGATGGCGTGGTAGCGGTCCACAACTTGTTGTGGGGTTATACCCTCCTTCTTTGCCTTGATTGTGATAGGCACTCCATGTTCATCACTTCCGCAGACCGAAATCACATCGCGACCACGCAAACGGAGGTAGCGAGTGTAGATATCTGACGGAATATATACGCCTGCGAGGTGGCCGATATGTACCGGACCATTGGCATACGGCAGTGCCGAAGTGATAAGATATCTCTTAAAATCCTTTGACATAAAACTATGTTTTAATTATTATTTTTCCTTCTAAACGGCAAAGATAGAGAAATAAACGGAAAACGGAAAACGGAAAACGGAAAACTTTATGGCTTTTAGCCATTAGCCGTTAGCCATTGGCTATTTTTCACGAAAAAAGCGAGGTTTTTTGCCTCGCTTTTCACTCTCTATTTAATCCACGACTGATTATCGGAATATCGTAAATTCCATTCGACACAAGACCGACAACCACGCAAAGACAGATGGCTGCTTGCCACTCTGGATACCCCAAAAGTATCAGTTGAAACTCACACGCAACAAGTGCCAATATCGCACCAACTATCCACGATATCAGCTGTTTAAGCCAAGAATGTTTTATGCCGAATATCCTGCTTATAAGCCCCGTAATAATAATTGTCAAAACGGCACAAAGTGGCAACACCCACAAAAAATCGCTACTAAAAAGCCCCAAAATATCGCCCATCGCCTATATTATTCTGCAAAGTATTTTTCGTAGAGTTCACCCTCTTTGACAATATCTTCCCAATGTAGTATGTGTATATTGCCTCGATACTCCTCTTTTATTTTGTCCTCGATAAAGGTTGTTGCCTCATTGTTTACAGTTATGTTATTCTTTGGATATAACAGTATCAAGTGTTTGTTTTTATCCGTAATGCGGATAGTATTGCGGTAGAGCTGGTAATAATGTGTATAATTGGCGATAAAATCATCAATATTCGCAGGATTTTCTTTCAGACACTGTTGTTGTTTGAATTGTTCCTCATACCAATTCATATATTGTCTTTTTGCAGAGTCACTTGATGATGCCCCTCCAAAGCAATTCTCAGTATATTTTATCTCGAAAAAAACCTCAATTTCTCCTTCCTTAATATAAAAATCGAATTGTGTGCGGTCTTTAATTTTGTCGTTGTACTCAAATTGACAAGTAGCATTTTTTGTAATCGCAATGCCGTATTTGCCAAGTAATGATACCAACTCCGCAGTCGCCTTTCCACCATTCGTTATTAACGGTCTAAAAAAGTTGTAACATAATATCTGTGAAGAGTTTAGATGATGAGCATCTGTGTGGGGCTTTGCCAACATATCCGCTTTTACTCCTTTTAGGAGGTTCTTTTTTATCGCCCCTTTCTTTTGCTCTTCATTTTCTGTAAATAATATGTGGCAATATGGCTTTTCTCGCCATAACCCACAACATTTCAACTCCTTTTCAATCGCATACTTCGCAAGGTGCTTTTTGCGGCCTTTTGCATAATCACTCTTTGCCATAATTTTTTATTTTTTAAGTTTCGTTTCTACAAATTTATAATTTTTTATCGTTTAATCCAAGTATTTGGCAATAACGCACCACTCTTTCATACTCCTTTTGGAGCTCCTCGTAGTTCAACGCTCCGAATTTGCGAAGTTCAAACCCAAGCAAGTAATAGACCTGACTTGATGAGAGGTTAAAGAGAGAAGCAATGCTCTTTTTTGCACCTTCTATATCCTGCGTCTTGCGTATAATATTAATAAACTCCTCTTTGCGTTGCACAACCGCAAGCAGTGCCTCCAAGCGCAATTTTTGCCACCGGTAATAGGAGGTTTTCCGCTTTCTTAATTCGTTTGTCTTCATATTTGTTACTATTTTTATCGGTTATTGCAAGCCTCCGCATATTCAGCAGGGTAGTGCGCTCGGAGGTAGGCTACTCGATATGCCAAAATGGTGGCGCAAATGGCGTGCGCTCTATTGGAACAATGGCGAGAATAGAGCGAAACCAAATCGTCAAAAGTTAATGGTTGCTCCTCGTTCGCAGCGACTCGAAAAACACCTTCTACACCGCCCTGACGGAACAATTCGAGGGTTCTTACATCATCGAGAGGTATATTTTCAATATCTAACGCTACCCTACTCGCATACTTTGCAATAATATCGAGTGTATTTGACGAGAGAATATGCAACACCTCAACACCCATGCGCTTTAACTGTTCTGCACCATACTGCGTTACTACAACCGCATTTTCATACTCCGCAGATTCCACGAAAGCCAAAGGCACTCGCTCCGAAATATCGCCTGCACAAAGAGCCACACCGCAAGAGTGAATATCCATTTTGCGCACTACCCCAACAAGTTTTTGGGCTTGTGGAAACTCCTCCGTTATGATTTTGGAGGTAAAATAATTTGGCATTGCTATGTTTGCAACACTCTCTTCGCCATATCGCTCTACTATCCATTTAAGCACCCTTTCTCGCCCTAATTTGTCAAACTCTACCTCTATGCGTGGCAGAGATTGTTCGGTGTTGAAAAAGTCGTTAAATGCCAAGTCGAATTGCAAAGGATTAACCTGAGTTATTCCAAGGCAATACAGCACCAACGAACACGCAGCCGAGCCCCTGCCAGGACCTACTTGCGCACCCAATTCGTGGGCAGCAGCGATTATCTCGTGCCACATCAAAAAATAGGCAGGGTAGCCATTGCTGTTGATGATTTTCAACTCCGCTTTCAATCTCTCTTTGACCTCTGCCGGCAGAGGTTTTCCAAAACGCTCGTATGCCCCCTCGAAGGCGAGTTGAGCAAGGTGTTCTACCTCATCTACACCTTCGGGCAAAAGCGGTTTTGGCAATAGCGGTGCGTGGTCGATAGAGTAGTGTTCAACTTTGTTGAAAATCTCTATTGTATTCTCCAACGCTTCGGGAATATCGCCGAACAACTCTTTCATCTCGGCGGTGGTTTTGAGCCACTCCTGCTTAGAGAAGATAAGGCGAGAGACATCATCGTAACGCTTGTTACTGTTGATGCAGAGCAGGGCGTCTTGCACCTCGGCATCCTCCTCATTTACAAAGTGAATATCGTTGGCGCAAATCAACTTTATGCCGAGTTTTTCCGAAAGGGCAAGTAGTTGATTATTAACTTTTTGCTCCAATTTGTGGGTATTGTGATTTGCTCGCTCAACAGTTGGCTTGTGGCGGTGCAACTCGAAGTAGTAGTCCTCGCCAAAAACGCCCTTATACCACTTTGCGGTGCGCTCGGCAGAGGCTAAATCGTTATGGAGAATGTGTTGCGCCACCTCGCCACCAATACAAGCTGAACAGCAGATAAGCCCTTCGTGGTAACGCTCCAAGTCGGCATGGTCGGTGCGTGGGCGACCACAATACCCCTCCAACCACGACCTCGAAACGATTTTTACAAGGTTTTTGTAGCCCGTAAGGTTTTTGGCGAGGAGCACGAGGTGGTAGCCGGCAAAGTCCTCTCTGTCGCCTTTTTGCTCCATTCCTCGGCGTGCAACATAGACCTCGCAACCTATAATCGGCTTAAACGAGGTACCAAGTTCTCGATTTTTACGCTCAACATACTCCACAAACTCTGCTATACCAAACATATTGGCGTGGTCGGTGATGGCTATACCCGGCATTCCGTCTGACATAGCCTTATCAACAAGCTCCGAGGTCTTCGCAATGCCATCTAACAGCGAATACTCGGTGTGGGTGTGCAGATGCACAAAGGGATGCAGCACCACCTTTTCATTCTGATTTGTTAATCCATTTTTCATATATATTGTATTTTTAATTTCGGGCTTTTTCGTTTCTGCTGCAAAAATAATTCATGGGTATGCAAAATTATTGCAGAGGTTTTATTATATTTGCAAAAAGTTTTGAAGCCCCTCAAAAAAGGGGACTTAAAAGGGTGTTTCTCCCAAATGGTAAAATCGGAACGATTTACAGTGCAATGAAACAATAACCAAACAAACAATAAACTATGGCAAGTAAGGCGATTAACCGTTATGTGTGGCTGCTCAATACCTTGATGCAGCGCAAAAGTTTAACCTTTAAGGAGATTTGTGACCTGTGGGACAGGAGCAGTTTGACCGATGGCAAGCCGTTGGCGTTGCGAACTTTTCATCAGCATCGCGAGGCGATTGCCGAACTATTTGGCGTGGAGATTGTCTGCGACTCGAACACCTACAAATACTCTATCGCTTCGCCCGAGGAGCTAAAAAATAACGCAGCGCAGCAGTGGCTCTTCAATTCTTTTGCCATCGCAAACACCATCGAGGCGGGGCGCAATATGAAGGACCGCATCCTTTTCGAGGAGATTCCAAGTGGTGCGGAGTATGCACAAGTGGTTGTCGATGCAATGCAACAAAATAGGGTATTACTCGTTGATTACAAACCATTTAAGGGCGAAAAGTTTGAACTCTATCTGCAACCCTTTGCGATGCGTGTTTACAATCAGCGTTGGTATGTGGTAGGTCGATTCAAGGAGAGTGGCAAGATACGAAATATCGCTCTCGACCGTATTCTCCGCATGGAGATTACCGATGAGGAGTTCTCGTTGCCGGAGGATTTCGATGCGCACGACTACTACTCGCATACGGTCGGAATTTTTGTCAATGAGGCTCTGAAACCGCAACGAGTTGTGCTACGAACATTCGGCGTTTCGACCGAGTATATGCGCACTGTGCCGTTGCACCCATCGCAGCACGAAATTGCCACAAATGGCGATGAATACAGCGACTTCGAGTACCACCTAAACCTCACTCCGGAACTTACCGGCAAACTGCTCTCCAAGGGTGATTGGATAGAGGTGTTGGAGCCGAAGGAGTTGCGCGAGGAGATTAAAAAACATGCCGTAGCAATCTCTAATCTATACAAAAAAAGGCACTTTTGGGAGTAGAGTTTAATAGGTGTGCAAAAGTTTTGCACACCTATATTTTTGACAACTAACCGCAACACAAAAAACTCCAAACAGAACTTTGGAGTTTTATTTTGTTTTTGTACTTTTGCCACGACAAAACAAGTGGAAAACGGAAAACGGAAAGCGGAAAACTAATTTTCAGGTATAAATTTCCCAATAATCGCACAATGAAAGAGAAAATCAAAAAAATAATCTATATCCCGACCTTCGGTGAGGAGGTTGCAAATGCTGTTTCGCATGGAGTGATGACCGTTTTGATGCTGTTGGCTCTACCCTTCTCGGCGGTTTGGGCTTATACTCACGATGCAAACAACCCCATTCTCGCATCGGCAGGCGTGTCGGTATTTGTGATAAGCATCTTCTTGATGTTTCTCTGCTCGACACTATACCACGCCATGCAGCCCGAATCGAAGCATAAGGCTGTTTTTCATATCCTCGACCACATAATGATTTACTTCGCCATTGCCAGCTCTTATACACCAATTGCGCTCTCCGTAATTGGCGGTTGGCAAGGAGTGCTTATCGTTGTTATTCAGTGGCTTATGGTGCTGTTCGGCATCTTCTACAAATCGCTTTCGAAGCGTTCAATACCATCGGTCAGCCTGACGATTTATCTGATTATGGGTTGGATGATTGTGATATTCTTTCCGCTGTTTTGGAAGAGTGCCTCTACCCCACTTTTAGCGTTGATTGCCGCAGGCGGCATCTTCTACACCATTGGTGCGTGGTTCTATGCCAAGAAAGGTTTCAGATATCATCACCTTGTATGGCACTTGCTGATAAATTTAGCGGTTATCTGCCACTTTATCGGCATCGTATTTTTCTTGTAATAAACGGAGAATCACACCACAAAAAAAAGACGAAAAACCAAAACGATTTTTCGTCTTTTATCTTATTTTATACAAAGTGAATGTTCTATTCCAAAAGGAATGCCATACGCTCCGGAATCTTCGTGTAATCAAGAATGTGGAGATAATCTATACCTCCGAGACGAATATGGCTATCGCCACCACCATCGCCCATATCGTCACCTAAGAACAATATCTGCTCCTTGGTATAGCCATGCATACGGGCATACTCCATTGTTGCATCGTACTTGTTGTACTGCTTGCCAACAATATCAAACGATGAAGAACCACCGATATATACGGTATAGTCCTTGAAAATTTCCACAACCTCTGGGTACATTATACGGCGCTTTGAACGGTCAGGGTCAAAGGCGATCTTCAAATCCTTTGGAGCCTCTGTGCCGAGCAATCCGATTGTTACCATGCCCGACTTGTGGAACTCAATAGGCTCTCCATAAAACTCGGTGTAGCCATATTTCTCGCGGAGGTAGGCTGTCTTCTCGTTGAAGAAATCTTTATCCACCTCACATACAACCTCCTTAGTAAATACCAACTCACCATCTACAACCTTAGTGTGTTGCATTCCGTAGTTACCCACAATCTCAATTGGGTACTGCTCCATCTGCTTGAAGATACGAGGGGCATTACCTGCGCCACACATCACAATATGGTATCGCTTACCAAGCTCATCGAGTAACTTGCGGTTTGCCTCTGGTAGCGGACACTTATGGTTCGACAATGTTCCATCAAGGTCGAACACAAGTAATTTTTTCTGTTGGCGTAACTCGGCAGCATGGGCTGTGGTGTACTCATCACTGAGACACGAAACTCCATTATACCATGCTTCTACCTGCTCTGGTGTAGATTGTTCCATTAATTGTACAAATGTTAAATCTTGTTTTGATTGTTGCTCCTCGCAGCCTGCTACCATCATCGCTATGGTAATAGATAGCATCAACAAATAGACCTTTTTCATAATAATTGTGTGTTAATTGGTTTTCGAAGTGCAAATATAATCATTTTGTGATAAATAGCAAAAAGCGACCGCAAAATGGCAATTTGCAGTCGCTCTGAGGCTTTACGCCTCCACCCTAAACTAAATTATTTCGGAATTATTTTCAGGAGAACTACTCCTTTACTATTGTAATATCATCAAGCGCAAAGTATGCTGGGTGCATAAACTTATCGGCACCACCCTCGCCATTCCACTGCACATCGAACTTAACCTTATTAACCTTGCCAAGCGGGGACAAATCCCACTTCTTCCAGTCCGAGAATGATGCTTTGCCATTCTCATAGAGATAGAGCGTAACAGCATTGCTTTCAACCTCATTTTCTTCGGCATCGAGAGTATAACCCTTTGCCTCAATCCAAATCGACTGCTCGGCGGTTAGCGCATCAGCCATATCATTGCCTTGCACAGCCGACGAGTAGGAGTAGGCGGTGTGTGCCACCCACGCACTCTCAATAAATCCAGCTTCAGTTTTGAATTGAAGTACCGAGCGAGCATCGCCCATCATATCGCACTTGTAGCCATTGCTCACAATGCAGTTGTTACCCGAATGCGCACCCTCGGTAAAGACCGTGAGTTGCTGCATAAAAGAGGTGGCGGTAGTATAGTCGGTGGTGTAGTAGTTCGACACGGCAAGACCGCCATTCCAATAGGCTGCGGTGTACCACAACTCATTTACGGTGCTGTAAAGGTCGGTACAAGGGTCGTACCACGAATAGCCCTCCTGCTTGTAGAGGAGTTCGCCATTGTACTGCGGATTGTCGATAAGGGCGTTCCAGCCCGGACCCTCAAAATCGCAGACATAGCGAGTTGTGTCATCGCCACTAACCTCGTTACCATTGTTGTCAGGCGAACAAGCCGCCACCATTGCGCCAAGCGCAAGAATCATAAAGATTTTTTTCATAGTCTTTTTTGTTTTTAGTTAAACATAAGTGTTAAAAAAAGCGTCACATTGCACAATGGAATACTCCCTGTGCGAAACCAAAAACAAAAGACTTTTGCGCCTAATGCCGAAAGTGAAAATCGTTCAGATGCCCGCCTAATATAATAAGGATAAGCCCCGATGATTTTTAACCCGTCCGCCGCAGGTAAAAATTCCTAAAATGCAGAGGCAGGTCTTCTGACTTATCCATTGCCGATGCCTTCCCAACCAATAAGAGGTCAGTGGCAAAGATTTTCGGCTTTAATTACCGCACCCGAAGGAGCAGCGGAAACACAGCAGCGAGGACTGTCCGGGATTTACACCCGATTCCCTTTTCATCGAAACCCCCAAACAGGAGGTTCCGAACCTTTGCTGCTGCAAATATAAAGGATTTTTTCGTTTCAACAAAAAAAGAGTGGTCTTTTTTAAGCCACTCCCTATCTATAATTTAACTCTTCGCTCTATTTCATCGCCTTGCGCACGCTCTTTTCGTGCTTTGCAAACAACTTGTCAATCTTTGCGTTGAACTTGTTGATATTTTTAGGCAACTCTGCCGGCATATCGCAAATAGTATTTACAGCCACAACCTTATTTACCACAGTTTTGTTCAACTGATACTTTTTGTTCTCCGGCTTGGTATAGGTATTTGCACGGAAGTCGTTACCCAACTCCAACATTGCACGACTCGAAACACATGTTGGAAGAGCGTTCTTTGCCTTTACATATACGGGAACAGCCATAGATGCCGAAGGGTGTCCCGACATAACCAACATACGCGGATTCTTGGCATCGCAAACCATAACTGCCGAAGCAGCCGAGGTGTAACGAGCAATAACATTGCTGTCAGTCTCTTCGGTCTTTGGGTCATTGAGGATGCAGAAACCATCTTTGTTTATGTAGTTACGCGAAAGCTCGATAAGCTCTTGTGGGGTATATACGCTCTTACCCTTCATCTGTCTTTTCGCAGACTCATAGCGCAAAACGCCGCGTTTATCTTTTTCTTCGCCCGAGAAAGAGAAATTTCCTCGTGTATCGTACTGCTCCTCGCGCTCTGCGGCATTGAAACGAGTATAGCTGGTCTGGCTCACCTCGAAGTAAGCCACCTCGCCCGAAGGATCGCCCACAGCATAAATTGTGGAGTATCCGCGCTTGCCATTCGACATTTTCAACCACTCCTCAAACTCTGCAACCGAAGCGCACTTGCCAAGAATTTCGCCCATCAAGCCTATTGCGCCCTTGCTTTTAATGCTCTCATCAGGAATAGGAACATTGTAGGTTGCGTTGTTCATCACGCCAAAACCCTTCTCGTTAATACCACAATAGGTTGCGAGGCCGTTAGTGGAAACGAGAGCCGTATAGGCATACTTTTCACCCTCAACATAGGCTACAACATTGCCCCATTTGCGAGAGTCGCGGTGCTTCCACAACATAGGCACACCCTCGCTCGATTTTGCGGCTGTAACGATTGCCGAAGTACAAGCCACCGACTCGCTCCAAGCAAAAAGGGTAGCAAAGCATAATAAAGTTACGATTACTTTTTTCATATTTTTCTTCTTTGGTTTTATTTTCAGCAAAGGTATAAAATTTTTTGTGAATTTCTCCTCTGCAGAACAATTATAGCCATTTTTTGTTACCTTTGTATGGCTGAATTTATTTTTTGTAGTTTTTGGGATAGTGTGTGCGTCTTTTTTATATCTTTGTAGTGAGAAAATGTTTTTTTAACTTAAAAATTTGAGGACTATGAAATTTTTTAAGATTTTTTTGGCTACCCTGCTCGCAATGGTTGTGGGCACGGTTTTGTCGTGGGTGCTGTGCTTGGTGATTTTTGTAGGCATGGCAGGCTCAATGGAGGGCACAACACAGGCGGTGATTACTCCGCAGACAATTGTTAAGATAGATTTGGCAGAGAATATCTCGGAGGCGCCAACAAAAAATCCTCTCGCTGGTTTTGACTACGCCACAATGACAATGGCAAAGAGCACCCATCTGTTGAAGGTGTTGCAGAGCATCGAGGCGGCAAAGGGCGATGCCCGAGTGAAGGGTATCTACCTCAACTTCACAGGTTTGGGCGGTATAACAACCGGAGCCATGGAGGAGATGCGCGCGGCGCTCATCGATTTCAAGCAGAGTGGCAAATTCGTTGTGGCATACAACGAAACCTACTCGCAGGGTGCTTATTACCTCGCATCGGTTGCCGACAAAATCTATCTCCACCCAGAGGGCGGTTTTTCGTGGGTTGGTTTGGCGCAGAGTTCGCTCTTTATGAAGGGTGCGCTCGATAAACTCGGCTTGAAGGCTGAGGCGTTCCGCCCTACGGCTTGCAAATATAAGAGTGCCGTAGAGCCATATATCCGCAAGAACTTCTCGCCCGAGAATCGCGCGCAGTCGCAGATGATGGTCGATGATATGTGGGGTGTTTTGGTAGGCACGATTGCCGAGAGTCGTAACCTCGATGCTAAAAAGTTGATGCGGCTTGCCGACAAGTTGGAGGTGTCGCAACCCGAAGATGCCTTGAAGCACGGCTTGGTCGATGCCCTTATCTACGAAGACGAGATGGAGGCAAAATTTGCCGAGTATGGCGTTGAGAAGGGTGCAGACGGCAAGTTCAACATTATCTCGCTCGGCGACTATATGACTCTCGCACCTGTTATGCCGAAGTTTGGCGCACCTTCTATCGGTATCGTATATGCCGAAGGTCAGGTATTCGATGGCGAGGGCGAAGATGACAACATTTACAGCGCAAACCTCGTCAAGGTGTTGAAGAAGGCGCGCGAGGATAAGGATATTAAGGCTGTGGTCTTCCGTGTGAACTCTCCGGGCGGAAGCGCCTTGGCAAGTGATGTTATCTGGCGCGAGGTGGAGTTGCTCCGCAAGGAGAAGCCGGTGATTGTTTCGATGGGCTCGTATGCTGCAAGTGGTGGCTACTATATCTCGGCGGGAGCAGATGCTATCGTTGCCGACCGCCTCACTTTGACAGGCTCTATCGGCGTATTTGGAATGTTGCTCGAAGGCGAGGATATGCTCAACAAGAAGCTCGGCCTGACCACCGATGTTGTAAAGACCGGCGCAGCGGCAGATTTTGGCGCAAATGTTATGGGCGTGGGCGTTCGCAAGATTACCGACTTGGAGCGCAAGACCTTGCTTCGCTCGGTGGATAAGGTTTACGACACCTTCACCACAAAGGTTGCCAACGGTCGTAACCTGCCAATGGATAAAGTTTTGGAGTTGGCGCAGGGTAGAGTATGGTCGGGTACTCGCGCTGTGGAGTTGGGCTTGGCAGATGCGAATGGTGGCTTGCGTGAGGCTATTGCCATTGCAGCAGATAAGGCGGGTGTTGTGGATAACTTCCGTGTTACCGAGGTGTTGGAGGATTTGTCGCCAATGGCGCAGATGATGCAGCAGTTGAATATGCAGGCAAAGGCGTACTTGTTCGATGCCGAGACCTTGGAGGTTGCCGGGTACTACAACTCGTTGAAGCGTGAGTTGGCTCGCGAGGGGGTACAGGCTTATTGCCCGTATGCTTTCAGCATAAACTGAAAACTGAAAGCGGAAAACGGAAAACTAATTGGCTATTAGCCATTGGCTTTTTAGTGAGATTAGAGAAATTAGGGAGTTTAGCGATGCTATTCTCCCTAAATTCATTAAGTTCTCTATATTCCCTACTGCTGGGTATCGTTTTCGATACCCGTCAGTAGTGGGGGCATAGCGTGATTAAAGTTATCGCCTCGCAGAACGATAAAACTGCGAGGCGATATAGTTTGTTTAGATTGCCATATTACTTGTTACAAATCGCGACAGCTGGCACTGTTTTATATCCATTTCGGGTCTTATATTTGTAGGTACCAACTTGACGAATACATTTTCCTTTAGGGGCTCTAATAACTTGATCATCATAGTAATTTGTATTCTCATCTGCAAGAAATAAAACTACCATACCTAAATATGAACCATATTCGCTTTCTGCATTTGCTAATGCACAACCGCCATCAACAACTTGCAACACCTCATATGATGGTGAAGGCATAACTGCTCCCGGTTGTTCGAACATAGACAATCCGCCAATTCGGTTATTAGAAGAACCGCTAGCAGACAACAAAGAAATTACCAATAGAAAAACTACTCCGGAGATAAATCCCAAAAGAAAAACTAACCATTTTTTCATAATACTTTAATTTTTTAGTTAAACATTATAATAGCACACTTTGTACTCATTGCTTTTTAGATAGCAACCGCTTAACTAAAAATAAAGAAGCGTGGATAATGCCTACTGATAAGAAGGTACGACCAAGCACCTATACGAACATAAGCACACCCACGCCAAGAGGCGTGAGCATTTAGTGTGCCTATTGTGTGTTCGCAGTAATAATTTGGTCGTTTTACTTATCAACAACAATAGCCTAAATGCCATCTACAAGAATTGCGTATTCCGCAATCCGATTACAAATTTAGAAATAATTTTCGAGAGTTGCATTATCGTGGGGGAATTTTTGCTAAATTTGCAGTAGGAAAAGAGCTTTGGCGCAAGAGATAGAGAATTTAGGGAGAATAGAGAATATAAGGAGTTTAGTGATGCGCCAAACCCTAAATTCACTAATTTCACTAAACTCACTAATTTCACTAAAAAAACAATAAGGGAGATTGCCACGAGCCTTTCGGCTCTCGCAATGACGATACATAAGTTATTATGAGAAACAGAATAAAAGAGCTCCTCCACGGTGTCTTTCACCCAGAGTTGGAGCAGGATATTGTAACGGCAGGGATTTTTGAGGGTGCCGAGGTTGAGGGGGAGAAGGTCGTTGTGTCGCTTATCTTCCGCAAGGCGCGCGATCCGTTTGCCGTGAAAATCAAGAGCCGAGTAGAGCAGACCATCGCTGCGGCTTACCCCGACTACAAGGTCGTTGTCGTTATCAAAGAGGGCGAGAAGAGCGCCGAGCGAGCAGCCAAAAATGCCGCTATCGAGGAGATGCACAACTTCTCGACCACCGCAAATATCAAACATATCGTAGCCGTTGCTTCGGGCAAGGGTGGAGTGGGTAAATCGACCGTTACCGCCAACCTCGCCGTTGCGTTGGCAAAGGAGGGTTACAAAGTCGGTGTTCTCGATGCCGATATCTACGGCCCTTCGCAGTCGAAGATGTTTGGTGTAGAGGATTATCTGCCCGATGCAATACAGGTGGACGGTCGCGACTATATCGTGCCTGCCGAGGTGGGTGGAATAAAGCTGATTTCGATAGCGATGTTTATCCGCAAGACCGATGCTTTGTTGTGGCGTGGAACGATGGCTAACAGCGCATTACGCCAACTTATTCACCAAACCGAGTGGGGAAATTTAGATTTTTTACTAATTGACCTTCCTCCGGGTACGGGCGATATACATTTGTCAATAATTAACGAATTGCGCATTGGTGGAGCGATTATTGTTTCGACTCCTCAGCAAGTGGCTGTGGCAGATGTAGTTCGTGGTGTTGAGATGTTCCGAAATCCGAATGTAAACATTCCGGTTTTGGGCGTTGTGGAGAATATGGCGTGGTTTACGCCGGCGGAGATGCCGAACAACCGCTACTATATTTTCGGCAAGGGTGGCGCAGCACGCTATGCCGAGGAGGTAGGCGTTGATTTATTGGGCGAAGTGCCTATAATTCAAGATATTATGCAGGGTGCTGACGATGGAGTACCGGCAGTAAACACTGTTCCGCAGGTGGCGGAGGTGTATCAACAAGTGGCAAAGAAAGTTGTTGATAAGATGGAGGAAATGTGTTGATAAGGGGTGGAAAACTTTTGATAAGTTGTAATAACTTTTGAGGTTTTCAAAATTCCCCCGACTTATTAAAAATTGTTGTTGTTTTTATTTGAATTATTTTAATTAAAATTGTTCAAAAATAATAGTGTTAATTTGTTAAAACCAATTATAAACATTTGTTGAAAAGTGGGGGCGAAATTGGCTCTATCAGGGTGTTAGCGCAGAGGTTAATAAAATTTTTCAAAAACGAAGGTTAGTAACTTTTTTCGGAAAAAAGATATCAACACTTTCAACAGCTATTATTGTTGTTGTTTAGATTTATATTAATTCATTATTTAATTAAATTTATAAAACAAATAATAAAAAATGAGTGTGGAAAAACTTGTCCAAAGAATCGAAAAGTTGAAGAGCGAGAAGGGCGTTGTAATTTTGGCGCACTACTATACTCGCCCGGAGGTGCAACAGGTGGCAGACTTTTTGGGCGACTCGTTGGCGTTGTCGGTCAAGGCGCGCGATATCGAGGCGAAAACTATCCTCTTTGCCGGAGTTCACTTTATGGGCGAAACGGCAAAGGTCCTCTCGCCCGACAAGAAGGTGCTTATCCCCAACCCAGAAGCAACCTGCTCGCTTGCCGAGTCGTGCAATGCCGAGGAGTTTGCTGCGTTCAAGGCGCAACACCCCGAAGCTCTCGTTGTGTCTTATGTGAATACAACGGTGGGCGTGAAGGCGCTGACCGATATATGCTGCACCTCGTCAAACGCCTTGCAGGTGGTAGAGTCCATTCCGCGCGAGCAACCGATAATCTTTGCCCCCGATAAAAATCTCGGCTCCTATATCAAGAAGATTACAGGGCGCGAAAATATGATTTTGTGGAACGGCGCCTGCCATGTCCACGAAAAGTTCTCGAAAGAGGGTATTTTACAACTTAAAAAGGCGTGCCCTGAGGCAAAGGTGGTTGTCCACCCTGAATGTAGGGGAGAGGTGGCTGATTTAGCGGACTATTGCGGCTCTACGGCGGGGATTTTGTCTTACTGCGGTGAGAGCGACTGCGATACCTTTATCGTAGTTACCGAGCCGGGTATCTTGGCAGAGATGGAGAAACGATATCCGCAGAAAAAGTTTATCCCTGCGCCATCTATTGAGGGTAAGGCTTGCAACGAGTGCGAATATATGAAGATGATAACGCTCGACAGTATTATCGCCTGCCTTGAAAACGAAGCACCGACTATTGAACTCGATGAGGAGACTCGACAAAAGGCATCGAAGTCTATCGAGGCGATGGTAAAAATTTAGGAGTGAGGAGATAGGAGATAGGAGTTGAAAAAAAAATTTTTAATTTTTAATTTTTAATTCCCGAAGTCGCGTTCTCTATATATCGCTGGATATCCTCTTTCAGTCGCAGATAGAGAGGTGAAGTGGTGTAGTTGTCGTTGTCGAGCAGTACATCGCGAATAGAGCGTAAGGTATTGGTGTAGTTGCTCATCTCGTTTTTCAGGGCAACACCCTCTTTTGAGGAGTGAATAATTTGAGAAAGCGACATCTGACGCAATTTTTCGCAAACACCCTCCAACAAGATCATCACTACATTATCCATTAGTGTGTGACCATGCATAAAGTGGTAGGTCAGCTCCGGCTCAACGCCCTTCTTGCGGATGCGCTCAGCAAAGGCAGGAATCTCACGAGCCATATCGGGATATTCCGCTTCGAGTGAGGCTACTCGGCGCTCGATATTACGCTGCAACCACGCTATTGTGTTAGCTCCGTTCTGTTCTATATCGAGATATCCAAGTCGCACAGCAGCCTTGAAATCGATGAGTGGCAAGACACTCTCGGTCTTGCGCGATGCGGAGTAGGCATACCACAAAAAGAGTGGGTATATGGTGCGCGAATAGTCAGCCATAAATCTCTCGAAATCAAATATATGAGCATCGTTTTTCACAGCCTTTACGCAGACATTATGCAACGAAGGTGCATAGCACAGATAGTTCTCGGTTGCGTAGGTGTAGGTGTGGAACATATAGGGTGACTCGACAATCTGTCGCGATACTTCGTCATCGTCATCGAAGAGGTAGTCGAAATCGGAATCCATACACAAGAGCATCTCCTCGTTCGCTTTCTCTGCCATCGAGAGCAAAACCTTCTTTCCTTTGGGTAAATCTTTGCGCGTAGGAACAGATATCTCAAATCGCAGATGAGGATTTGGAAAGTTATCGAAAATACCTCGCCAGAAGGCTACATCCTCGTATCCCTCGACAAAGACGTGCACCAATTTCTTGCCATCATCTATGGGTAGTGGGGTAGGTAGAGTTTCTAAATCTACCTTGCCTCGTGCCAAGGCCTTTGCGCGCATCTTTTCGATAAACATTTCGCGCTTTCGCTCCCTATTTTCACGACGAGTTGCCATAACAATTGGATATTTGTTATAACAAATGTACAAAATTGCTACAACACACCAAAATCTTTTAAAAAATTTATGTATATTTGCGTACTAATGGAGACAAATCGAATAGTCATTAAACAATTTCATTTAACCTAATAAAAATTTTATGAAACGAACTATTTTATTTCTTACTATTTGCTTGGGTGTGATTGTTTCGTCTATGGCACAACCCACATTCAGTAAGTACGAGTACTCTCTTGACCACTTTTTACCAAAGAGTTTTCCCGACATCAAAAACGGAGGCGAGGTAAAGCTTTCTGGTGCATTCAATCCTTCCATTCCACAACCCAAAGATATTTTGGGTTATGAACTTGGCGAGTTCTATCCCGAATGGCCAGCCATTTTGCACTATATGTACACTCTCAATAGAGTTTCCGATAGAGTAAAGGTTCGCACTGTTGGTCTTACATACGAGAAGCGTCCAATTATCGAGGTAATAATATCTTCGCCCGAAAACATTAAGCGTATAGATGAGATTAAGGCGGAACATCTCAAACTAAGCGATGTTGCGGTATCGAAGGATTTGGATATATCGAAGATGCCGAGTGTGGTGAGTATCGTAAATGCTGTTCATGGTAACGAGCACTCTTCGGCTTCGGCTTCGTTGGCAATGGCATACTTCTATGCTGCAAACGAGGACCCAACAATCTTGGATATTCTCGACAAGACCGTAATACTTATTACGCCAAGTATCAACCCCGATGGAGTGAATCGTTTTTCGGCATGGTGCAATGCCGAGTCGAGCACCGGTCAGCATATTGCCGATGTCAATACCCGCGAATACTCCCTCAACGAGCCATATCCGTTGAGTCGTGCAAACCACTATTGGCACGATGCTAATCGCGACCATATATTGTCGCAACACCCGGAGGGAAAGGCCTTTGCAAAGATAGCTTGCGAGTGGATACCCAATCTAATGTATGACAACCACGAGTCGAGTCAAACAAGAGGTCTATTTTGTAGTCCGGGTATATTGAAGCAGTTGAATCCTCTGCTTTCGATGGACGGACAGGATAAGGCTCGCTACATAGGTAAGTACACAACTGCAATCCTTGCAGGGGTTGGTCAGAACACATATTCAGACGCTCGATATGACGACTTCTACCTTGGTCGAGGTGATGTCTATGCCGATATACAAGGTTCTATAAATATCCTTATTGAGCAGACCAATTCGCGCGGATTTCTCCGTCCATTGGGAGATGGAAAGGTTCTTGAACTCTCGAAGTCCATTAGAAATCACGCCTATGTAAGCATCGTATCGGTATTTGCGGCATACCAAAATCGCGAGATGTTGCACAACTATCAGCGCGACTTCTTCATTCGAACAGCCGAGTTGGCAAAACAGGCAAAGACCAAGGGATATATCTTCAATACACGCGGAGATCGTGGTATGGAGTATGCGATGTTGGAGTGGATGAAAAACCAGCATTTCGACATCTATAAACTCGCAAAAGATACCAAGGTTAATGGTGTTACATACAGAGCAGAAGAGTCCTATATCGTGCCTGCCGAACAGCGCTTTTATCTCAAATTCAAGGGTACATGGGAGAATATGACCAAGTTTTCGACAGACCTATTCTATGATGTCTCTACTTGGTCGTTGAAGCATGCATTCAATGTGCAGGAGTGTGAGGTGGAGAGTGTCAATGGTCTTATTGGCGAGAAGGTCAATAATTTAAAATTCCCTGAGGGCAAGGTCTCCAAAGAGAGCAACTACGGATATTTGATAGGGGCAAAAGGTTTCTACTACCACAATATGTTGCGAGCAATGCTGCTCAAAGGGGTGCGTGTGGATATTGCCACCCAGCCTTTCAAGGTCGGAAAAGAGGAGTACGGTTATGGTACGGCCTATGTTCCTGTCGAAGGACAGCCATTATCGGCTACGGAGATATATAAGGAGTTGGAGGCTGCTGCAAAGATGAATGGCGTAGATGTCGAAGGGTTAAATAAACACCTTGCACTCAAAGATTACAAGACACTATCTCGTCTGCCTCGCGTAGCACTTATTACAGGTAACGGATTTAAGGAGTTTGATAGTGGTGAGATTTGGCACCTTCTCGATCGCCGCTTTGGCATTACCCCTACTCGTATAGACATCAATCGACTCCATCTAATCGAGGATTATAACGCCTACGATGTTCTCATTGTGCCTAATGGTGAGCCGCTTTTCCCTGTTAGCGACCAGATGTATAGCCGACTGAACGAGTTTGTGAAGAGGGGTGGAACTCTTATTGCTTTCATTGATGGCAACAAGGTTTTGAAGAGCGCAGACCTCTGCCATGTTGCACTTCAACCTGTACCTGCCAACCTTCCAAAATCAAAGCAAATTGCGGGTATTATCGTAAGTACAGAGATTGACCACACCGATCCACTTGGTTATGGCTATGAGGAGGGTGTCAGCCTTCCAATCTTTAAGCGTGGCAACATATATATTGATGCAGAAAAAAGTTCGTACGACAAGAGCGTTGTAAAGGGTTCTGCCACCCCATATCTTTCGGGATATGTTTTACAGAGCGATTTGGATAAAATCGCTTCAAATCCAATGGTGGTTAAGACAAAAGTGGGTGAGGGTACCCTTATCTATTCGGCGGAGAATCTTGCATTCCGTTCATATTGGTATGCCTCGATGAAGCTCCTTATGAATTCAATATATTTCGGCAATTTCTAAGCACAATCTACAATAGCAAAGTTGGGTTATCCGACCATTCTGTGGAGGGATAACCCAACTTTTTGTTAAAAGAGAAACTTTGAAAAAGTTTTAGCACCCACTTTTTGACATAATAACCAAATAATTATTACTTTTGCATCGTTAATTGGGATATTGTGATATTAAAAAAGCCAACGCTGCGATTAAGCCGAGGAGAGAGGCTGCTTGCAGACTTTGTCGAGGTGGAGCAGTGAAGACCGAAGGTCAATGGCTAACGGCTAAAAGCTAATTCTATGGCAGATTGGAAAGAGCGACTTGGAATGGTCTATTCGACAAATCCGGACTTTACATACGACTATGGCGAAGAGCAGGAGGCGGAAACGCTTGCCCCGTCACAGCAGAAGTTGCGCGTTTGGCGCGATACAAAAGGTCGTGGCGGAAAAGTTGCTACAATAGTGCGTGATTTTGTGGGCTCAACCGAAGATTTACAAAGTTTAGGTCGTCTTCTAAAACAGGCTTGCGGTGTAGGTGGCTCGGTCAAAGATGGCGAGATAATCATTCAGGGTGACCATCGCGACCGAGTAACGGCACTACTGTTGCAAAAGGGTTATTCGCAAACGAAAAAAGTTTAAGAGAGATGAAAAGAGCAATTGTGATAGCACTGCTGTTGTGCGGCGTTACGATGGTGGGTGCAGCCAAGAAAAAGAACATCAACTACGATGAGTCGAAGGTGCCAAACTACACACTCTCCAACCCACTCGTCTGCAACGATGGCACAAAGGTTACAACGGTGGAGAAGTGGGAGCAGCAACGCCGTCCCGAAGTGTTGGAGCTCTTTGCAAAGAGCGTATATGGCGAGACGCCAAATGCGAAATTGAAGGTCAAGTACAAGGTTGTTGCCGAGGATAGAAGGGCTTTTGGCGGTAAGGCTACGGCACAGCAGGTGATGTTCACCTTTTCGAAGCAGGGCAAGCGAGTACAAGCCTTGGTGTTGGTTTACTATCCGAACAATCGCAAAGGTCGTGTTTCGGTCTTCGTAGGTTACAATTTCAGGGGCAACCACAGCCTTACATACGATGAGTGGATACAATACTCACCATACTACAAGAGGTTGCAGGAGATAAATAGCAACAGCAAGCGATTGGAGCGAGGCATAAGGATTGGTCAATGGCCAATGGAGGATATTATCAATCGTGGATATGCGGCTGTTACACTCTGCTATCACGATATATATCCCGACAACAAGAAAGGCAAAAACAAGGGGCTTATGGCTCTGCTTCCACAAACCAAGGATGAGGGCAGCCGCTGGCAGGCCTTGGGAGTGTGGGCTTACGGACTTAGCCGTGTAGCCGACTGGGTGGAGAAACAGTCGTGGGCAAACAAGGAGCAGATGAGCGTTATCGGGCACTCGCGTCAAGGCAAGGTTGCCTTGTGGGCAGGTGCGCAGGATAAGAGATTTAAGGTTGTTATATCGAACGACTCCGGTTGTGGTGGTGCGGCACTATCGAAGCGCGTCTATGGAGAGAATATTGCAAGCATCACAACGACCTTTCCGCACTGGTTTTGCAAGAACTTTGCACAATATAGCAATCGCGAACAGGATTTGCCATTCGATCAGCACGAGTTGCTTGCCCTTGTAGCACCGCGCTACCTCTATGTGGGAAGTGCGAGCAAGGATAGATGGGCTGATCCTAAGGGAGAATACCTCTCGGCGTATCACGCATCGCCAGTATTCGAACTCTACGGTATGAAGGGGTTGACATCCAAGGAGATGCCAGAGGTGGGAGAGTGCATCCACAACGATATAGGTTACCACCTTCGCGAGGGCAGACACGCCCTAACACCTGAGGATTGGGAGTACTATATGGACTTTTGCGATAAGGCCTACAAAAAGGGTAAGAGATAACAGACTTTGAAGAGATATTTGCGACATATAGTTCTCGCTATTGTGGCACTCGTAGGGTGCTACACAGCATCGGCACAATACTACTCGTGGGGTGCCGACCCGACCTATATGCGCTGGCGTAAGCTCAAAGGCGACAAGATTGATGTTATCTACCCCGACACAGCACGCACACAGGGCTACAAAATGATGTACTATGCCCGTGCCGTGCAACCGACCATCGACTTTGGCTATCGTCATGGTCCGATGAAGATTCCGTTTATTATCCACCCCGAGAACTTCTCGTCAAACGGTCTTGTGATGTGGCTTCCGAAGCGAGTCGAGATTCTCTCCTCACCGGCAGTGAATAGTTATTCGATGCCGTGGTTGAAACAACTCGCTGCACACGAGTACCGTCACGCTGTACAATACAACAACATCAACCGAGGCTTTGTTCGTGCATTTAGTTACATCCTCGGTCAGCAGAGTTCAACCATCGGACTGCTCTTTATGCCGTTGTGGGGCTTGGAGGGCGATGCTGTGCTCTCCGAGACGCAGATGTCATCATTTGGTCGCGCCTTGCAACCTTCGTTCACGATGCACTACCGTGCTATCGGCAACCCGACACATGAGAGGGGCTACAATAAATGGTTCTGTGGCTCGTATAAGGAGTATATCCCCGACCACTATCAACTTGGCTACCAGATTACGGCATACGCCAACACCAAGTATAACGAGAATATCTGGGACAAAATAGTGCGCTATGCTGTACGCAACCCATACACCTTCGCAACGACCTATGTTGCGATGAAGAAGTACTACGGTACATCGACCACAAAGCTCTTCCGCGAGACTTTTGCCGACTTGAACAACTATTGGAACTCGTTGCCATATCAGCCAAATACCTCGACACAAATCTCTGCCGAGCGCAAAAAGGGATATACAAAATACCGCTATCCGCAATATATTGACAAAGATATGGTGCTGTCGCTCTGCGAAACACTCGATAAGCCCGATGCCTTTGTCGTAACCAACAGCCAGACGGGCAAGAGTCGCCACATTGCATATACGGGAGCCGTTTCGAGCCGCCCAAGTGAGGTTGTGGGTGAGCGTGTGTGGTGGACCGAGTACCGCCGCAGCACCCTCTTTGCCGAGCGTATCAACTCGAAGTTGTGCTATATGGATTTGGAGCGAGGCAGAACTCGCACACTTAACCGTATGCAGAAGGTCTTATATCCAACCCCTATCTCCGAATATGAGTTGGCGTGGGTGGAGTATGCACCGAGTGGAGTGTATAGCATTGTGCGCGGAAATCCGAAACCTCGCCACGAAGAGGAGTATTTGCGTGTGGAAATCCCTTCGGATATTGAGGTACATGGCTTGGCATACGACAACTACACCCATGCCTTGTACTTTATCGCCACAGACGATAGCGGTATGTGGCTCGGTAAGGTGGGCAGGGATAGAGATATTGAACACATTACGCAAGGGGCATACATCACTATCAGCGACCTTCGCGCCAAAGACGGAGTTTTGTATTTCGGCTCAATTCAGTCGGGTAAAGATGAGGTACATTGCTACGACCTTCGCACCTCGACTGAATACCGCATATCGGCTTCGACATACGGCTCGTTTGCGCCTATGCCTGTCGAGAAGGAAAGGGTGTTGATGACCACCTACGACCGCTATGGCTACCATATTGCCGAGCAGGAGGTTAAGCGCGATACACTGCCGAAAATAGAGTACTCGAAATTGCCGATAAACCTCGTAAATCCCGAGCGCAAGCAGTGGAATACGGTAAATCTCGATACGGTGCGATTTATAGGAGCCGATTCGATGCTCCAAGTGGCAAAAGAGTTTGGTCAGACAAAGCGCAAGGGTGTTAAGCCTCTGCGCGATAAGCGTTTTAATGGTGCAGCCCACCTCTTCAATATCCACTCGTGGGCTCCGGTGTCGTACGACCCATTCTCGTTGAGCGAGGAGGGTGCGTTAGACTTCAACCTTGGTGCGACAATAATGTCGCAGAATATCCTCTCCACAGCGAGTGGCTATCTCACTTGGGGTTGGAATGCAAATGAGGGTAGTGTCTTTAAGGGAGCTTTTCGCTACTATGGCTTGGGTGTAAATTTGAGCATCAATGCCACATACGGAGGTACACAACAACTCTACTCGGCATATACCTACCTATATAACCCCATGAATGGTCGTTATGAGGCGGTGTTGCCGGGTGGCAAGGAGGAGTATATCAAAAACCCTATTACGGGAAAAGATGAGCTGATTTTGAATGAGGTGCCGGAACTTGGAAAGTACTATAATGTGGGGCTTATGGCATCGCTACCCCTCTATTTTCAGGCGGGATATCACACGCGATTTGTGCAGGTTACGGCGGGATATAACTATTCAAATGGTCTGGTAGCAAAGGTCGATAGACTCTCGGTAGAGATTGGAAAGGGTAGTGTTAGTAACATTGCGAAAATCGGCTATAAAGAGGGTGTTCATCTGTTGCAATTTGGTTGGGGCTACCAAGACCAAGTACAGTTGTCTCACAAAGATTTTCTTCCACAATGGGGGCAGGTCATATCGCTAAATTACGCCCTCAATCCTGCGGACAAGAACTTCGGACATCTCGTATCGGTATATGGCAAAGCCTACTTTCCCGGAGTGGCTAAGCACCACTCGTTGTCGTTGGCAGCGGTATATCAAACCTCGATAAAGGGCTTTGACAGAGAAGACGCCCTGTCAAATCTTGCCTTCCATTCTGGTAGATTGGTTCCACGAGGATTCTATACCTCCGAAATTGAAAACAGAAACTATGTGGCAACCTCTATCAACTACGCCTTTCCGGTGTGGTATCCCGACATAGGTTGTTCTGTTATTCAATTCAAGCGTGTGCGTCTAAATCTCGGTTTCGACTACGCTTCATTTGGCAATAAGTTGCCATATATAGATGGAATAAATGGAGGTATTATCACGAGGGTTAAGCGACAGCACATATTCTCCTATGGAGGAGATTTGTCGTTGGATTTCAATCTCTTCCGTATGCCGGAAGCTGGTACTACATCATTAACTCTTTCGATATATCAACCTCACGGCAAGAAAAAACCATTTGTAACGGCAGGTTTCGGACTACCGTTTTAATACATAATGACTATGCAGACAAAGAAGAATACTACTCCACGCAAGACCTCGCGCAAAAGAGGTGCAACAAAGAAGAACAGTAAAACCAAACAGATTGTCAAGTGGCTCTGGATTGTGGCAATGACACCTGTGGCACTACTTACACTGATGCTCTCGCTTACAGCAGTAGGAGCATTCGGTCGTATGCCATCATTCGAGGAGTTGGAGAATCCGAAGAGCAACCTTGCAACCGAGATATACGCCGATAACGGAGAGGTTATAGGCAGTTTCTTCGTGCAAAATCGCTCTTATGTGCAGTATGCCGACCTCTTTCCGAAGGACTCGACTGCGTTGTTCAACATCGCAGGTCGTCAGGTGCCACCTCTCGCCGCCGCCCTTATTGCAACGGAAGATGCTCGTTTTTATACCCATTCCGGTATAGACCTCGTCTCGCTGGCGCGTGTAGGTGTCAAGACCATTGCATTGCAACGCTCATCGCAGGGTGGAGGTAGCACCATCACACAACAGTTGGCAAAAAACCTCTTCCCTCGTGGCAAGCGTGGCGAGAACAAAATTGTCCGCACAGTAAAACTTGTGGTGTCAAAGTTTAAGGAGTGGATTACTGCCCTGAAACTCGAATATAACTACACGAAGGAGGAGATTATTGCGATGTATCTCAACACTGTTGAGTATGGTTCCAATGCCTTTGGTATCAAATCTGCAGCGGCAACATTCTTCGGCAAGACACCTGCGGAGTTGAACTTGCAGGAGGCGGCAGTGTTGGTGGGTGTTGTGAACGCTCCGACACGCTATTCGCCTGTGCGCAACCCCGAAAATGCACTGCGCCGCCGCAATACTGTATTGAAGCGTATCGAAGCGGCAGGAGGTATCACCTCGGCTCAATACGACTCGTTGTCGGCTCTGCCTATCACATTGAACTATCGCCCCGTCTCTCACAACTACGGTCGTGCGACCTACTTCCGCGAAATGTTGCGTCTGACAATGAATGCTCAACGACCAAAACGCCGCAACTTCTATACCACTTGGGACTATGAGCAGGCGTGCAAGGAGTATGACGAGAATCCGCTTATCGGTTGGTGCCACAAAAACCGCAAGGCTGACGGCACGCCATACGATATATATCGTGACGGCTTGAAGATTTACACCACCATCAACGCCTCGATGCAGGAGTATGCTGAGGCATCGGTGCAGAAGCAGTTGCAAACCGTTATTCAGCCGACAATGGATAGGCAGGTGCGTGAAACAAAAAAACTCTTCCAAAACCTCACCAAAGAGGAGGAAGAGGCAATCATAAAGCGAGCAATGCGCAACTCGGACCGCTTCCGCAATATGAAGTCGGCGGGCGTGAACGACAAAGAGATATACGCAAGCTTCTCGAAAAAGTGCGAGATGAAGGTCTTTACCTACGATGGCGAGCGCGACACGCTGCTCACACCTCGTGACTCTATTTTGCACCACAAGCGTATTATGCGAGCAGCATTTGTGGCAATGGAGCCACAGACAGGTCATGTCAAGGCGTATGTCGGAGGACCTTCATTCCAATACTTCAAGTATGATATGGCAAAGCAGGGTAAGCGACAGATTGGCTCAACGGTCAAACCGTTTATCTACACCTTTGCTATCGACCACCTCGGCTTGACACCTTGTACGATGGTGCCAAATCTGCCCGTAACAATCGAAACGGCAGTTGGTGCAGCGTGGTCGCCAAAGGAGTCGGGAAATGTGGTGTATGATGGTGTTTTGCACCCTCTGCGATGGGGCTTGGCACATTCGCGCAATAACTACTCGGCGTGGATTATGAAGCAGGCAAAACAACCGGAAGCCGTAGCCGATTTTATTCACAACATGGGTATTTTAAGCTTTATAGACCCTGTGTATGCGTTGTGTGTAGGCACTTTCGAGTCGAATGTATATGAGATGGTTAGTGCCTATTCGACCTTTGCGAATGAGGGCGTATATAACACTCCGATTTTCGTAACACACATTGAGGATAGACAGGGCAACCTTATCTCCTCATTCACTTCCTCCTCGCAAGATGCAATCAGCAAGGAGTCGGCATATACGATGCTTACGATGATGCAGAATGTTATCACTCATGGCACAGGTCGCCGTATGGGTTGGGCGTTCAATATGCACGGTGTGGAGATTGCCGGCAAGACGGGTACAACGAATGAGAATCGTGATGCTTGGTTTATGGGTATTACGCCAAAACTTGTTGCCGGCTCGTGGGTTGGTGGCGAGGACCAATCCATTCACCTCACTTCGAGCCGAGGCGAAGGCTCGGTTATGGCACTGCCTATTGTGGGAGATTTCCTTCGCAGAGTGCATAGTGACCCGAACATAAATGTCGATAGGGAGGATAAGTTTGTGCGCCCTGCATCGTGGCAGGCAGTGGAGTGCGAAGATGCCGAGAGCTCCGCTGCCACCGCAGCAATGACACAAGACGAATTCTTCGAATAGTGAGTAACGAGTAGTGAGTAGTTGAAAAAAAATAATTTTTAATTCTTAATTTTTAACTTTTAATTATGAAGGTAGCCGTAGTAGGCGCAAGTGGCGCCGTAGGACAAGAGTTCCTCAAAATTTTGGACGAGCATAACTTCCCACTTGATGAGTTGGTATTGTTTGGCTCTTCTCGTAGTGCGGGACAGACTCGCACTTTTCGTGGTAAGGAGATTGTAATCAAGGAGTTGCAGCACAATGACGACTTCAAGGATATCGACCTTGCATTGGTATCGGCAGGTGGTTCTATTTCGCGTGATTATGCCGAGACAATCACAAAATATGGTTGTTTGATGATTGATAATTCATCGTGCTACCGTATGGATAATGATGTGCCGTTGGTAGTGCCTGAGGTAAATGCCGAGGACGCATTGAACGCTCCACGCCGCATTATCGCAAATCCGAACTGCACAACAATTCAGATGGTTGTTGCGTTGAATGCTATCGAGAAGTTGTCGCATATCAAGCGTGTGCATGTTTCGACCTATCAGTCGGCAAGTGGCGCAGGAGCGCAGGCGATGGCGGAGTTGGAGGCACAACACGCATCGTTGGCAAATGGCGAGGAGCCAAAGGTTGAGAAGTTTGCTTATCAGCTGGCATTCAATGTGATACCTCATATCGATGTATTCACCGATAATGACTACACCAAGGAGGAGATGAAGATGCACAACGAAACCCGCAAGATTATGCACTCGGACTGCTCGGTGTCGGCAACTTGTGTGCGTGTACCTGTTATGCGTGCGCACTCGGAGAGCATCTGGGTTGAGACCGAGCGACCAATCTCGCCGGAGGAGGCTCGCGAGGCTTTTGCTAAGGCTCAGGGTGTTGTTGTAGTGGATAATCCGGCCGAGAAGGAGTACCCTATGCCGTTGTTTATCGCCGGCAAGGAGCCTGTCTATGTTGGTCGTATCCGCAAGGATATAACTTGCGAGAATGGCTTGTCGTTCTGGTGTGTTGCCGACCAGATTAAGAAGGGTGCAGCCTTGAATGCAGTACAGATTGCCGAGTGGTTGATTGATAAGGGTGTTTTGTAAGTAGAGATTCTACTACTGATAAAAGAAGCTGTCTAACAAGGTGTTTTCTGCGTTACGCTCGTCCTCGGAATCCTCACATACGCCATAGTATGCTGCGGTTTCTCGGACTTCGCAAGCCTTAAAAACCCTCTTGTTATACAACTTCTACAAAAATGAGGCTGTCAACAAAACTTGTTAGACAGCCCCATTTGTTTAGTTTTCGATTACTCTGGTGGTCGAAGCCGTGTTTTACTGGCTGTTATTCTTTAAGAGTTCCTTACCCTCGGCGTATGCCTCGATAGCAATCTCTTGGGCAAGTCTATACTGTGCCTCCGTACCCTCTACGACACCTGTGCCGAGGTTCGCTCCGGGTACCGAAATTTTATTATAGATGTCGGTTGTCATACGCATAGTGTTTCCCAAGACAGTTTTATTTATATTAAATCTGTCAAATATCCAACACAATGCCACATAGGTCTGCAACAGGCAAGGCAATCCCTCTTGAGTGTGAATATTATCCGGAGATAACTGTCCTTTATCGCCAAGATTTTTCAAGTCTGTATCCAAAGCTTTATACACAGCGATACCGAAAGGTATAATATCCTCTGAAACAGTATTTTTAAGAATCAATGCGTTGCCGGCCTTGGTTCTCTCATATATTTCGTCTACGGTACCTATTATTCCTGTGCTAGAATCCGCTTTTCTCGCTGGAGCGTGGAATAGGCTTATAAACTTCAGTTCGTTGCCACCCTTATAGTTATTCAAGATATAATCTTTACAGTTGTTCCAGTCGGTGCAATCCGTATAAGAGTCCTTTTTGTTAAAGTACTCTTGCAGACACACAATGTCGAATTTATAGTAAGCCAACACGCTTGACATAGGCATCGAATTGCGGTAGTTGGTCCACCCCTCGCTATTCTCGGCAATCGAGAATATATCTGCTACTTTGCTCACGGAGGTGAAGTTAGAGTAGTGTTCCCCCATATTCTTGCCGCCAATGTACCACATATAGATATTGAAGGTCACTTCTGGATAGTAGTTCTTCAACATATATGGCAAGTAGGCTATGCCGTCCTGCGTAAGCGAGTTGCCAACGAAGAGTATGGAGAGTGTAGGTTTGGATTCTGGTTCTGCGGGCACGCTTTGTAGTTCCGAGCGATTTATTACGCGACAACGAACATTGCAACCCTTACCGAGGCCGTTTGCGCTTGTGCCGGTCATCTTTTGAGTAGTACCGGTAGTAGTTTTTGTGTACCACTGCATTCCATACAACCAATCGTTTGAACAATTTATCGCACTCCACAGATTGGTAACACTTCCAACGGAACTATATACTCCCTTATTTGTGCGTAGTCCGGTAGCAGGAAACCATGCTACATCTTTAGTTGTCGGACACTGATAAGAGTAACCATAAGTTTGATTATCCTTGCTTACGCGATTATAGGAAATGTTATACAAAGCTGCCTTAAAGGTTTCAAATTCATCAACGCAGTACCCCGGAGGACAAGGGTCGGTATTACCCTTCATACTGACTCTATCTGCATTTTCCGAATGCCAGAGTTGAGAGCTCTGGGTACAAGGCATCGGCAGCTGTTTGCAGAACGTGTAGTAGTTGGTTGTTCCAGACGACTGCGTAGTACCATATTCAGTAGTAAAATATACTACTCCATAAATAGGAGGGAAACTCAACATTGTATTGAAACTGTTGCCATAATTAGTATATATGAAACTCTGCAAATTGTTTTTGAATCCATACATCAACTCGCAATCAGAGTTGGGACCAAAGGGCTCACTTGTATCTTCGGCTGTTGTGTTTGCGATACTTGTTGCCTTAGGGAAAGGAATCGGACGACCATACTGATAGTATAGTCCCATCGATGCCGTTGCATTTTCTTTCGAGATGTTTGCTGCCTCTTCGGGAGTTTTCGGAGCATAGGTTGCACCGAGGTTGCGGTCCATAATACCATGGATTTTATTCGTAGGTGCACGGCTGTTTTTAATGGCTACAACTTCGGGTTGGTCGGTACACCAGATGTGCCAAGTCCAGAGTGCATTGTGGTTGGCATCAAAGACCGAAACCATAGCATTACCCTCTTTGTTTCCGCCAGCATACTTTAACGAAACAGTGCCGGTTGCAACATCGTAGTTTACATTGGTGATGAGTTTTGCGCGGTCGCTCCACAGAACATGAGCATACGCAGCTTTCGCTAATTTACTCGTTGCATTGAGCTTCTGCGCAGGGAATGAGTAGTATTTTGCCTCCGCTCCCTGCGGTACGATATAGCAGTTAGCCACACCCTCTGCACTCAAATCGGTTGTGGTTGTGGGTACAAAGTCATCTATGTCGATGGCTGTAATCGGGCGGATTTTCGCACGATTGACAGTTATGGCATTATTCGAAGAGATTGCATACGAGCCCTTTTCGGTCTGTACGCATATACTCAAATTCTCGTAGGTGCGAGGAGGTACGACAAAGTAGAACGATGTAGCTTTCTCCTTGCTCAACTCAACATTGTTGCAAGTGGCATAAAGCCAGTTAAAAGCCTCCTTATAAACAGTGGAAAAAGTACAATTAGGTTCGGTAAGATTGTCCAAAGAGATATATGCAAGACCTGAAAGAGCGTCCCATTTACGGGTGTTACTACGCAAAGCGATGTGCTTAACGGTGCCTATACCCTTCAATTTAACCTCGATATAACCGCACAAATGCTTGAAAAAGAATTTGCCATCTGAGAGGGGTGCAACCATTACATTCTGCTTGTCATCAAAGACCTTTGCCGAGCCGTCAAGAGTGATGCTCGAAGGCAATTTATGACCGAAGCTGGTAGCATCTGCACTGTATATATAATCGGTGCTGTAAGGGTATATTGCATACTTGGTATTGGCTGGTACCGAGAAGGTTGCGTTTACACCATCGACCGAAGTTGCAACACACTTGGTAACAGTGCCATCTGTGGCAATCGCACCGATGGCGTCGCCATTGCTCCAAATAACCTTGCCTGCATTATTATCAATCAGGGTTGTTCGCGAGTTGTCTATCTCGATGTTGGCAGCAACCTCAATAAACTCTACACTATTCAAACCCTCGTTCGAGAGGTTGTTGTCGGTTGTGAAGTCCTCTGTACAACCACCCATAGCACCCACTACAATAAGCAACGATGCTACATAGCAATAAAACTTCTTCATAGCACTCATCTCGTTTTGGGGTTAAAATTCAACTTCGTCATCTTTGCCGACAAACTCGATCGAATCGGCAAATCCGCGTTCAACGACAACATCTATAAACTCCACCTCGGGAAGCATATAAGCGAATAATTTATCCATTTTTGTAGCTAATTTTAACGAAAAAATGACATCTACAAAGTTATGAAATAAAATGGGAAAATCAAAAGTGGGAGGCGAAAAAAGGGAATTATTTCAAATTTAGGCAGTTTTAGGCAAGGAATTGCAATTTTATTTTGCGATTTTCGTTAATTCGTTATAACTTTGCACGATTTAGCACGCATATATGCGCGCGGTATGCATGCGATATGTGTGCGAGATAAGAGGAGGAGAGAGATGTTTAAGTTGCACTATAAAACCTTTGTTTTGATGCTCGGCTTTATGATTATCGCGAGCTCTGTTTTCGCAATGGGCGAAAAGAAGAGTGTTCGCGATAGAATAGAGAGGGGCAAGAAGGTGAGTGTACATTCGGTGATTAAGAGTGGTGACCACGAGCTGATGTACTCGGAGGGTATGAAGTACTACAACCGAGAGAAGTGGAAACAGGCAGGCGATCTCTTCGAGGCGTGCCAAGCCTACTATGTGGGTAATATGTGCGAGGACTCTATTGCTTTTTTCTCGGCACGAAGCCGTTTCAAAAACCGTGAGTATTCCGATGCTACGGTACAACTCGATGAGTTCCGCCGTAAGTTTGGACGAAGTGTATTTATCGAAGACGCCGAGGCTATGTTGGCTATGTGCCACTACTACCTTGCTCCCGATCCTACGCGCGACCAAACAATAACAGCCGAGGCGATAATCGCCTTTTCGGAGTTTGTGGAGCGATACCCAAATTCAAAGCGAGTAGAGGCTTTCACAGCACTTATTAAAGAGTTGAACGAGCGACTAAAAGAGAAGGCATACTTGAATGCCTATACATACTACAAGATTCAGCGATATAAATCGGCAGTTGTGGCTCTGCGTAACGCATTGAAACAATACCCCGACACGCCACATCGCGAGGATATACTCTACCTTATTGCAGTGTCAAACTACCGTTTGGCGCACAATTCGGTTGAGGCGAAGCAGGGTGAGCGATACCTCAATATGCTCGACTCGTACTACTCGTTTATCAACGAATTTCCTGAATCGAAGCACCGTAAGGAGTTGGAGCGATACACCAAAGAGGCAAAAGATTATTTAGATAAAAACAACATAGAAAAACAGCAATAGAGATGGAGATTAAGAAGAACATTCCGAACAACACCGTTACTCGCAAACTCGTAGATTTCGACCACGAGACAGGTAATGTGTACAAGAGTATCAATGTTATTGCTCGCCGTGCAAATCAGATTTCATCGGAGTTGAAGAGCGAGTTGAATCGTAAACTTCAAGACTTCTCGTCACCTACCGACACCATGGAGGAGACTTTCGAAAATCGTGAGCAGATTGAGATTTCGCGCTACTACGAGCGTCTTCCAAAGCCTGCGATTATCGCAACAGAGGAGTTCCTCGATGACGAGATATATTTCCGTGACGGAAAAGAGTAGAAGCTGTCTAACAAGGTGATTTCTGCGTTATGCTTCGGTCGTTGAGTGGCTCACATACGCCAAGTATGCTTCGCGCTCAACGCCTCGCAGGCCTTGAAATCCCTTTTGTTATACAACTTCTAATTGTGGAAGATTGACTTTTTACTAAAAGTTTTTTAGAAAATGTTGAAGGGCAAACATATTCTGCTCGGTGTGACAGGTAGCATAGCGGCATATAAGGCGGCTATGCTTTGTCGTCTTTTGCGTGTAGCAGGAGCCGAGGTAAAGGTGGTGATGACTCCGACAGCCAAGGAGTTTATCACGCCCGTAACGATGGCTACATTGTCGAAAAACCCTATCGCCGTAGAGTTTTACAACCCCGAAAATGGCGATTGGCATTCGCATATCGCGATGGGCGAGTGGGCTGACTGCTACTTGATAGCACCGGCTACGGCAAACACCATCGCAAAAATGGCGTATGGCATAGCGGACAACCTTCTGCTTACAACCTACCTCTCGGCTCGTTGCCAGACGGTGGTTGCGCCGGCTATGGATTGCGATATGTTCTGCCACGAGGCTACACAGGAGAACTTGGCAAAACTGCGCGAGCGCGGAGTTATCGTCTTAGAGTCGCCAGAGGGCGAGTTGGCAAGTGGTCTTATGGGCAAGGGGCGTATGATGGAGCCGGAGCAGATTGTTGAGGCTGTCGACAGCCTCCTCTCTCCGAAGCAGACCTTGTCGGGTAAGCGCGTGATGGTTACCGCAGGTGCGACAATCGAGGCGATAGACCCTGTGCGTTATATCTCGAATCACTCGACCGGAAAGATGGGCTACGCCATTGCCGATGCGTTGGCAAAGCGAGGTGCCGAGGTGGTTTTGGTAAGCGGTAAGACCGCTTTGGCTACACCGCAGGGCGTGCGCCGTACAGATGTATGCTCAGCAGAGGATATGTACAACGCTGCGGTGGCAGAGTTCGAGCAGTCGGATTGCGCTGTGATGTGTGCTGCGGTTGCGGACTATACCCCTGTGGAGGTTGCGACCACCAAAATCAAGAAGAGTGACGATTCCTTCTCGCTCGAACTGCGCAAGACAAAGGATATAGCCTACGAGTTGGGCAAAGTGAAGGGCGACCGCAAGATTGTAGGCTTTGCCCTCGAAACCAACAACGAGCAGTCGAATGCCGAGGAGAAGTTGCGCAAGAAGAACCTTGACCTTATCGTCTTGAACTCGTTGCGAGATAAGGGTGCCGGTTTTGGTTGCGACACCAACAAGGTTACCTTTATTGATGCTTCGCACCGTGAGGAGTTGCCACTGCTGTCGAAGTCGGAGGTAGCCGAGCGAATTGCAGACAAAATAGAGAAACTATTTTTTAATTGACAATTGATAATTGACAATTGACAATTAAATGTATTTTTTGATTTTTAATTGACTATATAGTTGTGTTAAAAAGGCTTGTCGTAGAGAACTACGCTCTTATCGAGCATCTCGAAATCGAGTTCGACTCCTCGCTCAATATTATTACGGGCGAAACGGGAGCAGGAAAGTCGATTTTGATGGGTGCTTTGGCGTTGTTGCTCGGAGCCAAGAACGACAGCACAACCATAAAGGATAACACTCGTGCTTGCGTAGTAGAGGGCGAGTTTGATGTTGCTGGGCTCGGTTTGGAGGAGGCCTTCGAGGAGTTGGATATCGAGTACGACAACGAAACCATTATCCGCCGTACCATTTCACCAAGTGGCAAGAGTCGTGCTTTTGTAAATGACCAGCCGGTACAACTTGCCGACTTGAAACAACTCGGAGCCTATCTGATAGATATCCATTCACAACACCAAAATCTTATCCTCTCATCGCCGCAATTCCGTATTCGTGCTATTGACACCATTGCAGGCAATAGCGAGTTGCTTGCGGAGTATGGCAACATCTATACCGCATTGCAGGAGGCAAGACACGCCCTGTCGGAGTTACAGCAGGCGGCAAAGCGCAATGCCGATGAGGAGGATTGGCTGCGTCATCAGGCGGAGGAGTTGCGCGGAGCAAATCTTCGTGTTGGCGAAGTGGAGGAGTTGGAGCAGGAGCTGCGCACACTCGAAAATGCCGACAGCATAAGCGAGGCGTTACAGCGTGTAACGCAATCGTTGGACGAGGAGGTAACGGGTGTTCTGACAACTCTCCGCGAGAGTGAAAATGCACTGCGCCGGGTATCCGAAAACTATGCTTCGGCAGACGAACTTATTGAGCGATTGCACTCTGCATCTGTCGAGTTGAAGGATATTTCCGCAACCGCAGCGACCGACTTGGAGCGCATAGAGGCAAATCCTGAACGCCTCGATGCGGTAAATTCGCGCCTTGACCTTATCTATACACTACAAAGAAAACACCGTTGCGAGGGCATCGAGGAGTTGATAGCTCTGCGCGATAAATATACCGAACAACTATCTGCCATAGAGCATAGTGATGAGTTGCTTGCCGAGGCAGAGGCGAAGGTTGCCGAGTGCGAAAAAGTGGCAACCGCACTTGCTGTGAAGTTGCACGATAGCCGTGTGAAGGCTTCGCCGGCATTTGCAAATGCGGTGGTTGAAATTCTGCAAAAAGTGGGCATGGCAGATGCCAAGTTCAAGATTGCCGTAACACCATGCACCCCGACATCTTCGGGCGCAGATACAGTCGATTTCCTCTTCTCGGCAAACGCTTCGGTCGAGGCTCGACCAATCGAGAAGATTGCTTCGGGCGGAGAGTTGTCGCGCGTGATGTTGGCGCTGAAAACCACTCTTGCACGACACCTTGCACTGCCGACAATCATCTTCGATGAGATTGATACGGGCATTTCAGGTCGTACTGCCAATGATGTGGGCGATATTATCAGCTGCCTTGCCGAGTCGATGCAGGTTATCGACATCACCCATTCGCCACAGGTGGCATCGAAGGGCTCGCGCCACTTCCTTGTATATAAGGAGCAGAGTCGCACCCATATTAGACCTCTCTCCAACGAGGAGCGCGTTGAGGAGATTGCCAAGATGCTCTCGGGCGATAAAATTACCGAGGCTGCCATATCGCAAGCAAAGCACCTACTCTCAATATAGACTCCCGATGAAGGCTCTTCGCTACATAGTCGCACTTCTCGGTATCGTATCGACAGTGGCGTGCAACAACACCGCACCCCGTACACTCGACACGACTTCGCTCTACACGCCTCGCTATGCCAAATATTTCGAGGTCGTAGCCGACAGTCAAAGTGGCGAGCGACTTCTCTGCATCAAAAATCCGTGGCAAGGGGCCAACAATGTTGCATTCTACGCCCCTATCGACTCTATCGCACCGGCTCAACGAATCGTCGCCATGTCGTCGAGTTATGTAGCGATGCTCGATGCGATAGGTTGTGCCGACCACATCACGGCCATATCGGGCTGTCGATTTATCTCGACCCCTTCGGTTCGCACAGCAATAGACGAGGGTCGCATAGTCGAGGCGGGCTATAATACGACACTCGATTTCGAGAGTTTCAAGCAACGTCACGCCGACCTCGTTCTACTCTATGGCGTAGCGGGCGAGGCAAAGAGTACGACCGACAAACTCGATGCGCTCCGCATACCTTATATATATATAGGGGACTATCTCGAAGAGGAGCCACTCGGTAGAGCCGAGTGGATTATTGCGTTGGCCTACATTTGCGGTTGCGAAGAGGAGGGCCAAAGACTCTTTACCGAGATTGAGGCCCGCTATATCGCACTACGCGACCAGCAACAGACCATCGCGAGCCGACCACGCGTAATGCTCAACCTACCATATCGCGATAGTTGGTTTATGCCTTCGGCCGAGAGTTATGCCGTGCGCCTAATAGAAGATGCAGGTGGAGAGTACATCTACACGGAGGGCAAAGGCAATGCCTCAAAAAGTATCTCGTTGGAGGAGGCCCTGCTACTCGCCTCGCGTTCCGACGTATGGCTCAACCTCGGACAGGTGTCGTCGCTCGACGAATTGCGAAGAGTTGCACCTCGCTTTGCTAATATCAAGGCTGTGCGCGAAGGTCGCATATACAATAACACCAAACGCTCGACCCCAAGCGGAGGCAGCGACTTTTGGGAGTCGGGCAGCATTAGGCCCGACATCGCACTTGCCGACCTTGTGAAGATTCTTCACCACAAGGCTCCAACCGATTCGCTCTACTACTATAAAAAGTTGGAATAATGAAGCACCGCACCACCATATTTCTACTGCTCCTCGTTGCACTCTGCATCGCACTCTGCATCGTCGATATCGCCGTCGGCTCGGTGTCGATACCCATAGCCGATATAATCGATGCCTTTGCGGGTCGTGCTACGGAGGAGGTGCGCAGCATCGTCATCGACCTACGATTGGTACGCACAGCGATGGCCATCTTGGCAGGCGCAGCACTCTCGGTCAGCGGCTTGGAGAT
>JAZOBZ010000099.1:0-22977 GCA_045596245.1 Alistipes sp. | reverse complement strand
TTTCAGCGTTACGCTTGCCCTCAAAATGCTCATTTACGCCAAGTAAACTCCGCTTTTTCGGGCTACGCAAGCCTTGAAATCCCTCTTGTTATACAACTTCTAACAAAAAGGGAGTGCCTAAAAAACTTGTTAGACACTCCCTCATTGTTGCCTATATATCTACCTACTCCTCCAATCGAATTATATTTGCTCCGATGGCGTTGAGGCGACCTTCAATATCGCGATAACCTCTATCAATTTGGTCGATATTCTGAATTGTACTTACGCCATTGGCACTCATCGCTGCAATCAGCAACGCCACTCCCGCACGAATATCGGGCGAAGACATCTTTGCAGCACGAAGTTGGTGCTGGTGGTCCTGACCTATTACGGCAGCACGGTGAGGGTCGCAAAGGATAATCTGCGCACCCATATCTATCAACTTATCCACAAAGAACAAGCGGCTCTCGAACATCTTCTGATGAATCAGCACCGTACCCTTCGCCTGTGTCGCCACAACAAGGAAAATCGACAACAAATCGGGCGTCAGACCGGGCCAAGGAGCATCGGCAATGGTCATAATCGAGCCATCGATAAAACTCTCAATGCGATAGTGGTCTTGCTGTGGGATATAGAGGTCATCGCCTCGGCGCTCCATCGCAATACCCAGACGGGCGAACTGCGCAGGGATAATGCCGAGATTCTCGAACGAAACACCCTTGATGGTAAGTTCCGAACGGTTCATCGCCGCCATACCGATAAAACTACCCACCTCAATCATATCGGGCAACATCGTGTGCGTAGTGCCACCGAGCGACTCCACGCCCTCAATTTCGAGGAGATTCGAGCCTACGCCCGAAATCTTTGCTCCCATACGGTTGAGCATCTTGCACAACTGCTGCAAATATGGCTCACAGGCAGCGTTGTAGATTGTGGTCTTGCCTTTGGCAAGTACGGCTGCCATAACGATATTTGCCGTACCCGTAACCGAAGCCTCATCGAGCAACATATATGTACCCTTCAACTCCTTCGCCTTGACGGTGAAGAACGCCTCGGCAGCATCGAAATCGAACTCTGCACCGAGCTTTTGGAAGCCGATAAAGTGGGTGTCGAGTCGGCGGCGACCGATTTTATCGCCACCCGGCTTTGGAATGTAACCCACACCAAAACGAGCCAACAGCGGACCTACAATCATCACCGAGCCACGCAGACGGGCGCAGCGGTTGCGGTAGTCATCGCTTGCGAGGTAGTCGAGGTTTATCTCCTTGGCGCAGAAGGAGTAGGAGTCCTCCGACAATCGCTCAACCTTCACGCCCATCGCCTGCAAGAGGTCGATAAGCTGAATGATATCGAGAATCTGCGGAATGTTGTTCACCACCACCTTTTCCTCGGTGAGGAGTGTAGCACAAAGAATCTGTAACGCCTCATTTTTAGCACCTTGCGGAGTAATCTCGCCATGCAGTCTGCGACCGCCTTCAACCTTAAAAATTGCCATAATGTCCGAATTTTTACCAAAGATAATAAATTTTGGATAATCCGCCAAAATAAAATTGACGAATTGACAATTGATAATTGACGATTAAAGGTGCTTTTATTTATCATTTCGTCATTGCGAGAGCCGTAGGCTCGTGGCAATCTCTACCATTTTAGCCATTAGCCGTTGGTTTTTTGTGGCGCAATTCCACAAGAGGTTGTTAGAGGCTGTTAGAGGTATTTAGGGGTTATTAGGGTTGCGCCACTCTAATTCCCGCTAACGACCTCTAACCTCCGCTACTATCCTCTATTTTTTTGTGCGATTTTTGCTCAATCAAAAATAAATTACTACTTTTGTGGTGCAGTCCTCGGATTGCAGACATAATTACGCAGAAAGTGTAAGTTTATTCTCGTTAAGCGAATCTGGAAAATTCAAGAGAGAGGATGGGCTGACATCTTTTGCGTCATACCACTTGGTATGGCGTGGAGTTGTTGCTTATTTTTTCTCGAAGGCATTCCAGAGCCCGCTTAACAAAAATAAGTTTTCAGCACCACGCTTTCTTTTTGCGTAATATAGGTTTGAGCAACTTTTTGTTTAACTTAAATTTATATTACAATGAAAAAACTATCTATTCTTATTTGCGCACTCTTTGCTGTGGCAACCGTATCTGCACAGCGAGTTGCAGTGCTTGATTTTAATGCAGGAGTAGGCGTATCGCAAGCAGATGTTGATGGTATCTCGGCGATTTTCAACACCTACTTTTCGCCAAGAGGTTACACCTTGGTAGAGCGCACACAGATTGACCGAGTAATTGACGAGCAGAACTTTCAGCGAGGAAAACTTACACAATCGCAAATGGTTCGTGTTGGTCAGATTTTGAATGTATCGAAAGTAGTTATCGGTGATGTAAATATCGTGATGAATCAGTACAATGTAGATGTTCGAGTGGTTAATGTTGAGTCGGGAACAATCTCGGCAAAAGATGGCGCAACTTGGGCTCCGGGCAGTTCATATCGTACAATGATGTCGCAACTTGGAACTCGTTTGGCAGGGAAAATTGCTATCACTCCAACGGCGCCTGTAACATCGTCTGAAACCACGCCAACTTCTTCCAGTGTGCGTAAGCGCACTACTGTTGAGGTCGTTATGGGCTATTTGAAGGTTTTTCCGACCGAGTTAGGTGTTTTCCCAAGTGAGCCAACAAGTGTCATTGCGCAAATAAATAATCAACATATGCACGATTACGACACGTGGCGCATACCTACCGCAGAGGAACTTGCTTTACTTCGTGCAAACGGTTATTTGAAAGATGCCGCCTATATGAGCAAATCAACTTCGTCATCAAGAGGTATTGTTTTGCTTGTAACGGATAACAATGAGACCTATTTGCAAAAGGAAGCGAGGTTGAAAGAAGAGGCGAGATTGAAAGAAGAGGCAAGATTGAAAGAAGAGGCAAAGGCAAGAAAACAAGAAGAAGAGGCAAGATTGCGAGAAGAAGCAAGGGTACGCAAACAGCAGATCGCCGATGGAAAGGGTGATAATGGAGTGTATAAGGTTGGTTATTATTACAATGTAGATGGCAAGAAGGGCGTTGTTTTTGAAGTCTCTGCCGACGGAAAGCACGGAACAATAATTAGCATTACTGAAATGCATTATAATTGGTATGGCGCCAAATCGTGGTGTAGTAACCTTGGCAGTGGCTGGCGATTGCCTACAAAAGAGGAACTATATGTTATATGTAGCAATAATGCCGCTTTAGACATTACACTAACTGCGGTAGTAGGTAGAACTATAAATATAAAAGGACATTTTTGGTCATCAACAGAGCATAGCTCAGATGTCGCGTGGGCTGTCCGTTTACCTGACGGCTACACTTTCGTTTACGGTAAGAGAGACAACCTCTATGTGCGTGCCGTCTCCGCTTTTTAGAAATTAGGCTTTTGGCTTTAAAACTTTTTACCCTCCGCAGAAAAACTCTGCGGAGGGTTGTTTTTTTGGGCGCAGATTTTTGTGGCATTGAATGGCATTCGGGCTTTCAGCCCTTAATGGCATTTAATGACAACGCAGTCCAAAGGAGTGCTTAATAACAAAGCGCATTTGCCATTCAGCGAGTATAACGAGCGATTGCTATTCATTGCCATTCATTGCCATTCAATGCCATCAAACTTGGCGCAACATTCCCTTTGGCTTAAACTTTGCAAATTTCCCACTACAAAACCAATTAAAACCAAAACAAACTATGGAAATTTCAAAGATTTTTGCTCGTGAGATTCTCGACTCTCGCGGAAATCCTACGGTCGAGGTAGATGTTGTAACTTGCAGTGGTGCCGTAGGGCGTGCTGCTGTGCCGAGTGGCGCATCGACAGGTGCAAACGAGGCCCTTGAACTGCGCGATGGCGACAAAGAACGCTACAACGGAAAAGGGGTATTAAAGGCATTAGAGGCTGTGAAGCACACCATAGCCCCCAACCTTATAGGCAGAAATGTCTTGGCGCAGGCGGAGATTGATATGGCGATGTGCACACTCGATGGTACACCAACAAAATCGCACCTCGGCGCAAACGCCATTCTTGGCGTGTCGTTGGCGGTGGCAAAGGCGGCAGCAACGGAACTCAACCTGCCCCTCTACCGCTATATCGGTGGCGTAAATGCGAGGGTTTTGCCTGTGCCGATGATGAATATTGTAAATGGCGGTCGCCACTCTGATGCTCCTATCGCCTTTCAGGAGTTTATGATTCGCCCGAAGGGTGCTTCGACCTTCTCCGAGGGGTTGCAGATGGGTGTTGAGGTCTTTCACGCCCTGCGCTCGGTGCTGAAACAACGAGGACTCTCGACCGCTGTGGGCGATGAGGGTGGCTTTGCGCCAAATTTTAAGGGTATCGAAGATGCGCTCGAAACAATTCTCTCGGCAATAACGCTTGCGGGGTACAGCTATCCGCGTGATTTGACCTTGGCACTCGATTGTGCTGCCTCGGAGTTCTATACCAACGGCATATACGACTATTCGCGCTTTGAGGGGAATGGTGGTGTTCACTTCTCGCCTGCCGAGCAGGTGTCGTATCTCCGTAAACTTGTGAACGACTACCCGATAGACTCTATCGAAGATGGCATGGCGGAGAACGATTGGTCGGGTTGGCGACTGCTGACAGCCGAGATTGGCGACAGATGTGCGCTGGTGGGCGATGACCTCTTCGTAACGAATACGGAGTTTATCAAGCGAGGTATCGAGGAGAGGTGCGGAAATGCGGTACTTGTGAAGGTAAATCAGATTGGCACGCTGACCGAAACTCTCGAAGCGGTAGAGATGGCGCATCGTGCAGGTATGCAGACAATTATCTCGCACCGTTCGGGCGAAACCGAAGATACTACAATTGCTGACATTGCCGTAGCTGTAAATGCCGGACAGATTAAGACCGGTTCGCTCTCTCGCTCCGACCGTACGGCGAAATACAATCGCCTTTTGCGCATCGAAGCGGCTCTGGGACATACGGCAAAGTATGGATTATAAAACTTCTGACAAAATGAGCGTGCCCAAAAAGTTTTTTTTGGGCACGCTCCTTATTATAGTGGGATTGGAGTATTATTTAATCAATTCGAAGGCCTCATTATCCTTGCCGACAAAGCGTGCAAGGTGTAGGGTGGCAGTGCGTTTTCCTCTCTCTCCTCCTGCCTCGACAAGGTAGAATAATCCATCTCCCAAAGAGCAGGTACCATATACACCAAACTTATTGTGCCAACCGCGTATATCGCCATTTTTGCTATCGATAGTGCCATAATCTGCCAATTGCAAAACTTTTCCCTTTCTTATGTAATCAACACCGTGCAGTGGCGAAATAGTCGGGCGTTTTGTTGCATCGACTGCAAAAAGGGTGTAGTTTGAAAATGTACTCTTTCTACCTGGATAACATGCTAAAAACCAACACTTGCTATTGTTGTCATATTCGAGATTCTGAACACCCCACGATGTATTGCCGGTATAGACAAAATACTTGCCGTAAGGCTTTGATGGTCCCTGCTTGTGCATGTTGTTCTGCGATATGGGAGCCTCGAATTTGTGCCAATTTTTGATATCATACTGCAAAAGCACTTGATAGTCGTTGTCAGTACGCTTTTTGTCGCGATATATTCCGTAGGCTATTGTTAGAACCCTCCTGCCTGAACCATCAAAGGCCGGTCCGAACGAGATGCCGTCAAAACCACTGCAACCATGACGATGTTTAACTCTTTCGCCCGAACACTCCACCTCATCAAGGTAGTCCTTGACAACACTCTTTAATAGTACTGTGGTCATCACATTACCACGCTCGGCACTCATACCTTCGTGGGTGATTTTATCCACATCGAATATCGCTACATAAAAGCCTGTTTGGAGGGTGCCCGAAACGCCCTCTTGGTTGAGAATACTACGACCAATTGCATCGTTTTTATACTCCAATGAGCCATAAACACGCCCATCTTCTTCATTAAATTCAATGCAACCCAAATGTCCTAAAAGTCCCGTAACACTGCCGACAACTTCGCCCTTCATATTCATCTTGACAAGCATTGTCGTAAAAGACAGATAGACAAACTCCTGCTTGGCATCGACCGCTATACCCTGCACATGACCAGCCTTCCATGGACCTGAATGCAACTTTTTGGGGAGATTTGGGATAGGTTGTGCAATGGCGGCAGTTGCTGCAAAAGCAACACTCACAAGCATTAAAATCAATTTCTTCATTTTATTGTTTTTTAGTAGCTGAATGTTCAATATCACACCCTGCACAGTTTCCGCTACAAGGATTGTCATCGCAACTCTCGGCTGCCATATCCTCACGAGTCTCCTGCACAGCACACTTAATTCCGAGTCGTTGCATATCCTTATTCGTGGATATCTCGGAGTCGATATGATGCCCCTTGAAAATAAGTGTCAGCGACATCGCCAAGATAAAGAATCCCACCGCAGCGACCGCTATCAATATTACTGTTAATGCATTTCCCATAGTCAAAAACAAGTTCCACAAAGTTACGCCTTTTTTTGATATAATTAACAAAAATCGGAGAATTATATTATTTTATGAGGAGTAAATTTCGAGATTTCGGAGGTTTTTCATATTTTTGCGCAGGATAAGAGATTATTTTGAACTTATGTACGAATATATCAACGGAACACTTGCGGAGATAGCACCTGCATACGCAGTAGTAGATGCAGGAGGCGTAGGTTACTTTGTAAACATCTCACTAAACACCTTCTCCGAGATTGAGAAGATGGAGAGCGTAAAACTCTTCCTGCATCACATAGTGCGTGAAGATGTGGAGCTACTCTACGGTTTCTCCACCAAGGAGGAGCGCGACCTCTTCCGCCTGCTCATCAGCGTATCGGGTGTCGGCGGAAATACGGCTCGAATGATTCAATCGACCTATTCACCTTCGGAGTTGCGTAATATCATAGCGACAGGAAATGCTACGCTCCTCAAAAATGTAAAGGGTTTGGGATTGAAAACCGCACAAAAAATCATCGTTGATTTGAGTGGCAAGATGCTCGACCTGCCATCGCATAATGCCGCTGAAAATGCCCTCGCTGTATCGCAACGCTCGGAGGCATTTGATGAGGCTTTGGCAGCATTAGTGATGCTCGGATTTGCAAAAGCTGCATCGGAGAAGGTCTTGCAAAAGATATTTAAGGCAGATGCTTCGCTCGGAGTGGAAGATGCCATTCGCAGCGCATTGAAGCAACTATAAAAACTATTTTTGACCACAAAAACATAGTTTTTGCGTAATAATTTGTATCTTTGTCCGTTTGATGGCTATGAGAAAGTTTTTGACAATACTGTTTTTGCTACCACTGCTGGTAGGTTGTAAGGAGGAGGATACGCTGCTTACCGAGCGCGATAAAATCGAGAAATATCTGACTACAACTCGCCGTATGGTTGCTGAGGAGGAGGTAGGAAATGTTATCGAAAATAATCCTGCGTTCTACTCCTTGTTTGGTCGTTACGCTTATCGCCATATTGTAAATTACTACGATGCCGAGCGTGAAAACAAGACAGTAGTGGAGTGGGGGGATTATATCCATATTCGATTTAATGCCTATACATTCACCGGTTCGGAGCCATCAACCTCGACTATATATTGGTCGAACATTCCAAATGTTATCAAGCAGCTCGGAGATAAGAGCGATAATACGCTATCATGGTCGAGCGAGCCGTTAATCGTGAAACTCGGTACGACAAAGATGTTGGAGGGGTTGGAGCGCGCTCTACCGGGTTGTTGTGAGGCTGATTCCGTGCAGGTATATATGACCTCCAACCTCGCATACGGTAAACAGCTGATTGGGGTGGTACCGAAAGATGCAATGGTGGCGTGGTATCTTAAAATTGAGAAAGTTGTAAAGTAGATATATGAAATTTGTACAAAATATAGGAAAAATTGTGGCGGTGCTCTTTGTGATGACCGCCTTTGTGTCGTGTATAACAGAGGAGTCCATCTCGAATAAGAAAAAGGAGCAGGTGTCACTCGAAGCGTGGATACGCATCAACAGACCGGAGTTGCTCGATAACTATCAGGAGGAAGGTGGCTATTATGTGGAGATACTGCGAGGTGATATGAATGAGAATATCGCAGCAGATGGGGTGAACGATTTTGGTTCGGAGCCATTGATGGAGCAGGATACCTGCTGGGTATATACCAATATGATAGGTCGTGATATCAATGGTCGTATCTGTACAACTCGTAATGAGAGTCTTGCAGATATGTGCGGTACATTCTCATATTTTACCCACTATGTACCGTATATAAACTACTGCGGAAGTGTAAATTTCGGGCTTCTTGAAGGAACATATCTGTCAATGCGCAGTGAGCTCAAAGTGGGAGACGGTACATATAAGATGCGGCGAGGCTCGAAGGTGCGCCTTTATCTCCCATCTACAATTGCTTACGGTGAGGGCGGCTCAAATGCGGAAGGTGGTTACGAAGGACAGTATGAACTTGATGCCTCTCGTCCGTTGGTACTTGATATCGAGGTGTTGAAGGCGATCAAAAATCCATCGGATATGGAGATGGATATGGTTAAGCGCTTTGTTGGCTATGATGGTAAATGGATACAAGCGATGAAACCGGAATCGGACAAAGAGGACGAAAAAGATGATTTACAACTCAAAGGTTTATACTATTTGGTGGGTTATAATCCTGAGAGTGATGATATACAGGAGAAGTATATTCAACCGCATCTTGAAGGTATCAACAATCGATATATCGACACAAAGAAATATGCCGATATGGAGGCCCTGAATGACTCGATCAATAAAATTTTGTTGAAAAGATTTAATAAGGGATTGTCGAAGGAGGAGTGTAACGACAATAACAAGGTTACTCGTGAAGGTCGTGCTCGTGTGTGGTATGTACTACGCTTTTTAGATGGTTTTGTGGTTGATACTAATATAGCGGAAATTCGCACTCTTGTCTATAATGAGATGTCACCTACATGCGAAGCGTTTAGTTACAGCCCTTCGGACGATGAGGGTAAGGCGGCAAATGAGCGCAGTGCTATTGGTGCGTGGTTCTACTCTATACCTGAAATGCATTATGGTGCATATGGCCAGATTGTAACCACTTCGGGATACGCCTACGGAGCAGCAGGTTTGACGGGTACAACAACGACTACCGAGTCATCTTCAAGTACAACGAGTTATTACAATGCGATGAATTTCTACAACTACTATAACTCGTACTACAACTACTACAATCCGTACTACAACTATTATGACTACAACTACTACAATTATAACTACGATTCGGAAGATACGGTTACAACGACAACTATCAGTACGGAGATTCTACCATATACACCGTTGATATTCACCCTGTATGTTGAGCCAAATTAGTAGAGATATAAGCGATATGAGCAGAGCGAAGATATACCTTAGGCGAGGCAAAGAGGAGTCGTTGCAACGCCGTCACCCTTGGGCGTTTTCGGGTGCAATAGAGCGCATAGAGTGCGAGGGAGATAGTATCCCGGAGGGTACTGTGGTCGATATTTTTACACAACGAGGCGACTACATTGCCCGAGGTCACTACCAGATTGGCTCTATCGCCGTTCGCATCTTAACCTTTGAACAGGAGGAGATTGACGCAAAGTGGTGGCACGACCGTATTACAAGTGCCTACGATGTGCGCCGAACACTTGATTTAACCGATAACCCGCAGACAAATTGCTATCGCCTGATTCATGGCGAGGGCGACCTATTGCCCGGTTTGGTAGTTGATATTTATGGAACAACAGCAGTAGTGCAGTGCCATTCGGTTGGAATGTACCTCTCCCGTAACGAGATAGCAACTGCTATTCGAGAGGTCTATGGCGAAAAGATAACCGCCATTTACGACAAAAGCGCACAGACCGTACCTTTCAAAGCCAATCTCAACGCTGTTGATGGTTATCTCTACGGCTCGGCGGAGAGGGATAATGTGGTATTGGAGAATGGTCACAAGTTCCTCGTAAATTGGGAGGAGGGACAAAAGACCGGTTTCTTTATTGACCAACGATTCAACCGTCATCTTGTTCAGCAATATGCCAAGGGGCGCACTGTTTTGAACACCTTCTGCTACACGGGAGTTTTTTCGGTCTATGCTTTGGCAGGTGGAGCGAAAGAGGTCTGCTCGATTGACGCTTCGGAGCGTGCGGTACGACTTGTAGATGAGAATATAAAGTTGAATTTTGGCGAAGATGCACCGCACACCTCGTTGGCGTGTGATGCCGTAGAGTACCTGAAAGATATTGGCGACAAGTACGATATGATAATCCTTGACCCTCCGGCATTTGCCAAGCATCACAAAGTGCTGGGAAATGCTATGCAGGGTTATAAACGCTTAAATGCTCGTGCATTGTCGCAGATTAAAAGCGGTGGCATACTCTTCACATTCTCCTGCTCGCAGGCGGTATCAAAGGAGTTGTTCCGCACCACGGTATTTACCGCAGCCGCAATCGCAGGGCGCAAAGTGCGTATCCTGCACCAACTAACACAGCCAACCGACCACCCAATAAATATCTACCACCCCGAGGGGGAGTATTTGAAGGGCTTGGTGCTGTATGTAGAACAGACGAGAGACGAGAGACGAGAGACTAGAGCAAACGGAAAACAAAAAAACTTAAAGCGCACCCCCAGTAAGCACCAAAGGTGCGCCCCCAGTAAGGGCGGAACGCCCGCCCCCAGTAATCCCCAGAACCGCTGCGCCTTGACAAGCGTCTGAGTTCAGAAAAAGTTAAAAGCAATGGCAGCCTATACGAAACTATCAATAAGCACAACAGAGGAGCAGGGCGAGATTCTCATTGCCTATCTCTCTGACTATCCGTTCGATAGTTTTGACTATGAAGGAGAGCTGCTGAACGGCTATATCCCACAGGCGGAGTTTGCCGAGTGCAGAGAGGCGGTCGAAGAGTTGTTGCACAATGAAGGGATTCTCGACTTCTATTTCGAAGATATAGAGCAACAGAATTGGAATGCCGCATGGGAGAGCAATTTTGACGAGGTTGAGGTGCAGGATAAAGTCCTTATTCGTGCCCCGTTTCATAAAGCCCACCCACACTATAATGGCTTGGAGATTATAATTCAACCAAAGATGTCTTTTGGTACAGGTCATCACGCAACTACACGACTTATGGTTGAGTCGTTACTTGAAATGGACTTACAGCGTAAGCAGGTGTTGGATATGGGTAGCGGCACAGGTGTTCTGGCTATTGTAGCGGCTAAACTCGGCGCCGAGAGTGTTTTGGCAGTTGAGGTTGATGAGATGGCAGAGGAGAGTGTACGCGAAAATATCGAACTGAACGAGGTCGGCAGTAGGGTAGTGTCAATATGTGGCGATGCCTCAGCAATAGAGGGTAAGTTGTTCGATATTGTCTTGGCGAATATCAATCGCAATGTATTGTTGGCGGATATGAGGGCGTATGTTGCAACTCTTGTAAAGGAGGGTGTGCTTGTGATAAGCGGTTTCTTGGAGGAGGATATCCCTCTGCTTCTGCGAAAGGCAAAGTCGCTTGGTTTGAAATATATCGGCAAACTTGTTTGCAATGAGTGGCGAGCTATAAAGTTTAGAAAATAGGATAAAACTCAAATATAGTATGAAGATTTTTAGAAACTTATTATTGATGATGTCTTTGTGCATTGTTCCAATGGCGACAATGGCACAGGAGAACGCCGTAAAATGGTTGCACACTGTAACGGAGAATGGCGATGGTAACTACACCGTACAGATGAAGGCACAAATGGTAGATGGTTGGCATATCTACGACCTCGGTCCGTACGAGTTTATCACAGCCACCTCGTTGAAGTTCGAGCCGAGCGAAGGTGTAAAGGCTGTTGGCGAGATGCGAGTATTGTCGAAGGCGGTGCGCCACATGGACGATATCTTTGGCATTGAGATAGGCTACTTCGAGAAGGAGGCTCTCTTTGAGCAGGACTTCGAGGGCGAGGGCGATGTTAAGGTTGCCATTGAGTATATGGCTTGCAACGACACAAACTGTACCCCTCCTGCCGAAGAGGAGGTTATTGTAACGCTCGGCAAGGCGGCTGATGCCCCAAAGGCAGAGGTTAAAGCCGTTAAAGATGCCGCAGGCGAGGGCTCGTTATGGTCGCTTATCATCGAGGCTGTTTTGTGGGGCTTTGCAGCACTGCTCACCCCTTGCGTATTCCCTATGGTGCCGATGACAGTGTCATTCTTTATGAAGAACAGCGGCTCGGCAGCGCGTGGTCGAATCAACGCTTCGTTGTATGGTCTGTTTATCGTTGCGCTCTACACACTCCCTATCGCTATACTTATTATTATTACGCGCGTAGTGGGTGGCGATGCCGTAACTGCCGACATCTTCAATTGGCTCGCAACACACTGGTTGCCAAATATCATATTCTTCATCGTATTTATGATATTTGCAGCCTCTTTCTTCGGCGCATTCGAGATTACCATGCCGAGCGCACTCGTAAACAAGAGCGATGCCAAGTCGGATAAGGGAGGTATCGGAGGTATCTTCTTTATGGCTCTGACGCTCGTTCTCGTGTCGTTCTCATGCACAGGTCCTATTGTTGGCTCGGTACTTATCAAATCGACTTCGGGCGAGGTGTGGTCGCCAATTATTACGATGTTGGCATTCTCGACCGCCTTTGCACTGCCATTTACACTCTTTGCATTCTTCCCTTCGTTGTTGCAGAAGTTGCCAAAGAGTGGTGGTTGGCTCAACTCGGTGAAGGTTGTTCTCGGATTTGTGGAGGTTGCGCTCGGATTTAAGTTCCTCAGCGTTGCTGACCAGGTTTATCACTGGAACTTGCTCGACCGCGAGGTATATCTTGCCATTTGGATTGTGGTATTCTCGTTGCTCGGCTTGTACCTCTTGGGTAAGATTAAGTTCGCACACGACAGCGAAGTTAAGCACCTCAGCGTAGGTCGTTTGGCGTTGGCTATCGGAGTATTTACATTCGTTGTATATATGATTCCGGGTATGTGGGGCGCACCTTTGAAGGCGTTGTCGGGCTATCTGCCACCGCTTTCATCGCAGGATTTTGTGATTGAGAAGTATGCTCCTGCCGCAACATCGAGCAGTGGCGAAGTTGATGTGAACAACGCGAAATATAGCGATGTCCTGCACCTCCCGCACGGCTTGAAAGGCTTCTTCGATATGAAGGAGGCAGAGGCGTATGCCGAGAAGGTCGGGAAACCGATATTTATCGATTTTACAGGTCATGGCTGCGTGAATTGCCGAGAGATGGAGGCGCGAGTTTGGGCGGACCCTGCCGTACAGCAGATTTTGCGCGATGAGTATGTTATCGTGGCACTCTACACCGATGACAAGATGCCGTTGCCGGAGAGTGATTGGGTAACGACAGATACAGGCAAAGTGCTGAAAACTTTGGGCAAAGTAAATGCCAACTATGCCCTTACACGCTTTGGTGTAAATGCCCAGCCATACTATGTTTTGCAGGGCAAAGATGGCAAGGTTCTGGGCGAACCTCGTGGCTACGATTTGTCGGTTGAGGGTTTTGTCGAGTTTCTGAAAAAGGGAGTAGAGGAGTACAAGAAATAGGTTGATAACTTTTAATATAAAAAAGCCTGTCGAGTGAATATCTCGGCAGGTTTTTTATGCTATGTATCGAACATATTTATCCATCATACACGCGCGTGCGGAGTAAATGTGTGTAAAAAAAAGAGTAGGGTATGCACAATTATCCAAAATTTATTATTAAATTTGCGCACGATTATCACATTTTAATTAAACTAATATGAAAAAGTTGTACACTAAATTTTTGGCTATTTGTTGCTTGGTGGCAACAGTGTGTAGCCTGACTGTGGCATGTGTGACCGATGAAGGCATAGATGAGCCACTTGGACCTCCTTCGATGGTAGTTACAGGAGAGGGAATAGTTGTGAATAATGCCGTTTCGGTAGATGTTCCTGTCGATATCAAGAACTTGGATAAGTTGGGGTTCTTGGTTGAGCAGTTTGTTGAACTCGAAGATGGCGAAATTCGTATCTTGGAGGGTTACGATGCAGAGCACAAACCAAAGTTAGGTCGTGATATTACTGTGCTTCCATCGGCATCGCAGATTTTGAATGCACACCGCAAGTATAAAGGAAAGGTTATTGAGAATGTCCGTGAACTTACCACCTTGCATATTAGCGGAAATGAGGGACTCGATAAAGATGCAAACTTTATTGTCTCTATTGTCGGTGTAAGAGATAACAAGTACTACACTTCCGATGAGGCACTCTATCCTTCTACCAAGGGTGAGATTTTCCAGGTAAAATTCAAGACTCCGGAGCGATACTCAGATGATGATATAACAGTCCTTCGTGAGGACCCTAATGGTGAGGGCTTGGATATCTATGTCTATTTCCCTGAGAGCGTACGCGAGAGAGGAAATGCAATTAGATGGGGTGTTACCGATATCGCAACTGCTATATTCAACGGTAATATGCCATCAGCTCAGTCTTTGTATTTGAGTGAAAGAACATATCCTGATTACCTTATCAAGAAAGATACTATGCTCGTAATCAACCACCATAACTCTTGGCGCCGCATTAAGGAGGGACCTCATGCAGGCGAAATTGGTTGGTATGACAATAATACATTCGAAGAGTACACAGAGGAGGAGGCTAAGAATCTCGATGAGACAAAATCGGCTGAGCCAATTCAATACTTCTATGAGTTTACTCCGGGAACCCCTATGTTGCTCTACTTTGGCGAGGTTGCTCAGTGTACGAAGGAGAATGGTCTCGAACCAAATATGGGTTGGAGCTATGGTGCAAACGATGAGCAGGGTTGGTACTGGTTCCCATACAACATTGAAGAGTACTACAATGACAGTGATAAGAACCCATCGTTGGACCCAGAGGATTATTGGTTCTCTGTCGAGAGAGGTGACCCTTACGATGCTTGGCATAGAAGAGTAACCCTGACACTTGCTGCGCCGGGTGTGTTTGATGGAAATGTGAATGTTGCAGTTAGCAATCTTCGTAGTAATGGTGCTACCATCACATTCTCGCCTGATGACAGAACCTATATGTATGTTGTGGGTATCTTGGCAGATCGCGACTCTTATGGTGGTGGATTTTCCGATATCACAAATACATTCCTCCAAGGCAGAGAGGAGCTTTGGCAGTGGTTTACATCTTCGGAGATCGGATATACTATTGCAGGTCTCGATTACTACTATGCGACAGAGGGCCCTATCGAGATTAAGCTCGAACAGTACTTGCGTTCGTTGACCGCAGGAGGAAAATATCATGTTCTTGTAAATGCCGTAGGCTCGAAGATAGGTGATGAGGGTAAGGTTGTGCCTGATTTTACTACTCAGAACTTCCAGCATATCGAGTTTAACCTCAAAGATTATAAGTTGCCTGAGCCTGAGCTCGTATTAACTCCTGTTGAGGCGTTCTCGCCATGGAAGGTTGGCTACATGGTACATAATCCGAACTACTCATCGAACCCTGTTGATAAGGTGCTCTTTGTAGCGAACTACACTCGTGAGTGGGATGGCTATATGGAGTACTACGGATTGACATACTACGATATGGCTATGATGAATGCAGGTTATTCGTCATACTATCTCAGCGATACCGATGTTAAGTTGGTAAATTCGAAGGCTGGTGCATATATCGAGTTTGATGTATTGGAGAACTCGGCGTTCAAAGTGGCAGTAATGGGCTGGAACAAAGAGGGTAGAGGTAGCAATCCGGACAAGAAGGATAGCGCTGGTAACTACATCTCTGTTGCCGAAGCTACATCGTTGGAGGTTACCGCAGTTGAGAAACTTCCTACACTCAGCAAGATTGAGGCGTTGGAGGGAGAGTGGACTGCATCGGCAACTATCAGCTATACAAATGGAGATGGTGTTGAGGTTCAGCAGAAGCATAGTTGGCCTGTACATATCGGCGACTTGAAGACTAATGAGACTCTCTCGGCTGCCGATTATGAGTTGTTCGAGAAAAACGGTATCACAAAGGAGAATGCCGATATCTTGCTCGCAGAGTACAATGAGATGGCTGCGAAGTATAACGAGATTAAGGTTGAGGGACAGAACCGTGTTCTCTGTCAGGGCTGGTCTCTTGATAGTAGTAACGACTTGAAGTTGGCATCTCCTTGGGACCTCTTCTTGATGGAGAACTACAACGCTCCAACTGTGGACTATCTCTTCCATGACTTCGGTCCTAAGTGGTTCTTGCAGGTTGATGCTAATGGAAATGTATTCGTTCCTGTTCACTCATCTCGCGTTCAGCCATTGACTCGTTGGACAAACGGTATGGACCACTACCTCTTGGGTTATAGCCCTGAGTTGCAGTATGCTATGAATAAGCATGTCTTGCCGGAGTATGCCGATAATGTTCAGGCAGCAGGTCTTCCGGTTGAAGTTTCGGAGGACGGCAACAAGATGACAATTAAGTCGTATGATGTTACTGTTACCGATGAGCAGGGAAATAATCCACAGAGTTATACATTCTATCCGAATGTTGCATACGACTACTTCGGAACTATATATCCATATACAGTGGTTGTCGTTTCCGATGTTGAGCTGACACGAGGTACAGCAGCGGAGGAGGAGTCTGCAACTCCTGAGATTCAGAAGATGTCTTCGAGAGGTACTCCTGCAAAAGTTAGCGGAGAATATACTACCCCTATTCGCCCTTATGGTCGTGCAATCTTCCTTACACCAACAAAGAGCAAGGCGACTGTTATAACTAAGCAGAAGCGTGCTTCGATTTTGGAGTCGTTGCCACAAGCGGAAGGCTTGCATAAGAACGGAATGGTAGTTTCGAAGAGATAATAATTTGAGAACACGCATTCAAGGGCCTGCCATAACAAGAAATTTGTTAGACAGGCTCTTGGTTGCGGTTTTAGAGGTTAATAATCGTGGGCTGAAATAGCCCCTGACAATTAATTGGTTATGAAGAAAATTTTTGGTCTTTTGTGTCTGATGCTTGCCGTTGCTACCGCTTCGGCACAGCAACTCCCCGATGTGAATGTCGAGAATGCACAGGGTAAAATTGTTTCGGTGCGCTCACTCTCGAATGGCAAGCCGATGATTATCTCCTATTGGTCTATCGCCTGCAAGCCTTGTATTCAGGAGCTGAACGCTATCAATGATGCTTTGGCAGAGTGGCGTGAGGAGGCTCAATTTGAGGTTGTAGCCGTTTCGGTTGACGATGCTCGATTGAAGGCTTCGGCAAAGGCTATCGCATCTTCGCGTGGTTGGGAGTTTATCTGTGTATATGACGAGAATCAGGAGCTCAAACGCGCAATGAATGTGTCGCTTACTCCGCAATCGTTTGTGGTTGATGGCGAGGGTAACATTATCTTCTCGCATTCGGGCTATACTCCGGGTAGCGAGCAGTTGCTGTTCGACAAAATTGTCGAGTTGAAGAAGGGACAGAAAAAGAAGAAATAACAGATGAAGAAATTAACTCTCTGCTTGGTTGCATTACTTGCTGTTACTGTTTCGGTTTCAGCGCAAAAGGTGCTTGGCAATGGTCAGGTGTCGGGAAGTTTCGAGTCCTCATCGATATACTATACACCCGACAACAGAATCGGATACCCTGAGGGTGTCGATGGTAAGCCTATTGATGACCACTTTGGCTCGAACAACTACATCAAGGTCGATTACGCGAATGGTCGATTTTCGGCTGGTGTGCAGATGAATGCTTATCTGCCTGCCCTTGTGGGCTACGATGCCTACGCTAATGGCTATAAGTTCTATCTCGCCTCGAAGTATATTCAGTGGCGTGATAAGAATTTCGATATTTTGGTCGGTGACATATTCGACCAATATGGAAATGGTCTTATCTTTCGCTCTTTCGAGGATAGACAACTTGGTGTGAATAACTCGTTGGAGGGTGTGCGTGCAGGCTATAACTTCGGACGCTATGTTTCGATTAGGGCTATGTATGGACGACCTCGTCTCTACTCCAAGTATTCGAAGACTTGGGTTCGAGGAGCCGATTTGTCAGTGTCGTTGGCAGATATTATGAAGGCTTCGGCGATAACATTCAATATCGAAGGCTCCTATATCAACCGCTACCAAAATCTCAATCAGGCTAATGCGTATTGGAATAAAATCCACTCCTCAACGATGGGTTCGGAGAACGAGATGACTCGTTTGGAGTACTATGGCATTAAGCCCAATTTGAATATGTACTCGGCACGAATGAACTTCGGCTGGAATGGCTTGGTGTTGCGTGGAGAGTATGTTGGTAAGGGTAAAGATTTGGTGAGTGATGGTGATTATCCTTACAAGAAGGGTTGGGCAGCACTCGGTGAGGTAGGCTACAACTACAAGACTTTCAGTGTGATGGGTACATTCCGTGTGTTGAATCGTATGATTACACGCATCGACAACTTTGTGGAGAACTATGACGATCCAATCAATACGGGCGGAGGTAATACAATCAACTATCTGCCAGCATTGACTCGTCAATATACCTATATGTTGGCAAACTTGAACCCATATCAAGTTATGGGTGATGGCGAGATGGGTGGTCAGATTGACCTCTGCTACTCCTACCGTAGTAAGTCCAATCGCTATCGTTATTGGAACTTCCACGCTAACTTCTCGACCTTCTACTCGCTCGATAAGAGAGTGGATTTGAACGATAAGCGACAGCTCTATTGGCGCGATGTGAATATCGATGTAGAGCGTCAGTGGAATAAGAAGTGGAAGTCGCTCCTGTTGTACTCCTATCAGGATAATATGGGACATCAAGCGCATATCTTTGTGGGTGATGTAACGCACAAGTTCAATCGCAAGATGTCGTTACGCTTCGAGGTGCAGTATCTCCTCTCGGGTGATGAACCGGGAGAGTGGGACGGATTGCATAGCGAAGGCGATTGGGTAGCGGGACTTTTAGAGTTCAGCCTTGCACCTCATTGGAGTTTCTATGTGCAGGATATGTATAATATCAGTATGAGCAAGACTCACTACTATAATGGCGGATTAAGCTACACACACAATCGTACGCGCGTACAGTTGAGTTATGGTCGTAACCGTGCAGGATATATCTGTTCGGGAGGCGTTTGCCGCTACTCACCGGCATATACGGGTGTAAATCTTATGCTCACTTCATCGTTCTAACAGACAATTAATTTATAAAGATAAAACGATATGAAAACATTGAAAACATTGGCAGTATTCTGCCTCGGAGTACTCCTTATCGGAGGTTGTGCATCAACCAATGATGGAGGCGGTTCAGACACAAAGACAGAGAAAGGTCTTATCTTGTCGATTGATAAGTCGTATATCTACGACAATGGCGGATTAGATGAGAATGGTAATGAGGATAAGTATGGTATCGCTACATTCTCGCTCAGATTTAATGGTAAAGAGGTTACCGATGGCTATACCATCTATGAGGAGGTTCGTGATGGAGAGCTTATTTATGATGTGCCTCTCGAAGGTAAAACATACACTTCGACCACAAAGGGTAATCACTACTTCTGGGCAGAGTATGGTGTTGAGCAGACAAAGAACACAACTCTACTTATGGTTGTAAGCACTCCTCCTGCTGCACCTGCTGCACCTGTTGATAATAACCCAACTGCACTCAACTTCAAGCGCCGTGTATTGCTTACACAGTTTACCGGTTCTGGTTGTGGCTTCTGTCCAGGTATGGTAAATGCACTCTATACTGTTCTAAATAACGAATACTATCAAGATAAGTTTGTGCTTGCGGCTGCTCACCTCTATAATGAGACCGATAAGGCATATCTTTATGATGCACCAAGCTTGGCTAATTTGTTGGGTGTAAGAGGTTATCCTACTGTAAATGGTGACTACTACAAGAATAACTCATACGCAGATTCTGAGCATGTTATCGATTTGATTGACGAATGCCTTGCACGAACAACCGTAAAGGGAGGTATCGCTGTAAGTTCGGAGTTGCATGAGGATTCGCGCTATGTGGTTATCAACACTCTTGTAAAGGCCAGTGAGAAGGCCGAGTTCCGTATCGGAGCTTGGTTGTTGGAGGATAAAATCGAAGACCAACAGGCAAATAATGGTTACTCACCAATTGAGGGCGTTGAGTTTAATGTGCACAATAACTGTGTTCGTCTTGCTAATAGTCGTCAGAACTATAAGGACTTTACAGGTCTTACACTTGGAACTCTTAACGCGGGTGATACAGCAACGCAGTCGTTTGCTTTCTCTCTACTCGACTCCTGGAAGACTGAGAATATGCATGTTGTTGTCTTCATCTCGACCAAGGAGGGTGATAAGTGGTATGTAAATAATGTTGTTAATATTAAGAATCTCAATGGTGTAACAGAATTTGAGTACGAGGAGTAGTGCTCAAAGTGCAACGATAAAAAAATACGGGCAACTGCCCGTATTTTTTTATCACCAATATCGCACACTCTCTACAACTTGGTATCTACCGGACCGGCATATATGCCAAGATATACTTTTCGCGCAGTTTTCAGGTCAAGTCCATATTCGAGGAAACGAGCCTCAGCATACGCCATACGCCCCTTGAACTTCTTGACTGCCGCAGGGGTGTAGTGCTCGGCATATTGCTTGCTACGATGCAGAATATCGTGTGCTATATAGTTTGTATCGTGCAGCTTATAGTTCTTGTATATTCTGTTGTCGATAATCTCTTTGAGCATCTTGTATGCCTCTGCCTTTGGCAACTTTCCGCACTCCTCCAACTCTTCACGAGTTATCGGCTCACAGATAGTGATATTTACATCTCCCTTCGGCATACGGATACCATAGAGAATACTGTTTACATCTTCGTTCTTTCCCTTTTGGTAGCTACCTCCCATCAGATTAACGGTGGTTTCGATAGCCTTCTTTATGTCGCAAGGTTCGTATTGATACGAAATGGCGATTGGGGCAATGCTCAACTCGCTGAAATTTTCAACAAAGTCGCTTGGACCACTCAGGCTAACCATCTTCAATACACCTTGGTCTGTGGCGTCAATTCCATCTTTGGTACGACCATTACGCTGTGAAATCCACATCGACTTGCCCTGCGAAATGTACCAACGAATATATTCGGCAAGATGCTGCGAATTTTGCAGGAACTCACGCGGAGATATATCGTCCGTTTTGCGAATTACGCGTACGGCACGGTTGATACGGCAAATGTCGATGATAAATTGTGAACGCAACAAATTGTCGCCAAGCGTTGTTGCGGTTGTTGATAAACCATGTGTGAATAGTGTGTATTGCAGTAAAAGAGAGTCAAGCGTGATGTCACGATGGTTGGATATATATAGGTAACCCTTATTTTTTTCAATACCATCGATACCCGATGCAGTGAAGTTATCTATTGTTGCATCTATAATTCGCTTGATGATACTCAACATCACACGCTCCTGCATCTGATCAACGGTTTTACAGGTGCGTACAACCTCCTTGATGCTCTCCATATCAGCATCTGGGAAGGCAAAATTCACTGCCGGAACAAAGAATGGGTCATTTGCAATTCGCTCCAATGCGGCTGGTATTTCGTCATCATTGTAGGGGCGAATATCACTATATAAATCTTCTTGCATAGTTTTCAAAACTAAGAATCTTTTTACAAAGATAAGTAAAATTCCTCGAATAGACAAATTTATGACTATCCTACTTATCTATTACTTATCTATTACTCATTTGTAAGTATGCAAAAAGTGCTCCCAAAACGCTCTGTTTTTGGAAGCACTCGAAGTCTTTGACAACGATTTATCTCGATTTGTAAGGTCCGTGAATCGATTTTACACGATACTCAAAGTCGCTATCATCAAGCATATAGACATAGAACTCTTTACCTCCCGGCATAACGCGCAGAGCGATATGTCCGTTGTAGGCGGTTATCTTGTCGATAAGCTCCTTATGCTCTGCATATATCTGAGGGTGGATATTGGTCGAAAAGAATGCCTTGATGCGAGGCAAAATATATGCAAGTGGCTCTGGATAAGGCTTGTTGCTTGCGAAACTATGGCTCAATACAACCTGTGGGTCAAAGTTGAATACGCGCATCATCTTTCCCCAACCATTGTGTGCCAAGTGGTGGTTGGTTTTGCAAGCATCGAGTTCGTTATTGCCGATATAGTCGCGGAAATAGAACGCCGTAAGATCCTGTGATGTCCACGAAACATCGCCGCAAGCCATATAGTCAAAATCTCCGTATTTGAGGTGAAAACCGCACGAAGTGGGATTGCCACCTCGACGGGCCTTACCTCCAATTAACATTCCGTTACCGTTACCATCTTTGCCCCACACCAAACCATTAGCACAGACATTAAAAATTGAGAAATTCTTGTACTTTTTTGGCTTGTTAACCAGTACAATTTGCTCCTTTCCGGGTGTGAAACGCTCGGCGGTAAAATGTCCCTCTTTTACACCCCAACGGACAAATCTCGCCCAATGTTTTGATATTTTACCTTGAAAGTCAGGGGTAAAAAAGTCCTCTTCATAGGTAGGGTAGCCTCTATCGAGAATATGACGATATGGCACCTCATCGTAGAGTGCCAACATTCCTACTTTCAGATAATTAGCCTTAGATCTTTCGGCCGGATAGTTGGAGGCTCCGACATGGTCGCTGTGGAGATGTGTAGGAAGACAATAATCTATGCTCTTACTGTCATTAGGTAGGAAATGCTTTATATACTTGGCATAAATCATGTATGGACGCACCTCTGCATTTGGACGCTTATGAATCTCCTTCTTTCCATCACGCACCTCTCCTGCATCTACGAGCAGGGTAGTGCCATCGGGCATGATATAGAAACAGCACTCTCCTCGTAGTGTGTTTATGAAGTGAATGTCGAGGCAACCCTCACTCCAATTTGGGAGAGTTTTTCCAACCTCAACTTTCGGTTGAGCATTTACAAAACAGATGCTCAATAATGCAGCTATAAACAGTATCTTTTTCATATATAGTATTTTTGCTTTTAACCATTAGCCATTGGCTAAATAAAAATTAAAAATTAGTTTTCCGTTTTCCGCTTCCTGAACTCCTAATCTCATCGCGGCGCAAGTTTTTTAGGGGTGTTAGGGGCGTTAGTGTCGTTAGGGGTGCGC
>JAZOBZ010000098.1:0-6439 GCA_045596245.1 Alistipes sp. | reverse complement strand
CCAAGCTGAGTACGCGACTCCTCCAACGAAACGCTGATTACTGTCTTTTGACCTTTGCCAACACTTGCTGTAAGGTCATCAGTTGTGTCTGTAACGCAAGAGAATGCCATCATTCCCGCCACAACTGTCATGAAAATTTTAACGAAGTTTTTCATAATTTTGGTTGTTTTAATAAGGTTTGTTATAAAAGTATTTTATATAAAAAAATGGGTTTTCCCGTTTTCCGTTTTCCGCTTTCCGTTTTCCGCTTCCTAAACTCCTAATCTCATCGCGGCGCAAGTTTTTTAGTGTCGTTAGTGTCGTTAGTGTCGTTAGGGGTGCGCTGAAAGTTTTTTTTAACTCCTAACTCCTCACTCCTCACTCCTCACTCCTAACTCCTAACTCCTCACTCCTCACTAATTAAAAGTTTTCCGTTTTCCGTTTAGTTAAAGTAGTTTATTAGCTAAAACACCGTAACTCGCTGAAATACAACTATTTAAAACCTCAAAATCCCCCCCCCCGAAAAATTTCGGGGGAGGGATTTTACTCTCCAATACCACTATTCGTGGCATTATGTTATCACAAATATAGCGAAAAAAATCAATTTTATCTTCCGAAGGTGAAATTTTTTTACTGAATTTTATAATATGGAATAAAGAGGCAGGAGCGAACTTGTCACTCCTGCCTCTCTATTCTGAAAATTAGGCGTTAAATTACTCCTCCTCGCGGCGGTGCAACTGCTCAACATAGATAGCGTGAGCCATCTTGTCGCGCTTTGCAATCGAAGGCTTGGTGAAGTACTGACGAGCGCGAAGCTCCTTCAAAACACCTGTACGCTCGTACTTACGCTTAAACTTTTTGAGAGCGCGCTCGATGTTCTCGCCCTCTTTAACTGGCATGATAATCATAATATTCTCTGTTTTTTTATTGTTTAATAATCTTTCTGTTTGTCGGCTGTCGTTTTGCGCCTCACAGCCATAGGCGTTTTCTGAAATCTCTGTTATTCGAAACTCTGCGGTGTGGTACCGAAAAGAAGATAGGGCGCAATGGCTTCCGCCTGCTCCTTGGTGAATATGTTATCCTCCATCATCTCTTCAATACTTCTCCAACCTCCTTTCGATTCGCGTATTTCGGTTATCAGCTTTGCCGACCTCCGAGTCATATATGGGTGATGCTCGAAGTCGTAAGCGGGTGCAAAGTTAATATCTATTTTTGAAATTTTGCAACTATCGCAATAAATTTGTTCGGAAATTCGTAAAAAATTATCTTCTGTAACGCATTTTAATTCTGCAATTTGCTCTTTTCGGACAAATCCGCCCAATAATTTGCGGTATTGCATCACCGCAACGACCGTCTTTGCTCCGATACCTCGCACACTGCGCAGGGTTGCAGAGTCCGCCTCGTTAATCTCGATAAGCCCATCGTGAGGGTTGCGCTCGCTCAAAATCACAAAGTGCGAGAGCGAATCCGCCATCTCCTTGCTTACGGCGTAGCAGTCACGCAGTTCGTTCATCGAGAAGATGCCTTTGCCACGATTGCGGTACTCGATTAGGGCTTCGGCTTGGCGTGTCGAGAAGCCTATAAGACGCAGATACTCAACGCCAACCGTATCAATCCGAAATTTCTCGAATGGTCGGGGTGTGAAGCGTGACAGGCGGGTGGTGTGCAATGTGTCTGCAAAGTGCTGTTTCGGCTTGGTGGCGAACTCTTTACCTATATTTATATATGGGCGCAGGCGCATGAACATCGAATCGCTGACACCATAACACAACGCAAACTCCTCGGCTATGCCGAAGACCTTGCCTGCCGTACGATATTTTATGATGCCTACGGCGGTGCGCTTGTCGAAACCGAGCATACGCAACTCATCGTATGTTATGGTGTTCGGGTCAAAAGTAAATAGCGTGTCGCATTGCGTTGAGGTCTGTTCCGCAGAGCCACTCTTACGGAGTGTCAGACCTCTGCGTGGTGTGGCGAAATATACTACAAGAGCAATGATGACAATTATCGCCATCACATAGATAATACCGCGTATGTTCTGCCTGCTGAACATTTAAGAACCTACCTTATGACTTAATCCATTCTGCCCCTTCGGAGAGTTTCAATACACTATATCGTTTCGATGGCGAAGAGATAAACTCGCCAATGCCGTATTCGCTCCAACGGCTATCTACCAGAGCGATTGTCGCCTCGTCTGCCGTTACGATATTTGGCCAGCGTGAAGGATTTTTACTGCTTGCCTTCGGGCTCTTTGGGCGAGCATCGATAGTGAGCGTTGAGCCGTGCAGTGTGATGTCGCGCGAAGGCTCCGTATTGGCAGCTCCAAGCCACAACAACTCCTCTGAGCTTAAACCTTTTGCTCGTTTGTCGAAGAGGGCGATATAGTTACAATTTGCACTCTCGGTAACCTTTTCGAGGTCTATTTCGAGGTCGTTATCGGCAAATAGAAGCAGTGTGCTCCACTCTTCGAGCAGGGTAGTATCCGCAACAACTCCATTCGGTAGTAGTTCGCTATTAAATGAAATCTTCTCCGACTCTTGTCCCGAAACATCTGTCAAGTCGAGCGCCACCTTACCACCAAAACCGCAAGTTGCCGTAGCGTGGTCAAGTACATCGTATATGCCCTCGCTGCGGATAAGCGACTTGCGAAGGTCGCAGTTGCGCAACAACGCAGCCAACTCCTTCGGAGAGCGCACATCGGTTGTGGCTGGGGTAAGAAGCAGGTATTTATTAAACATCATCTGCCCTGCGCCCCACAAGCCGAGTGCTACCTTCGAGGCTTGACGCTCGTAGAGTTGTCGCATCGAGATAATCGTGATATTGTGCTGTGTGCCGGCCGAAGGCATATACATATCTTCGACCTCAGGTTGCATCACAAGGCGTATCGGAGCGAGGAAAATTCGCTCGGTTGCCATTGCGATATAGGCATCTTCCTGTGGCGGAATACCCACAATGGTTGCAGGATATACCGCATCTCGGCGATGCGTTATTGCGGTAATATGGAACTTCGGATAGTAATCTTTCAACGAATAGAATCCCGTATGGTCGCCAAAATCGCCCTCCAAGACCTTCTCCTCCGAGGTATCGACATATCCCTCAATCACGAAGTCGCAATCTTCGGGCACATAGATGTCGTTTGTGATGCACTTTACCAACTTAACGGGCTTACCTCGCAACAGTCCGGCCAACATATACTCGTCAATATTGTCGGGTACGGGGGCAGTTGCCGAGTAGGCATATACGGGGTCGCCACCTATCGCTACCGATACGGGCATCTTCTCGCCTTTCGCCTTATAACCCTCATAGTGGCGTGCGCCCGTCTTGTGGCGGTGCCAATGCATACCCGTAGTGTGGTCATCGAAAACCTGCATACGATACATGCCGACATTGCGGATACCGCTATTTGGGTCTGTCGTATGAACCATCGGAAGCGTGACGAACCGCCCTCCATCGTGCGGCCAACATTTCAGAATGGGGAGCAACGATAATTTTGCATCTTCGCCTTTGAGAACAACTTGCTGACACGCTCCTAAGCCCTTTTTCTTGCGAGGGAACCATTTTGACGCCTCGCCCAATAGTGGCAGAAGGCGTAATTTATCCACAATGCTCTCTTTTGGAGAGGTTACCGTGCCGATAAGAGAATTTAATCGCTCCGAGATATCTTCGAGTCGCTCTACGCCGAGAGCCATAGCCATACGGCGTTCCGAGCCGTAGAGATTTGTCAATACGGGAAAATCTTTGTCGGTATTCTCGAATAACAACGCCTTACCTCCACCCTCACTCTTTACGATGCGGTCGGTAATTTCGGCTATCTCCAACTCGGAAGATACGGGGGTGCCAATGCGAATTAATTCACCGGCACTCTCCAATGTCTTGACAAAATCTCCAAGTGATTTATACATATATGCTCTAATTATTTCTGCTCTGCCTTCGCTGCTGCAATGCGCTCCTCGAACATCTTCTTCTCCTTGCCCATTGCCATAAAGCAGATTACGGTAGCGATAACGCTTGCTGCGAAGAAACCTACAAAGGTCAAGTCCCAACCATTGGCACCACTCTCTACAATACGACCAAAAGCAATCTTCGAGAGGAATGCATCGCCAATCAGATAACCGAGCAAGCCCATAAATCCTGCTGCTGTACCTGCCGCGTTCTTCGGAACAACTGCGATAGCCTGAATCGAAATCATTGCCACAGGTCCATATACTGCAAAACCGGTTATAATAAGCGCAGCCACAACAACCGAGATATACCCAACTCCCAAAGTTGTAGCAATTGCGCCTGCCTGCCAATATACGAATGCGCCAATTGCAGTAATGGCCATACATATAACATTTACGGGTGCGCAACGACCTTGGAAGAACTTTGAAGAGAGCCAACCGGCAATCAATGTACCCGGAATAGCTGCCAACATGTGGTATGCATACAAATCTTTACTTACAGCCTTTGCAATGCCGTGTACCTCCTGCAAGTATATCGGCAGCCAGTCCGAAATACCATTGCGTACCAAATAGACAAGGATATTCGCAACGCCGATAAACCACAACATCTTGTTTTTGAGAACATAGTCCACAAAGAGAGTCTTGAAAGGGATTTTATCCTCCTCGCCTCTCTTTGCCTTTGCGCCCGAAAAGTCGTTACGGTACTTGTCGATAGACGGCAGACCGCAAGATTCAGGAGTATCACGAATGAATAACCAGCAGATAACAGCAACCGCAAGTGCTGCAATTGAAGGGATAATAAACGCCTCTCTCCAAGCATCTTCTACGCCAAATCCGCAAGCAACAATAAGGCTTCCACCTCCGATAGTTGCCAACCACGCCAAACCTGAACTTCCGATGTTGTGGGCGGTGTTCCAAATCGACATCTTGAATGAACGCTCGTTTGTTGAGAACCAATGCGACATTACACGACCGCATGGAGGCCAACCCATTCCGGAGAACCAACCTGTCAAACATGTCAGACCGAAGAGAATAGCAGTGGTAATACCGCTATCCTTTGGATATGGGATAAGACCGGCTACAATCATAATCAATGCCGAAATAATAAGACCGAATGTCAAAAATTTGCGAGCATCGGAACGGTCGGACAATCCACCCATCAAGAATTTGCTGACAGCATAAGCGATAGGCAAACCCGCCATTGCATCACCCACACCACTCGTGTCGAGATAGCCGAGTTTAATCATATCCGCACCTGCGAACGATAAATTTTTTCGGACAAGGTAATAAGCAGCATAGCCCAAGTAGATGCCGATAAATACTTTTAGGCGCATCCATTTGTACTCCTTGTCTATCTTATCCTGTGGCAATAACGGCTTATGTGCCGGTGGTGCCATGAAACCCCAAAATGCCATAGTTCTTTTATTTTTTTTGAGTTATAGTTTTATGTCGTAAATCTGTATCACACCCATAAGATTATTGCTGTCATCTACTACAAGCAAAGAGTTAACCTTGTGTTGCGTCATCGAACGCTCTGCCTCGATAAGTTTGCTTTCGGGGCGAATGGTTTTTGGTTGGCGAGTTGCGATATCCATAGGGTGGATATCGAAAAACTTTGCCTGACGAGCCTCCATCGCTCGGCGAATATCCCCATCGGTGATAATTCCCAATATCTCGTTCCCTCGTTGTACTACGATAAGTCCCAGCCCTCCACGAGAGATGGCGTGTATCATATCCGCAGCCGTAGCCTCCTCCGAAACAACAGGGAGGTCGTGCTTGCGCATTACTTGCCCTACGGTCATCAACAATCTGCGACCAAGACTACCGCCGGGGTGCAGTCGTGCAAAGTCCTGTGCCGTAAAGTTGCGAACTCTCATCAAGGCGCAAGCCAAAGCATCGCCCAAGGCGAGTTGTGCCGTTGTCGAAGATGTCGGTGCAAGATGCAGAACACACTCCTCGCGCTCCACTTGTGTATTGAGATTTATATCTGCATTCTTCGCTAATGCCGACTCCGAATTGCCGGTTATAGAGATGAGTTTGTTGCCGTTTTCGTGTATAAACGGAACAATTTTCAAGACTTCATCAGTTTCACCGGAGTAGGAGAGGGCGATGATAATATCCTCTTTCGATATCATGCCGAGGTCGCCATGGAAAGCCTCGCTTGGGTCGAGGGTGAAACTTGGTGTTCCAGTGCTTGCCAAAGTAGCAGCAATCTTCTTTGCAATAATTCCCGACTTGCCAATGCCCGTAAGAATTACCTTACCTTGGCAGTTGAGAATCATCTCCACAGCAGCCACAAACTCTCCGTTCAACGACTTTTTGATGTGCTGAATTGCCTCTGCCTCCGCTTGTAATACCTCGCGAGCAGTATCGAGAATTATATTTTTCTGACTTTCGTTCATCTGTTACAAAAGTGATTTTATTACTCCCTCCAAATCTGCGAGATGCAACATATTCGCTCCATCACTCAATGCTGTGTCAGGTGTCGGGTGCACCTCGAAGAAGTAGCCCGTAGCACC
>JAZOBZ010000097.1:0-5952 GCA_045596245.1 Alistipes sp. | reverse complement strand
TTGCAATCTCGTCTTGCGCTGATGACAAATCTTCACGCAAAGCATCTATCAACTCTTTGTTATCTGCAATGTTCTTGGTGAGTTGCTCCGAGAGTTCGTTAATCAAACTTTCAAGATACGCCTTCTGCGCTTCGAGTTTGCAATTCATCTCTTGCTCCATTGTTTCAAGCATAGCATCAATCTCGGCAATGGTATAGTATCCTGCCAACTGCTCGCCTACCCACGATTTCAACGATGTTTCGAGGTTTGAAATTGCAGTCGCAATTGCAGCAGTATAGGCTTTTGTAACCTCATCTTTTGCAGCCTTAACAGCCTCTGTGTAAGCAGTTGTAATTTCTGATACCTTCTGCTGAATTGTTGAGTTCAAGGTTGCAATTGCGGTTGCGATATCCTCGTTAATCTTCGTTGTCAAACGAGTTTCGAGGTCTGCAATGCTCTTGTTGATAGCCTCAATCTGAGCCTTAATCGCTGTAATCTCTGCTACAAGGGCGTTGTATTGTGTGAGGGTTGCGAAGGTTGCGTTTACCCAATCGGTAGTCTTACCGAGTTCGGTATCGACATAGCTTTTGAGGTCTGCAATCTTCTTGTCGAGTTCCGCATCCTTTGCTTTGAGGGTTTCAATTGTGGCGTTAATCTGCGACAACTCATTTTTGAGTTCTGTTTCCAATGCCTCCAACTCCGCCAAAACCTCTGCTTTTACAGTTGAAATCTCGCCCTGCAACTCCACCTTAACAGCATCAATCTTGGTGTTGGTAGCGTTGATTTGCTCTTGAAGATTGTCCGCAGTAGCCTGCAAGCCATCAATATAGCCCTTCAACTCTTTGTCCATTGCATCGAGATTGTCAAGAGTTGTGTTGATGGCTACAATCTGCTGCTCAATGGTTGGAATGGTTTCATTTTCCAACTTGTCAATTCGATTTTCGAGGGCATTGATAGACTCCTCAATCTTTTTACAACTTGGCAATAGCATCGCCATAATCGCAACTAATAAAAATAGTTTCTTCATAACAGTAATTATTCAAGTGTTAAACAATATGTATGTGCGCTGTTATGACAAAAAGAAAGTGTGAGGTTGATTTTCGTCTATCTATATGAAGGCTCTGACAAAACCCGACTAAAACAAACGATACAATGCCCCACACCCGTATACTGCGATACATTGGCATAGAGCATACCAATAGCATATATACAAGAAATGAGTGCTGTTCGTAAGCCCATTAGTCGTTGAAAACTGTCAGATTCTCATATATGGACAGCGAAAAACACTTTCGTAATATGTCTGCAATCCGAAGACTGCGCTACAAATATAGCAACTTATTTTTGATTGAGCAAGAAACCATAAGATTTGTGGCATTGAAATTTGATGCCGCCCACGCACTGATGGAGCGACTTGCCGAAGAGCGTGGCTTAGACAAGAGAAAATCGTTCTGATGGGCTCTTTGCTTTACGGTAGTACAACATGCAAATTTATTAGAGAAGCCTAATATATTAGTATAATAGATATTGTTACCTATGCCACCATTTTCGGTGGTCAAATTCATATTTATCAAGGGCGGCGGACATCAGTTCACGCCCTTTTTCCGTAATCTCCTTCGCCAAGGCGTAATCCGAGATATCGCCGTATGCATCGAACGGCATCTGCACCAAAATATCAGGCTTGCACAACTCCACCATAAGGCGCGAATTGTGCTGATTCATAATCGAAAAGGTGCGGTCTATAAGTCCGTAGTAACTGCTATCCCAATCGAGTTCAGGCAGGTTGTCGATATGATTTTCACGGAAGGTGCGCACCTCCTTCATCGCCTCCCAGCCCACCGCTCCGAGAGCCTTCAACTTGTCGAACATCGACACCTCGGTATCGGCATTTATCGTGGTCGCCAACGCCCGAACCTCCTCGCGCTTGGCAACCTGCAACTTCTCGTAGTCGGAGGTTTTTTGCTCGACATCGGCAATGGTCGAACGAATGGCCGCAACATCAAAATAGTTCAAGTCGAAACCGACCAGAATATCGCCTTTCGTGCGTTGCACACGATTGAGTGGCAGACAATTAGACGAATGTCCGTCAATCAACACCGTATTACCGTTTTGCACCGGCTTAAAGAGTGATGGGATAGACATCGAAGCTCGAATTGTCGAGAACAAATCGCCCTTATCGAAGACCACCTCCTCACCCGTATAGAGGTCGGTAGCAACGGCAGAGAATGGCATCGGCATATCCTCGATTTTGATATCGGGAACGACCTGCTTCATCGCTTCGATAATCTTCTCGCCCTTGACGATATGGTTCATCGAAAAGGAGAGGTCCATCAGCGAAAAGACCTTCCATGTGTCGAGCGAAAAGAGCCACTCCTTGAACTCGGCAAGGTGTCCTGCGGCATAGACACCGCCCACCAATGCACCTATCGAGGTACCTGCGACAGCCGTTACCTCATAGCCTCGCTCCTGCAAGACCTCCAATGCTCCGATATATGCAAATCCTCGTGGCCCGCCACTCGACAGGGCAAGTGCCACCTGCTTTCTCTTTCTTGCCATACTTTGGCAAAATTAAATTAAAAATTAAAAATTAAGAATTAAAAATTTAAAATTATTTTTTCAACTCCTCACTCCTCACTCCTCACTCCTCACTCCTCACTCCTCACTCCTCACTCCTCACTCCTCACTCCTCACTCCTCACTAATTGCATTATCTTTTACAAAGATAACGATTATTTGGAATTATTTCACTATCTTTGTGCGATTATTACGCATATAACAAATAAACAACCAAATATGGCAGACGAAAAGATTATTTTCTCGATGGTGGGTGTCAGCAAGACCTTTCAAAATCAGAAGAAGGTCTTGAATAATATCTACCTCTCATTCTTCTATGGAGCAAAAATCGGTATTATCGGTTTGAACGGCTCGGGTAAATCTACCCTGATGAAGATTATCGCAGGTATCGACAAGAATTTTCAGGGCGAGGTGGTATTCTCACCGGGCTACACAGTGGGCTACTTGGAGCAGGAGCCTCTGCTCGACAACAACAAAACCGTAAAGGAGGTTGTCGAGGAGGGTTGTGCCGAGACTGTGGCATTGCTCAAAGAGTACGAGGATATCAATATGAAACTCTGCGAGCCTATGGACGATGACGAGATGAATCGTCTTATCGAGCGTCAGGGCGAACTCTACGAGAAGATTGACCATGTGAACGGCTGGGAGTTGGATAGTGTATTGGAGCGTGCGATGGACGCACTCCGTTGTCCTGCACCCGATGAGAATGTGGCGCACCTTTCGGGAGGTGAGCGCCGCCGCGTGGCGTTGTGTCGTCTGCTGTTGCAGCAGCCCGATGTATTGTTGCTCGATGAGCCTACCAACCACCTTGACGCCGAGTCAATTGATTGGTTGGAGCAACACTTGCAGCAGTACAAGGGTACAGTAATCGCTGTAACCCACGACCGTTACTTCTTGGATAATGTAGCGGGTTGGATTCTCGAACTCGACCGTGGCGAGGGTATTCCTTGGAAGGGCAACTACTCTGGTTGGCTCGACCAGAAGACCAAGCGTATGGCTATGGAGGAGAAGCAGGAGTCGAAGCGCCGCAAGACCTTGGAGCGTGAGTTGGAGTGGGTTAATATGAACCCATCGGGACGCCGCGCCAAGAGCAAGGCTCGTCTGTCGGCTTACGATAAGATGCTCAACGTGGATACAAAGCAGAAGGAGGAGAAGCTCGAAATATACATCCCGAACGGACCTCGTTTGGGCGATGTTGTTATCGAGGCAAATGGAGTATCGAAGGCGTTTGGCGATAGAGTTCTCTACGAGGGTTTGGACTTCAAGTTGCCACCGGCAGGTATCGTGGGCGTGATTGGACCAAACGGAACGGGTAAGACCACATTGTTCCGTATGATTATGGGGTTGGAGGAGCCTACAAGCGGAACTTTCACCGTAGGTCAGACCGTAAAGCTCGCCTATGTGGACCAGCAGCACAAGTCGATTGACCCCGAAAAGACCGTCTATGAGGTAATCTCGCAGAATAGCGAGTGGGTACAACTCGGAAATCGTCAGGTGCCGGCTCGTGCCTATGTGGCTCGTTTCAACTTCACAGGAGCAGACCAAGAGAAGAAGTGTGGCGTATTGTCGGGTGGTGAGCGTAACCGCTTGCACCTCGCCTTGGCATTGAAGGAGGAGGGTAATGTAATCCTGCTCGATGAGCCTACCAACGATATCGATGTAAACACCCTTCGTGCATTGGAGGAGGGCTTGGAGCACTTCGCAGGTTGTGCTGTGGTTATCTCGCACGACCGTTGGTTCTTGGATCGTATCGCTACCCATATCCTCTCATTCGAGGGCGACTCGAAGGTTGTATTCTACGAGGGTTCGTACTCGGAGTACGAGGAGTGGAAGAAGGCGCAGGGTATGGATACCACCCCACACCGAGTGAAGTATCGCAAGCTTGTTGAATAAATCAACAAAATTGACAATTGAAAATTGATAATTGACAATTTATGGTAAAAACAGCCGTTTTTATGTTATTTATTATTTTTCAAGAGTCAATCATAAATAAAATATAAATTCCTTTAATTGTCAATTGTCAACTATCAATTATCAATTAAGATTATGGCACAGAAACCATCTATTCCAAAGGGAACGCGCGATTTTTCGCCACTCGAAACGGCTCGCCGTTCCTACATATTCGACACTATCGCCGATGTTTTCCGCAACTACGGCTTTGCATCTATCGAAACGCCTTCGATGGAGAATCTCTCTACCCTTATGGGTAAATATGGCGAGGAGGGCGATAAACTCCTCTTTAAGATTCTCAACTCGGGCGATTTCGGAGCAAACCTCAACGATGAGGAGGTGCGCCAAGCACACCGCATCTGCGAGAAGGGTTTAAGATATGACTTGACAGTTCCGTTTGCCCGCTATGTCGTGCAGCACCAGAACGAGATTACATTTCCATTCAAGCGTTACCAAATTCAGCCCGTATGGCGTGCCGACCGCCCACAGAAAGGTCGCTATCGCGAGTTCTATCAGTGCGATGTCGATATTATCGGCTCTCGCTCGCTCATGAACGAGGTGGAGTTGATTTCGATTGTGGAGCGCGTATTCCGCAATCTCGGCATCAATGTAGTGTTGAAATTGAACAACCGCAAAGTACTCTACGGCATTGCCGAGGTTATGGGACATGCCGACAAGATGATAGACATAACGGTAGCCATCGACAAGCTCGAAAAGATTGGCTTGGAGAATGTTAAGGCGGAGTTAGCAGAGCGTGGCATCGAGGCGGAGGCTGTGGCGAAGTTGGAGCCTATCCTCACTTTAAGTGGCACGACAGCCGAGAAACTCGCTCAGCTCGAAACTATCCTCGCAGCAAGCGAAACCGGCTTGAAGGGTGTTGAGGAGTTGCGCACCGTATTCTCTGCGGTGGAGGCTCTCGGCATCGAGTTGGAGGTTGAGTTGGACCTCTCGTTGGCGCGTGGTTTGAACTACTACACCGGTGCAATCTTCGAGGTTAAGGCGAAGGACTTTGCTATTGGCTCAATCTGCGGTGGTGGTCGCTACGATAACCTTACCGGTATCTTCGGTATGCCTGATGTATCGGGCGTAGGTATCTCGTTTGGCGCAGACCGCATCTACGATGTTATGGTTGGTTTGGACTTGTTCCCTGCCGATGTAACCTGCTTAACAAAGGTGTTGTTCATCAATTTGGGCGAGGCAGAGGGCTTGGCATCGTTGCGTTGCGCAAAGGCGTTGCGTGATGCCGGTATCTCGACCGAGGTCTATCCCGACCCTGCAAAGATGAAAAAGCAGATGGAGTACGCCAACCGCCGCCAAATTCCGTATGTTGTTATTATCGGCAGCAACGAGCTCTCGGAGGGCAAAGCGACAGTTAAGAATATGACAACCGGCGAACAAAACTTGGTAGCATTTGAGGAAATAGCAAGCCTTATCAAATAGTTTAAGACATGGG
>JAZOBZ010000096.1:0-12118 GCA_045596245.1 Alistipes sp. | reverse complement strand
TGGCGACTTCTCCGGTAAGTTCTTCCAAGCGGGTGTTTCGGAGTTCACTATGGCGTGTGTAATGAACGGTATGGCTCTGCATGGAGGCGTTATTCCTGCTTGCGGAACATTCTTCGTATTCTCTGACTATATGAAGCCTGTGGTGCGCTTGTCGGCTTTGATGGGCTTGCATGTAATCTTTATCTGGACTCACGACTCGTTCCGTGTGGGTGAGGACGGTCCAACCCACCAACCAATTGAGCAGGAGGCACAGATTCGCTTGATGGAGCATCTCCATAACCACAAGGGCGAGCGCTCGATGGTTGTCCTTCGTCCGGCAGACGCCGAGGAGACTGTTGCTGCATGGAAGATTGCTCTCGAAGAGCATCGTCCTGTCGGCTTAATCTTCTCTCGTCAGGATATTAAGTCATTGCCAAGCCGTACAACTCGTATTGATGAGGCTATGCAGGCGTATAAGGGTGCTTATGTTGTTGTTGATTCAGCAAATCCGGAGGTTGTTATGGTAGCTTCGGGCTCAGAAGTTTCGACATTGGTTGCAGGTGCGGAGTTATTGATGCAGGAGGGTATTGCTGTTCGCGTTGTGAGCGTTCCGAGTGAGGGCTTGTTCCGCGATCAGCCAAAGTCTTATCAGGATAGCGTCTTGCCGGCAGGTGTGGTTCGCTACGGTATGACTTCGGGATTGCCTGTAACACTTCTCGGTTTGGTTGGTTCGTTAGAGAACATTCACGGTCTTGACCACTTCGGACACTCGGCTCCTTACAAGGTCCTCGATGCAGAGTTCGGCTATAACGGCGAAACTGTCTATAACGAGGTTAAGAAGTTGCTCGGCAAGTAGTCGGCTTATTGATATAAAGAGAACTGATACATAGTAGTGAGATTGTATGAAAAAGTTTACAATTCTCGTTATGGTTACTGCGTTGATGGGGGTGTTACTCCCCGTCAATGCAGTTTCTCGTAGTAGAGATAAAAATCGTACAGAGGTATTGATGAGTGGGCGCGGATACTACAAAGATGTATTTATGGACGGTGGCATCTATTTGACCTCCCGCCGTACTCTTCCCGCAACCGACTTTCTGGGTTTGTCGTTGGAGTTCTTCGCATCGAATAAAAACAAGGAACTGACACAGCAAGACACCCTTGTTCAGACCAATATATTCTGTGGCAGTAAAGAGGATACAAACGGTTGGTTGCTCTATCCAGATGGTGCGCCACGATATAGAATGATTTATGTCAATGGCGGTAAAGCAGGAAATCACGCTAAGTCGCTGACTGCCGAAGGACAGGAGCAGATGCGCAGATATGTTGCCGCAGGTGGCGGATATGTAGGTACTTGCGCAGGTGCCTATCTCGCTTCGAGTGGAAGTGGAAGAAAAAAGCGTCATTCCAAAGAGTATTATGGCCTGTGGCCTCATAGTGTCTATGGAACAGGTCTCAACAGAAGCAAGACTGATATGTCTATTGAGCGCAAGAGTCCGCTGTTGCGCTACTACAACTTCGGTCGCGACAAATATATTGCTGAGGTTCGCCACAACGGAGGTTGCTTTGCCAAAGACGAGGACTTCCAGACTATTCCTGGTGTTATCGAGCCACTTACACGCTATGTCTTCGAGAATACCAAAAGGGTGAAGATTGATGGCAAAATCAGTGCGTGGGCATACAAGAAGGATAAGCAAACAGGTCGCGTCATATCGTGTGGCTCACATCCTGAGAGCGTTAAGGAGGGTGAGCGTTTGGAGTATATGTCGGCAATGATGCTCTATGCTATGGACGGCAACCCTGCACCAAAGATTAAGGGTGTATTGGAGGGTAATGAGGTACGCGAAATGAATAGGCGCACAGAGGATAAAAATCCAGACTTTACTCGTATCGGCGATAAGCAGTATCACCATTTCAAGTTACAAATACCAAAGAGGTGTCGGCGTGCAGTCGTTTCGCTCGAAGGCTATGAAGGCGAGGATAATTTCGACCTTCTTCTCTGCGCCAAGAGGGGTGAGTTGGCATTCAGCGATAATACTACCCAAAAGAGCTCGGATAAAGGTTGCAGCAAGAATTTGACAATCGTAAAACCCAAAGCAGGTAGGTGGTATGTGTCGGTATTATGCAATACAACCGTAACCGCCACAACGGGTAAATTTGGAACGGAATATAGTGGTCGTACCGATGTGTTGAATGGTGTGCCGTACAAAATCTCGGTAAAGTACGAGTAGAGAGGTTGGTGGAGTCCGCAAGCAGTCTTTGTCATCGACTTAATCGTAGCGGTCTGTTTTCTCTCTTTCCGTTTTCCTAACTCCTAATCTCGTCACGGCGCAAGTTTTTTAGGGGTGTTAGGGGCGTTAGTGTCGTTAGGGGTGCGCTGAAAGTTTTTAACTACTCACTAATTAAAAGTTTTCCGCTTTAATCCTGCTTTGCAGGCTTTTCCTCCTTCGCACCTCGGCATAGTGCAAACAAGTTTGCTCTCTGCTCTCGGTTTGTCGTCAGTTGCCCTTTGGGCTTCGCTGCTCCGCCTCGGCAAAGACTGCAAGCAGCCTTTGCCCTCAGCTTAATCGCAGCGTTCCGTTTTTACACTCCAAGCGAAAAACAGAACACAAAGTTTTCCGTTTTCCGCTTTCCGTTTTCAGTTTTTTATGTATCTTTGCAGATGTATTATGCAATAGAGTGCAATTATGTTTTGGAACGAAATATGGGAATTTATTAAGCGCAATATATTCGGTATAGTGCTGATTATTACATTGGTAGTAGCTGCACCTTGGTCGCTTATCTTTGTTCTTCCTGTGGCGATATTCTTCCTATTGCTGCTTATTATTATATGGCGTGTACGCCGTCAGCAGCAAAAGATATTTGACGAGGCACGCCGTCAGGCTGGTGAGCAATACCAACAACAATCGCAACATTCGTGGTGGCATAGGAGGAGTAAGAACGAAGGTGAGGTTACGATAGTGCAGACCGAGCAACCCGAGCAGCGAGTGAGCGATGATGTCGGCGAATATGTCGATTTCAAGGAGATTAAAGAGGATAAAACCAAATAACTATCGATAGCAGAGTCGTGTGAGTGTGCAGTAATATGAAGATATTAAGCAAATTTTTTGGAGCGATAGGTCGCTATGTGGTGCTTATGGGCAAGGTCTTCTCCCGCCCCGAAAAGATGGGTATCTACTATCGCCGTACAGTGAATGAGATTGAGGCTCTCGGTATCAATTCGATACCGTTGGTGGCGATTATCTCGGTCTTTATCGGTGCGGTTATCACATTGCAGATGGCACTCACCTTGGAGTCGCCATTTATCCCGAAGTATATGATTGGTTACGCTACGCGCGAAACGATGTTTTTGGAGTTCTCCTCCACCGTTATTGCCATTATCTTGGCTGGTAAGGTAGGCTCTAATATCGCCTCGGAGATTGGTACAATGCGTATTACCGAGCAGATTGATGCACTCGAAATTATGGGTGTAAACTCCGCTTCGTACCTCATTATGCCGAAGATTATCGCTACCGTGTTGTCTTTTCCGCTGTTGGCTCTGTTCAGCATGATAATCGGAACAGTAGGAGGCTACATTATAGCGATGACGGGCGTTGTACTCCCTTCGGAGTATATTGAGGGTTTACACTACTGCTTTGTCAAGGGCGAAATAACATACTCGCTGATTAAGATGGCGGTCTTTGCCTTCCTTGTAACCTCCATTTCGGCATTCTACGGCTACTATGCCGCAGGCAACTCGTTGGAGGTAGGTCGTGCTTCGACTCGCGCTGTGGTGGCAAGTTCTATTGCCATTATGATATCAAACCTTATCATCACCCAGTTAATGCGAACATAGTATGATTAAAGGAGAACACATATATAAATCTTTCGATGGTCGCACCATCTTGGAGGATATTTCGGTCGAGTTTGAATCGGGCAAGACAAACCTTATCATTGGTCGAAGCGGTTCGGGTAAGACTGTGTTACTAAAAACCTTAGTCGGACTTCACGAGCCCGATAGTGGTAGTATATTCTACGATGATAAGAATTATACTGCCCTCTCTTTTGCCGACCGTAAGGCGGTGCGCCGTGAGGTGGGTATGATTTTTCAGGGTGGAGCGTTGCTTGACTCCTCGACAGTATATGAGAATGTGCGTCTGCCACTCGATATGTTTACCAATAAATCCTCTGCCGAGAAGGATAAGCGCGTTAAGGAGTGCTTGGAGCGCGTGGAGCTATCTCACGCAGGACTCCTCTATCCGTCAGAGTTGTCGGGCGGTATGATTAAGCGTGCTGCTATTGCTCGTGCGATAGTACTAAACCCGAAATACCTCTTCTGCGATGAACCAAACTCGGGTTTGGACCCGCAGACCTCAATCGTGATTGATAATCTTATCCACGATATCACCGTAGAGTACAATATCACCACCATCATCAATACTCACGATATGAACTCCGTAATGGAGATTGGCGAAAAAATCGTCTATATCCATCAGGGCAAGAAGTGGTGGGAAGGCACCAAAGAGGATATTCTTCACGCCGACAACAAGGAGTTGAATGATTTTGTTTTTGCCTCCGCGATGGCAAAACGCGCAAAATCGGCACTTTAATTGACCATATACTATACTACTTGGTGGAGAACTTCTACTCGGTTCGATGGTGGCGTTTTATCTACTACAACCAACCTCCATTGGTAGCAGTTGTCTTGCGCGACATGACGACAAATTTCTTGGTAACCTCCGTAGGATATGGTTTTGAGCCATCTTCAAGTGAGCCACCGCCAATAAGTAGTGTTATCGTGAATGTGGCCACGCCATTGTTCGAGCATGTTACCACAAGCTTTCCTTCGTTGTATATGCAGTCGCCGAGACCGATAAGTTCTTTATCCTCATCGGAAATCTCTATCTTCGATAGTTCTGCGTTGTAAACACCATCACCAAAGTATGGTGCGAGTTCTATCTCGCACTCTCTGCCTTGTGTTACTACGGTATAAGGAGTACCATCAATCTGCAAAAGTAGCTTGTAGGCATCTATATATCCTGCACCAAGATTGCCTTTATAGGTGGGATAATCCATATTTATATTATACTGCGATGCCACCACTGAGCCGGTTAGGTATGGCTCGATATCGTTAGTTGCCGAGAGTAGCATTGAGCGAAACTCTTTTGCTGTGTATCGTTTGCCCAACTTCTTGGCATACGACAGACCGAGTGCCGCAACACCCGAAACATGTGGACATGCCTGCGATGTTCCCTGCATCAATCCGTACTTCAAGCCGCACGCTTCATCTCCGAATTTAGCAGGTAGAGTAGAAAGTATGGCTCCATTAGTATAGAGTAATTCGCCACCGGGAGCCACTATATCTGTTCCTACTCCGTGATTGGAGTAGTATGCAGGTTTTAGTGCCGGAGTAAATGCTGCAACGGCAACGCATGGCTCGTAGGCTGCCGGGTATGCAGGAGTGTTTTTGCCAGAGTTGCCCGCGGCAAAGATTACAACACCCCCATCTATCGGCCCATCTTCCGTTCCACCATATTTTACAAAATAGTCTATTGCCTGGGCTTCAACTCTGAAATAGCTCTTGTAACTATTGTCATTGGTTGGCGAGCCTTTCTCCCAGCCCCAACTACACTGCATAATATGAGCTCCATGGTCTGCGGCATACTGAAAACCTTTGGCTATATTCGCGCTGTTGGCGTTGCCATTACCCCAGAATATCTGTATCGACATCAACTTTACGCCATCTTTTTTGCCACTTCCTCCGGCTATGCCGCTTATTCCTTTGTTATTGTTATTCATGGCAGATATAATTCCCGCTACATGGGTGCCGTGTCCTGTGTCGTTGTCGTGGTCCCATGATATCTCACCATCGAGAAAGACGAAGTTGCAGCCATATATATCGTCTATATATCCGTTGTCATCATCATCAATACCTGTGGTACCATTTTTCTCCTTCTTGTTTATCCAGATATTATCCACGAGGTCTTCGTGTCTATACATTATACCCTCGTCCATTACGGCTACAACAATTGAAGGGTCTCCCTTGCATAACTTCCAAGCAGGCACAACATTGATATCCGCCTCTGTGATTGGTGATGGCAGATTATTGGTGTAACCCGCATTAGATACATACGAATAGAGACCTGCATTTCTCAATGACCACTGATAACCCCGATATGTGTCGTTGAACGGAATTGGCGAATCCTGCTGTGAATTGAGCGTTGAGGATAGACTACGGGAGATATGCTCCTGCGAGATAGATATTTGTTGTGGCTTATTTATGCGATAGGCATTTTGCGCATATTGCACTCTCATAACCTCACCTACTGCTGCTAACTCAGTCGCTATGGCTTCGATATCGCTATCTTTATCAAAACAGAGTTCATACCATAGATGTAATCCCATAGAGTGAACCTTTTCACGATTCTTGTCTGTTACGACAAATATGGGTTCTACGGCATATCCCCCGACCTTGTCTAAAATTGCATCAACTCCTGCCACGCCACTGCGTGTTGCACCACTGCGCGTAGCGCACTCTGCCAAACGGCTCTCTGCCGACTCGTTGAATAGTACTATAATAGAACCCCCGACAGCATCGCTTGCGCTGTTTATAATTTTATCGGAAGGTGTAATATCGGTTTGGATAGATTTATCCTCCAAGTCTGCCGTACAGCCCCACAATAGAGTGGTGCCGATACAGAACAGAATAGATGCTAAAATTATATATTGTCTTCTCTTCATAACAAAATCTCTATAATGGTTTGGCTGTTCTGGTGTCAATGCTTATGCTTTGCAGTTTTTGCAGTGTTGGTAATTTTGGCATGGTGGCGGATTCATACACTGATATTTCTGCGCTGTTCAAACTCTCCAACACAAGCTCATTGTCGCTGTTTAGGCTGAATCGGTAACTGTCTGTCCAACTCTCACCATCACTATATACGCCTGAGATTATGGAGTTTTCGTCATCAATTTCGTATGTGCCGTTATACTCTGTATATTCAAGGCTATTCGTGCGTTGCAGTATTTTAAATGTGTTGTTGCGGGAAAATCTGATGTATAGGTCTATATCGGCATCTGCTCCACAGAAACTTTTCATGTGCCAACTGCCTACAACTACTGCCAATTCGGTCGGTGTTGAGTTGTTTTTCTCGCAGGAGCATAGCGTTACTATGCAGATAATACTTGCAATGAGCAATACAAATTTTCGCATAAATCTCTATATATTCGTTCGCCACAAAGGTATTTAATTTTTATGTAATGACCATAAATAATTTCTAAAAACAATTTAGTTTTATGAAAATGTTTGCACATTTGTAATGTGTGTAACTCTAAAATTGGTATAATGAGAATGATTCTGGAAAGAATTGGTAGCATAAAGATTGTTATATTATTGATTATTCTCTTTGCCATACATACATTGCAGCGCGTTTATGCAGCACCCTTTTTTGTGCTCTGTTTTTGAAAGAAAAGGGTTTTCCTTTAACACTTTTTACAAATTTTGCAAATTCTTAACTCTTAATTTTTAATTCTCGATTTTTATTTGTAACTTTGCGCCAATAGGAATAGTGAACTTAATAGAAAAATGCCGAAGTTGTATGGTGAAAAAGTGCCTGCGAGAAAGCCTGAATGGCTAAAAATCAGACTCCACAAAAGCGATACTTTTGCGGAGGTGGCTCGTATAGTGCGCGAACACTCTCTCCATACGATTTGCAGCAGCGGACGATGCCCGAATAAGGCGGAATGTTGGAGCAAGCGAACTGCTACATTCATGATTTTGGGCGATGTATGTACCAGAGGTTGTCGTTTTTGCGCAACCAAAACAGGCAAACCGTTGCCGCCAAATCCGGTAGAGCCACAAGAGGTGGCAGAGAGTGTAAACCTTATGGGACTTAGGCATGTTGTCGTAACTTCTGTTACTCGTGATGACTTGGCTGATGGCGGTGCGGCGCATTGGGCGCAGACCGTAGAGGCCATCAAAGCGAAGAATCCAAACGCAACAATTGAGCTTCTTATTCCGGACCTCGATGCAAAGCCTGCCTCGTTGGAGGTGGTGATGGCATCAATGCCCGACATTATCGGGCACAACATCGAGACCGTGGAGCGTCTTACTCCCGTAGTTCGAGCAAAAGCGACATACCGCACTTCGTTGGCGGCATTGCGCTATATGAGCGAGCGAGGGGTAACGACCAAAAGCGGATTGATGGTTGGACTTGGCGAGAGCGAAGAGGAGGTGTTGCAGACCTTGCGTGACTTGCGCGATGCAGGCGTAAAGATTGTAACCCTCGGACAGTATCTTCGACCTTCGGAGGAGCAGGTTCCTGTTGCGGAATATATCACCCCCGAAACCTTCGAGCGATACCGACAAATAGCTCTCGACATGGGTTTCGACTACTGCGCAAGCGGGCCATTGGTGCGTTCATCGTACCTCGCTGACGAGGCTATCTCCTCCATCAAAGCGGCACGATAAGTGTCTTTGCCCACATCTCGATTTGAAATAGGTTGTTGTTCAGAATTTTGCATTCTGCACTTGTTAATTTTGCATTTTGCATTTTGCATTCTGAATTTTGAATTATAAGTATGCGTGTCGAGTGTAAATGGGTAGGGCGAATGCCTTACAAGGAGTGTTGGGAGTACCAGCGACAACTCTTCAACGACCTGCTTGCAAAGCAGGACGGTGATTATGATTTTGTCGGCACGATAATTTTTGTGGAGCACCCTGCGGTATATACACTCGGCAAGAGTGGCAATATGAGTAATATGCTGATTGACGAGGCACGATTGAAGGCTCTCGGAGCAGAGTTTTATCATATCGACCGAGGGGGAGATATAACTTTTCATGGCGAGGGGCAGGTGGTGTGTTATCCTATCCTTGACCTCGAAAAGTTGGGTATTGGTCTGCGCCGATATATCGAACTGTTGGAGCAGAGCATTATCGAAACAGTAGCCGAATATGGCATCGAAGGTCGCCGTTTGGAGGGTGCTACGGGGGTGTGGCTCTGTGACGAAGCAGAAAACTCGGCAGGCGAGAAGTTGCAGCGCAATTGGCGAAAAATTTGCGCAATAGGCGTTAAGGCATCACGATTTGTTACTATGCACGGCTTGGCACTCAACGCCGCAACCGACCTCAAATGGTTCACAATGATTAATCCGTGCGGCTTTGTCGATAAGGGGGTAACTTCCATCACAAAGGAGCTCGGTCGTGAGGTTTCGTTCGAAGAGGCAAGCAAGGTGCTTTGCGAGAAGCTGCTCGCAAACTTTGGGCTAACACGAGACTAGACGAGAGATGGGGTCTCAGATTGACAATTGACAATTGATAATTGACAATTAAAGGTATTTTTATTTAGGCCTGCGGCGCTCCCCATAAAGCGAACGAAGTGAGCGCCCCCAGCAAGGGCGGAACGCCCGCCCTCAGTAAGCACTGAAAGTGCGCCCCCAGAAAGGTTGCGCCGTGACAAGGGCAGGAGTTCGGAAAACTTAAAAACGAAAAAAAATTGAAAAAATATATAATAATAAAATTTAACGAGTATGCCTATTCAGAAAAGGTGGGTAGTCAAACCACAGGGCAACTCTTTGACAGTGGACCACATTGCCACCTCATTGAGAATCCCTACGGTATTGGCGAACCTATTGGTACAAAGAGGCATAGACACAGTAGACAAAGCGAAGAAGTTTTTCAATCCTCGCCTCGAAGATTTGCACAATCCGTTCCTGATGAAAGATATGGAGCGTGCGGTCGAGAGGTTGGAGGAGGCGGTTGCCAAAAACCAGAAGATTATGGTCTATGGCGACTACGATGTAGATGGCACAACTGCCGTTGCGCTCGTATATAAATTTCTCCGCCACATCGGGCATAACAACCTGATGTTCTACATCCCTGACCGTTATACCGAAGGTTACGGTATTTCGAAGAGGGGTATCGACATTGCCGCAAAGAAGGGAGTGAAACTTATCATCGCCCTCGATTGTGGTATTAAGGCTGTCGAGAAGGTGGACTATGCAACACAGAAAGGGGTGGATTTCATAATCTGCGACCATCATCTTCCGGCTGAGGAGATTCCTCGTGCCGTAGCAGTTCTCGACCCGAAACGCAATGACTGCAACTATCCTTTCGATGAGTTGTCAGGTTGTGGTGTGGGCTTTAAGTTGGTGCAGGCGTATGCACAGAAGCACAACATTTCATTCAGTGAGATTGAACCATTGCTCGATCTTTTGGTTGTAAGTATCGCCTCGGATATTGTTGCGCTGACCGATGAGAATCGCATCTTGGCGCACTATGGTTTGAAGATACTCAATGCTTCTCCTTCGGAGGGACTCTCTTCGATAATTCGCATTTGCGGCTTGGAGGAGCATAATATCACCATTGACGATATTGTCTTTAAAATTGGGCCTCGCATCAATGCAGCGGGCCGTATGCGTATGGACGAGTATCCGGAGGATTCGGTACCTTCGGGCGGGTATGCCGCAGTAAAACTGCTCGTTGAGGGTGACGAGGAGGCTGCACGAGAGTTCGGCGATGTGATTGACAACTTCAATCAGGACCGCAAGAGTATCGACCGCAGCGTAACGCAGGAGGCGCACGACTTTGTGGAGAACAATCCGCAGTTGAAGGCACAGAAGAGCACCGTAATCTACAATCCTAAGTGGATGAAGGGCATTGTTGGTATTGTGGCATCGCGCCTTATCGAGACCTACTACCGCCCTACCGTAGTGCTTACTATGAGTAATGGCTTTGTTACGGGTTCGGCTCGCTCTATACCGGGTTTCGACCTCTATCAAGCGGTAGAGTCTTGCTCCGATTTGTTGGAGAACTTCGGCGGACACATGTACGCAGCAGGATTGACCATGCGACCTGAGAATGTGTCTGAGTTTAAGCGCCGATTCAACCAATATGTGGAGGATAATATCGATCCGCGCAGTCTTATCCCACAGGTCGAAATTGATAGTATGCTTTCGTTCTCGGATATCACTCCAAATTTCTTCCGAGAGTTAAATCGTTTCCAGCCATTTGGACCGGGTAATAATTTGCCTGTTTTCGCATCAGAGAAGTGTGTAAATGGTGGCGATGCAAAGTTGGTAGGTGCAGATTCCGAGCATCTTCGCATGGATTTGACTCAACTCTCAGCACCTATGGTGCGAATGCCTGCAATAGCATTTCAGCAGCCAGCTCACTACGAGTGGGTGCGTGGTCGTAATCCGATAGATATATGCTATCAGATAGTGGAAAACAACTATCGAGGCAAGTCCACTTTGCAGTTGCGAGTAAAGGATATAAAGCATTAGTTTTCATATTAATGCTTACCCTATTTTAGCCATTGGTTGTATCAGCCAATGGCTTTTTAATTGTTTTGCGAACTCTTATTCTTATCGCGGCGCAAGTTTTTTAGGGGTGCGCTGAAAGAATTAAAAATTAAAAATTAAGAATTAAAAATTAAGAATTTCAAGCGCACCTCTAACGCCCTTAACGACACTAACGCCCCTAAAAAACTTGCGCCGTGATAATGGTAGGAGTTCAAAAAACTAAAAAGCTATTAACTTTTTGAAATTGACAATTGACGAATTGACAATTGACAATTGACAATTTAGGTTTTTTTTGCGTTACACCATATTGACGGGTATTGTTTTCGATACCCATGAGGGGGGGGAGCCATTGGCCATTGGCTTTTTACATACCCCCTCCGCTTCGCTCGTCCCCCTAATTTAGGGGGACAATAGTTATCTATCACTTTTTATATTCCTCCCCTAAGTTAGGGGAGGTGGCTGAAAGCCGGTGGGGTCTGTCGCTCTCGTCTCTCGTCTTTCGTCAATAATGTCAACAGCCACTAAAAATTTATAATTTTTACCCCATAATTCTGCATTCTGCATTCTGCATTTTGCATTCTGCATTCTGCATTTTGCATTTTGCATTTTGCATTTTGCATTTTGCATTTTGAATTTTGCATTTCTCTCCTCTCTCCTCTCTCCTCACTAAAAAGGAAGCTCCGCGCATCACTGCGCAGAGCTTCCACCAATGAAAAAATTAACTTAAAATCTTCACTTAGAAGGTTAATTCGTCTGAATCTACCTCGAATCCGGGTAGTGTCACGCTATCGCCATAGCCGCGCTCGGCAACAACCTCGTAAATATCAAATTCTGGTGCTATATATTTCATAATCAAAATTACCTT
>JAZOBZ010000095.1:0-10389 GCA_045596245.1 Alistipes sp. | reverse complement strand
CGGAACAATTATATGTCGTGACGACATTACCGATTGGGTACCTGTTTCGACCGCTGACGACAAAGAGAGGGGCGAAAAGATGCTCGTAACACAATACGAGGGTTCGGTAATCGAGGATACAGGTCTTATCAAGATGGACTTCCTCGGTCTGAAAAACCTCTCGATCATGAAGGATGCGGTGGAGAATATTCGTCGCACGAAGGGTATTGAGGTCGATGTCGATACGATTCCTATCGACGACAAGAAGACCTACGACCTCTACTGTGCAGGTCATACACTCGGAACATTCCAGTTCGAGTCTGACGGCATGCAGAAGTATCTGCGCGAATTGAAGCCTACGGTTTTCGAGGACCTTATCGCAATGAACGCCCTCTATCGTCCGGGACCGATGGATTATATTCCGGACTTTATCAACCGTAAGCATGGTAGAGCGCCTATCGTTTACGATATACCTATCATGGAGAAGTATCTCAAAGATACTTACGGCATTACGGTATATCAGGAGCAGGTGATGTTGCTCTCGCGACTTCTTGCCAACTTCACACGAGGCGAGGCGGATACGCTGCGTAAGGCGATGGGTAAGAAGATTCTTGCCAAGTTGATGGAGTTGAAGCCGAAGTTCTTGAAGGGCGGAACAGCCAACGGACACGACAAGAAGATTCTCGAAAAGATTTGGGAGGATTGGGTTAAGTTTGCATCGTATGCCTTCAACAAGTCGCACGCCACTTGCTACTCGTGGGTGGCATATCAAACTGCCTACCTCAAAGCCAACTATCCTTCGGAGTATATGGCAGCATTGCTCAGTGCCAACCTCGGAAATATCGATAAGTTGGAGCTATACATGAAGGAGTGCAACCGAATGGGTATCAGCGTACTATCGCCCGACATCAACGAGTCGCAGATGCGCTTCTCGGCTAACGACAAGGGTGATATCCGTTTCGGTTTGGCAGCGATTAAGGGCGTAGGTGAGGCGGCCGTAAATTCGATTATTGCCGAGCGTGAAAAGAGTGGTCCATACAAAGATATATATGACTTCTGCGAGCGAACCAACTATACAGCCGTAAACCGCAAATGTTTCGAGAATATCGCAATGGCGGGAGGTTTCGACTCGATAATCGACTTCTCGCGTGGCAAGTTCCTCGCTGTGGTAGATGAGCGTGACGAATCAAATTTTGTAGATGCCTTGGTACGCTACGGCTCTCGTATTCAATCGGAGCGCAACAATGCTCAGCAGAGCCTTTTCGGTGGTGATAGCGGCATCATCGATATTCAGAAGCCGGCAATACCTATGCGTGGCGATGCCGTACAACTCGAACTCCTGAACAAAGAGAAGGAGTTGATAGGAATGTATCTTTCGGCTCACCCTCTTGATGAGTACAAATTAATTATCAATTCGCTATGCAAATGCTCGCTTTCAGACCTTTCGGACCTTGAAAAGTATCGTGGCAAGGAGGTTGTAGTGGCAGGTATAGTGACAGATACGCGTGAGTTTTATCTTAAAAATGGAACACCCGCCGGTTCAATGGTTGTAATGGACTATAATGGCTCGAAGGAGTTCCGTTTCTTCCGCAAGGATTATGAGATGTTCCGTACCCGAATGTTCAAAGACTATTTCCTGCTTATTCAGGGGCGTGTACAGGTGCGACCATACTCCAATCCGGAGGAGTTAGAGTTCAAAGTGTCGTCTGTTACTCAACTCTCCGATGTGAGAGATAGCGTACGAGATATAAAGTTCTATCTCCCTATCGAAACCATAACAAAGGAGTTTGTCGATGAGTTGGTCGAGATTTGCAAATCCTCGAAGGGCAAGGTTGCGATGAAATTTTCGATTCAAGATTTGCAGGAGAAGATATATGTTACAACCCTTGCACGCAAGTATCATGTAGCACTTACACAAGAGTTGTTGCACTTTATTGAGAAATATAATCTACAATATACAATAACAGTAAACCAATAAAAAATTTAAAAGATTATGGCACTTAACATTACAAATGAGAACTATGAGGCGTTGCTATCGGATAGCAAGCCGTTGGTAATTGATTTCTGGGCAGAGTGGTGCGGTCCTTGCCGTGCGGTAGCTCCAATCGTTGAAGAGTTGGCAGAGGAGTATGCCGACAGGGTGAATATCGGCAAGTGCGATGTAGATTCGTGCGATGATATCACCGCTTCGTACCGTGTTCGTAATATCCCTACTCTCGTATTTATCAAGGGTGGTGAGATTGTTGATAAGCATGTAGGCGCTATCAACAAGGCTGATTTGAAGGCTAAGATTGACGCACTTTTGTAGCGAACACCCTATAATAAGTAGTTGAAATCCTGTTTGTGAAATTACTTCACAAACAGGATTTCTCTATATTTCGGCAGCGTCCAAATCTGATCATCTACAACCTCTTCGAGTTTGTCAATCTCGGTACGAATCTTGTCGAAATAGATAGCTACAGTGTCGTGATATGTTATCGCCTTCTCGCGAGTGTTCTCGATTACATTCGCCCTCTTGCGAGCCTCAATCATATCCGACACCAACTTCTGTATTAAGGCTGTGCGCCTCTGTATAAGGTTTATCAACTCGTCATCACTCTTCGACTTCATTCCTATCTGACGCATCTTCCACACCTTATCCAACAAGATATCCTCATAGCGCGATGCGATAGGTACAATATGATTCATTGCCAACTCACCCAATACACGCGCCTCGATTTGAATCTTCTTAACATACTGCTCCCACTTGATTTCGGTGCGAGCCTCCAACTCTTTCTCGCTATATACGCCCATCTTCCCAAAGAGTTCAATGGTCTGATTGTCGAGATAGCGGTCGAGTACAAGTGGTGCTGATGTTTCGCAGTCAAGACCTCTGCGCTCCGCCTCCTTGCGCCACTCCTCCGAGTAGCCATTACCATCGAAGCGGATAGCCTTGCACTCACGAATCAACTCGCGCAGACGCTCATATATCGCCTTATCCTTCTTCTCGCCCTTGGCGATACGGGCATCAACTCTCTTGCGGAAGTCGATAAGTGCCTCGGCAACAGCGGTATTGAGCACAATCATCGCATCGGCACAGTTGTCCGAAGAGCCTACCGCGCGGAACTCAAAGCGGTTACCTGTGAAGGCAAATGGCGAGGTACGGTTGCGGTCGGTATTGTCGAGCAAGAGTGATGGAATCTGCGTCAAACCACCCATGCGAAATACATTCTTCGAGTCGAAGCGGATATCCTCGTTGTCAAGCGACTGTTCAATCTTGTCGAGTACCTCCGAAATCTGCGTTCCAAGGAAGGTCGAGATAATTGTCGGAGGCGCCTCGCCTGCACCCAGACGATGCTCGTTTGATGCACTCATCACCGAAGCCTTCAACAATCCGTTGTGGCGATGTACGGCAGCAATAACATTTACGAGGAATGTTATAAACTGCAAATTCTCGAATGCTGTACGCCCGGGTTTGAGTAGATTTACTCCTGTATTTGTGCCGAGCGACCAGTTATTGTGCTTTCCTGAGCCATTGATACCCTTGAATGGTTTTTCGTGCAACAACACTCGGAAGTGGTGGCGGGTTGCAACCTTACCCATTACGGTCATCAACAATTGATTGTGGTCATTTGCAAGGTTTGCCTCCTCGTATATCGGAGCCAACTCGAATTGGTTGGGAGCAACCTCGTTATGGCGTGTTTTTAGCGGAATACCGAGTTTTAAGCACTCATACTCCAAATCCTTCATAAAGGCGAGTACGCGCTGCGGAATAGCACCGAAGTAGTGGTCGTCCAACTGCTGATTCTTTGCCGACTCGTGTCCCATAAGGGTACGACCTGTCTGCACAAGGTCAGGGCGAGCCGACCAGAGAGCATCATCAACCAAGAAATACTCCTGTTCCCAACCGAGGAACACCTTTACTCGCTCGACACTGCGGTCAAAGTAGTGGCATACCTCCGTAGCTGCTTTTGATACTGCTGTGATAGAACGGAGCAGAGGTGTCTTATAATCGAGTGCCTCGCCCGTATATGATATAAATACGGTAGGGATACAGAGTGTTGTATCTACGATAAATGCAGGCGATGTCGGGTCCCATGCCGAGTAACCGCGCGCCTCGAAGGTGTTGCGAATACCGCCGCTTGGGAAAGACGATGCATCAGGCTCCTGCTGAACAAGCACCTTGCCCGAGAACTCTTCGAGCATACCGCCCATTCCATCGGGCTCGGCAAAGGAGTCGTGCTTTTCGGCTGTTCCACCCGTAAGTGGCTGGAACCAATGGCAGTAGTGGTCTGCACCATTTTCGAGAGCCCACTGGCGCATTCCTGCTGCCACAGCCTCGGCAATATCTGCCGAGAGAGGAGTATTGTTCTCGATGGTGTCGAGCAGAGCCTCGTATATCTGCTTGTTCAGGTATTTGCGCATCTGATGACGACCAAATACCATTGTTCCGAAGTAATCTGACGGATTGCGCGAAGGAGCCTTTACCTCAACCGGTTTGTGGTCGAGTGCCTTCTCGAACATTTTGAATCGTAGTAACGACATAACTTTTCTGTTTTGCTTGTGTGATGCAAAGATAGAGAAAAAAACGGAAAACGGAAAGCGGAAAACGGAAAACTTGCATTTTTAGGGCTTAAAAATTATCCGAATTATCGAAAAACGATAAGACAGTAGTGAGGTTGATTTAGTTTGTCACTCTTGAATTATCGAAAAACAATAAACAAACAGTTTTGCAACTATGGTTTACTATGATTTGCTTTATATGATTATATTTAATATATTTGCGACAGAATATATATAACCAATAAAACATAAATAGAATGAAAAAGATGAAAACGCTGGCATTGCTGCTTTTGTGTAGTCTATTTTGTTACTCTGCAAGTGCCAAAGATTTTGTGTTGAAGAACGACAAGGTCGAGGTCGCTATTAGTGCAAAGGGCGAACTTGTAACATTAAAGAACCTAACCACAGGACACAACTACGCTTCGGGTGGCTACTTGTGGCGTATGTACTACGACACAAGAGCAGAGCAGGAGATTGAGGTTATCGGTGGCGATAGCAAGCCACAGGTGGAGTGCGATGGCAAGAGCATCGTGCTTAGCTACGATAAACTCGTTGTACGAGGTAAATACGAGCCTATCAAATTGCAGCTTACAATCTCACTCGAAGGCGAGAATGTGCACTTTGCCTCTGCCGTGGAGAATGGAGTGGACGATAGCGTTGTGCGCGAGTTGCAATATCCGTTGGTGCGCAATACACAATTGCCTGAGGACCACAATCTGATTTTATCGTGGGGAGGAGGTCGTTTCTACGAGAATCCGAGAGAGGCAATTATGGCGAATGGCAATAAAATTCCATATCGTACTCCTGCGCAGATTTTCCGTCAATACGATTGTCGTTACGGAGCAAACGCGTCTATGAATTGTTATATTTTGGCAGGTGAGAAGCAAGGTTTGTATGTTGGTAGCCACGACCCATTGATTCAGGATACTTGGCACGGTTTGCGACTTTATGCCGACAAGGAGGGTAAATTTTCCGAGTTGGAGTTTGGTCTATTCAAATACCCGCAGTGTTTTGAGGGTGAGAAGTGGGTAAATGACAGCTATGTTCTCTCGCCGTACTCGGGAACTTGGCATTCGGCTGCCGATAAGTATGGTAAGTGGGTGCGCTCTTCGTGGTGGGATCATCACGAGGCTCCGCAGTGGATTCGCGAGATGAAGTCGTGGCAGCGTGTTATCTTCAAACATCAATACGGTAAATATCTCTATAAGTATTCCGACCTCTATGGTCGTATGCAAAAGGTGGGCGAGAGCGTAGATGCTGATGCGGTGTTTGCCTTTGGTTGGTGGAATGAGGGTATGGATAGAGGAAATCCTGCCTACTCACCTGACGAGAGCCAAGGCGGTGATGAAGGTTGGCGCAAGGCTATTGAGAGGTTCAAGAAGAGTGGTCAGAAGTTGATTATGTACTACAATGGTCAGCTCATTGATACCGAAAGTGAATTCTACAAGAGTGGCGAGGGTAAGCGCATCAGTTATAAGAGTCCTTCGGGCACAGAGATTGCCGACCAGTATCGCTTTTCGGGTATGGGTTCGTGGTTGGCAGAGTATCAGGCGGTAACATTTGTTATGGCAGATACCCGTCATCAAGTATGGCGCGACAAGTTGGTGGAGATGGCTGACCGCGCACATCGTAATGGTGCAAATGCGGTGTTCTATGACCAACTCGGAATAGGCTTCCAGCAGAAGTTGCCTTGGTCAACAAAACTCGGATACGCCGTACCTAACAATCGATTGATTTACGACAAGGGACAGACTCTTAAATATATGCGCGACTACCTCGAAAAAAGGTATGAGCCAGACTTCGGTTATGGAACAGAGCAGTTGGCTGACTATACTGCGCAGTTTGTTGATTTTGTCCATATTACAGGTATTCGTCATGGCAAGGAGAACTTCTCGGAGTTATTCCGCTATACATTCCCAGAGGTCATCTTCTCGGATAGAAACATTCGCGATGACAGCGATATTGAGCGCCGTGTGAATATGACACTTTTGAAGGGTTTATGTAACGATATCGAAATCTGGCGCTGTCGTGGTTTGATTGATGACACACCTCACTATCAGGCATATTTGGCGAAGGTTAATGCTATTCGCAACCGCTATACAGACTGCTTGATGCTCGGCACTTTCCGCGATATTTTCGGTTTTGAGAACTCGAACAAAGCGGTGCAGGCTAAGGGCTTCTTCGGAGAGAAGAGAATGGCGGTAGTGGCTACAAACGAGTTCGATAAGGGTGTGCTTACAACCTCGATTTCGGTGCCGGGTTATCGCTTTGTGGAGGCTTCGACACTCGGCAATGCAAAGGTTGCAGATAGTGGTAAGAGTGTATCGCTCGGACAGTACGACTTGGCAGTGCTGGTATTTGAAAAGGAGTAACTTTATAACGAAAAATGATGTTGGGCGGTTGTAAAAATAGCAATTGCCCAATTTTTTGTGTTAATTTTGTAACAATCTAAAAAATTTTTGTTATCTTTACACGATTTTAGAGCAAGCATAAGGCTTTTACTATAAAAAATTATATTTTTTACCCTAAACTAAATTAAAAAATTATGGCAACAAACAATCGTGAAAAGTTATTCGCCGAGTTCCCACCGGTTTCGACCGAGGCATGGGAGGCTGCGATAACTGCCGACCTCAAAGGTGCCGACTACGAGCGTAAGTTGGTATGGCGTACAAACGAGGGTTTTAACCTTCGCCCATACTACCGCGCCGAGAACCTTGAAGGTCTTGAAACTTTGGGTGCTCAGGCTGGTGAGTTCCCTTATTTGCGTGGCGTAAGCACTGACAACACTTGGCTTACTCACCAAACTATCAAAGTGGCTTGCCCTAAAGAGGCTAACGCTACTGCTCTTGCAATGTTGGAGTCGGGTGTTGATTCGCTCGGTTTCTGCTTCTGCGATGCTGAGGTTGAGCCTACCGCAGAGAGCATTGACGCTCTCTTGGCAGGTATCGTACTCCCTGCTGTTGATGTAACAGTTTGCGGAAAGTTCGCTGCAAAGGCAGGCGAGTTGATTTTGGCAAAGGCTGAGAAGGAGGGTGTAGCAAAGGCTGACCTTCGTCTGAACATCGCCTTGGACCCACTCGTTAAGGGTATGACCGTAAAGGGTGCTTGCTGCGACTGCGAGGCTTTGGTTTCGCTCGTTAAGGCTACACAGGAGTACAAGAAGGTGCGCGTAATCACCGTTTCGGGACACTACTTCTCTGACGCTGGTTCGACCATCGTTGAGGAGTTGGCATTCTCCTTAGCTGCTGCTCACGACTATCTCGTATGGTTGATGGAGGAGGGTTGCACCGTTGATGAGGTGGCTCGCAAGATTCGCTTCTCGTTCGCCGTTACTTCGAACTACTTTATGGAGATGGCTAAGTTCCGCGCTGCTCGTCTTTTGTGGGCGAACATCGTGAAGAAGTATGAGCCTGCATGCAACTGCTCTTGCAAGTTGTACGCTCACGCTCGCACTTCGGCTTGGAACCAGACCGCTTACGACCCTTATGTAAATATGTTGCGTGGTACTACCGAGGCTATGTCGGCTGCTATCGCAGGTGTTCACTCGTTGGAGGTTCTTCCATTCGACCACTCGTACGCAGAGCCATCGGAGTTCTCGTATCGTATCGCTCGTAACGAGTCGCTCCTCTTGAAGCACGAGTCGCACTTCGACCAGGTTATTGACCCTGCCGGAGGTTCGTACTACATCGAGAATTTGACCAACAGCATCGCTAACGAGGCTTGGAAACTCTTCCTCGAAGTTGAGGAGAAGGGTGGCTACGAGGAGGCTCTCAAAGCAGGCTTCATCGTAGAGCGCGTGAAGGCTTCGGCTGCTGCAAAGGATAAGGCTGTGGCTACTCGCCGTCAGATTTTGCTCGGTGCAAACCAATATCCTAACTTTACCGAGGTTGCTGACGCTGCTGTTTCGGCAGAGGCTGTAACTCGCGTAGAGAATGAGAATGTAATCACCCCATATCGTGGTGCTATGGCATTCGAGTCGATGCGTTTGGGTGTTGACCGCAGCGGTAAAGAGCCTAAGGCATTTATGCTCACTTGCGGCAACTTGGCAATGGCTCGCGCACGCGCACAGTTCTCTTGTAACTTCTTCGCATGCGCAGGTATTCGCGTAATTGACAACAACTTCTTCAAGTCGGTTGAGGAGGGTGTTGAGGCAGCACTCGCATCGAAGGCTGAAATCGTAGTCGTTTGTGCTTCGGACGATGACTACGCAGAGGTTGCTCCAAAGGTTAAGGAGTTGCTCGGTGGCAAGGCTATCCTTGTAGTTGCCGGCGCACCTGCTTGCACCGAGGAGTTGCAGTCAAAGGGTATTAACAACTTTATCAGCGTCAAGAGCAATGTCCTCGAAACATTGAAGGGCTACTTGGCACAGATGGGTATCTAATCGAAGGAGGAAATTAACATGAGAGCAAAATTTGCAGAATTGAAATATGCAGGCGGCGCAGCTGCTTGCCACGCTGAGGCGAAGGAGCCTTGGCTCACTGCCGAGCAGATACCCGTAAAGGATAACTATACAGCGGCAGATTTGGAGGGTATGGAGCACCTGAACTATGCAGCAGGTCTTGCACCATTCTTGCGTGGTCCTTACTCTACTATGTATGTAATGCGTCCTTGGACTATCCGTCAGTATGCAGGTTTCTCGACTGCCGAGGAGTCTAACGCATTCTATCGCCGTAACCTCGCAGCAGGTCAGAAGGGACTTTCAGTTGCATTCGACCTCGCTACTCACCGTGGTTACGATGCTGACCACCCTCGCGTAGTGGGTGATGTTGGTAAGGCAGGTGTATCTATCTGCTCGGTAGAGGATATGAAGGTGTTGTTCAACGGTATTCCACTCGACAAGATGTCGGTGTCGATGACTATGAACGGTGCCGTACTTCCTGTTCTCGCATTCTACATCGTTACAGGTTTGGAGCAGGGTTGCACACTCGACCAGTTGGCAGGTACTATCCAGAACGATATCTTGAAGGAGTTTATGGTGCGTAACACCTATATCTATCCTCCAAAGTTCTCGATGAAGATTATCGCTGACATCTTCGAGTACACTTCGAAGAATATGCCTAAATTCAACTCGATTTCGATTTCGGGTTACCACATGCAGGAGGCTGGTGCAACTGCCGATATCGAGTTGGCATACACCTTGGCAGACGGTTTGGAGTACTTGCGTGCAGGTATCAACGCAGGCATGTCGATTGACGCCTTCGCACCTCGTTTGTCGTTCTTCTGGGCTATCGGTATGAACCACTTTATGGAGATTGCCAAGATGCGTGCAGCGCGTATGTTGTGGGCTAAGATTGTTAAGCAGTTCGAGCCTAAGAATCCTAACTCGCTCGCATTGCGTACCCACTCGCAGACTTCGGGTTGGTCGCTCACCGAGCAGGACCCATTCAACAATGTTGGCCGTACAGCTATCGAGGCTATGGGTGCAGCACTCGGTCATACACAGTCGCTCCACACCAACGCTCTTGACGAGGCTATCGCCCTCCCAACCGACTTCTCGGCTCGTATTGCTCGTAACACGCAGATTTACATTCAGGAGGAGACCAATGTTTGCCGTACAGTTGACCCTTGGGCAGGTTCGTACTATGTTGAGAGCCTCACCAACGAGATTGCACACAAGGCATGGGCTTTGATTGAGGAGGTTGAGTCGCTTGGCGGTATGGCAAAGGCTATCGAGACCGGTGTGCCTAAGATGCGTATCGAGGAGGCAGCAGCTCGTACTCAGGCTCGTATCGACTCGGGCGAGCAGAAGATTATCGGTTTGAACGAGTACCGCCTTGCTAAGGAGGCTCCAATCGATATCCTCGCTGTGGATAACACCGCAGTTCGCGAGAGCCAGATTAAGCGTCTTAACGAGTTGAAGGCTAACCG
>JAZOBZ010000094.1:0-6505 GCA_045596245.1 Alistipes sp. | reverse complement strand
TTGCTTACCTTTGAGCGACTCCGGCATAAACTCCTGCTCCACAAAATTACCCTCGTAGTCGTGAGCATACTTATAGCCATCGCCATAGCCCTGCTCCGCCATCAGGTCGGTTACGGCATTGCGCAGATGCAACGGCACAGGACGCAAATTGATATCCTTCTGCACAAATGCAAGAGCCTCGTTTATAGCCATATATGCCGAGTTGCTCTTCTGCGAGGTTGCGAGATATATGGTTGTTTCGGCAAGTGTAATTCGCGCCTCGGGCATACCAATCTTATGCACCGTATCGAAGCAGGCATTTGCCAAAAGTAGCGCATTCGGGTTTGCCAGACCAATATCCTCTGATGCCAGAATCACAAGTCTGCGAGCGATAAATCGCGGCTCCTCACCCCCTGCCAACATTCGAGCCAAGTAGTATATTGCAGCGTTCGGGTCGCTACCTCGCACGCTCTTGATAAATGCCGAGATAACATCGTAGTGTTGCTCGCCATTCTTGTCGTACAAGGCAATATTCTGTTGCAACACCTCCGTAACGAGGTCATCGGTAATCATCAAATCGCCCTCACGCGAGGAGGTTATAATATCCAAGATATTGAGCAACTTACGCGCATCACCACCTGCAAAACGGAACAGTGCAGCCGACTCTGCAACCTCGATTTTCCGCTTTTTCAGCTCTTCGTCTGTTGTCAATGCGCGGTCGAGCAGTCTTTGTAAATCCTCGTCCTGCATCGGCTTCAAAGTATAGACCTGACAACGGCTCAGCAATGGCGAGATAACCTCGAATGAAGGGTTTTCGGTTGTAGCACCTATAAGGGTTATAACGCCCTGCTCCACTGCTCCGAGCAGTGAGTCTTGTTGCGACTTGTTGAAGCGATGAATTTCATCGATAAACAACAGCGGAGTGGTAGCCGAGAAGAATTTTTGGCTCTTCGCCGACTCGATAACCTCGCGCACCTCCTTCACGCCCGAAGTTACAGCCGAGAGGGTATAGAAAGGTCGTTCGAGGGTATTTGCCACGATACGGGCAAGGGTTGTCTTACCCACCCCCGGAGGTCCCCAAAGGATAAACGAAGGCACATTCCCCGCCTCGATAAAGCGGCGGAACACACCACCCTCACCGACCAGATGTTGCTGACCGATGTAATCTTCGAGGGTCTGAGGCCTCAATCTTTCTGCCAACGGAGCCGACATACTTATTTATTTATTTTGTTATACTCCTCGATAGCTTTTCCCAAAATGCGTATCGCTTTTTTCAACTCCTCTTTTTCGAGAATGTAGGCGATGCGGACCTCGTCTTTGCCTAAGCCCGGCTCGGAGTAGAAACCCGAAGCAGGAGCAAGCATCACCGTTGCTCCCTCGTACTCAAATTCACGCAAGCACCACTCGCAGAACTTGTCGCTATCGTCTATCGGCAAACGGGCAATGGTGTAGAACGCACCCATCGGAATAGGCGAAAAGACACCATCAATCTTATTCAACTCATCAACCAAGCAGTTTCTACGCTCGATATACTCCTCGTAGGTGTGGATAGCATACTCGCGAGGTGCATCAAGCGATGCCTCGGCTGCAATCTGACCAAGCAACGGCGGCGACAATCGCGCCTGACAGAACTTCATCACCGCAGCACGCAACGCCTTATTCTTGGTTATCAATGCTCCGATGCGGATACCACACTCCGAGTATCGTTTCGACACCGAATCAATCAGCACCACATTCTCCTCGATGCCCTCCAAATGGCAAGCTGAGATATATGGCGAGCCCGTATAGATAAATTCGCGATAAACCTCGTCAGAGAAGAGGAACAGGTCGTGCTTCTTCACAAGGTCACGAATACGATTCATCTCCTTGCGAGTATATAGGTATCCCGTAGGATTATTCGGGTTACATATAAGGATACCTCGTGTGCGCTCATTTATCAACTTCTCAAACTGTTCTATCGAAGGCAATGCAAAACCATTCTCGATGGTAGAGGTTATAGGGCGAATTACCGCACCTGCCGATACGGCAAACGCCATATAGTTGGCATACGCAGGTTCGGGAACGATAATCTCGTCACCCGGATTCAGACACGACATAAAGGCAAACAATACCGCCTCCGAGCCCCCCGAAGTAACTATAATATCGTCAGGCGAGAGTTTTATCTGGTATTGATCGTAGTAGCCGACCAACTTCTCTCGCAACGAGAGAAAACCATCGCTTGGACTATACTCCAATATCTCGCGGTCGATATTGCGGATAGCATCGAGTGCCACCTGCGGAGTTTTGATATCGGGCTGACCGATATTGAGATGATAGACCTTTGTACCTCGCTTTTTAGCCTCTTCGGCAAGCGGAGCAAGACGGCGAATTGGTGATGCCGGCATCAATACGGCTCTTTCTGAAATCTTTGGCATAGCGTAAAAATAAATTTATCCACACAAAGATAGAAAAAAGAGTTGAGAGTTGGAAATTGAGAGTTGAGAATTTTACCATTTTTTTAGATATTCAAGTTCCGCACTCAATCGCACTCCATTTTCATCAGTATTTATACCCAAATTGAACATTTATCTTGCCATATAGAATATATTTGTTATATTTGTAGCCGAAACATATATATTATAAATATGAAAAAAGAACTTAAACCAAGAGACCACAGCCTCCTGTTAAAGGCCTTTCGTATCTACTTACAATTTGTAAATTCAGGACTATATTTCCGCAAGGAGCACCTCGTAGGTGTCGAAAAGGTTCCCGTAGATGGTACTCCGCTTGTGATTGTATCGAATCACCAAAACTGTCTGAACGACCCCCTCTCGGTCGCGATGAACCTGACAGATAGACGAATAAATTTCATTGCTCGTGCAAATGTATTCAAGAATCCGATTGCAGGTCGATTCTTGCGCAAGTTGGGACTTCTTCCTGCATATCGTATGGCATACGATGGTTACTCTTCGGTGGCAAAGAATCGCGCCACTTTCGATGCCGCAGGTCAGGCACTGTGCGATGGTGAGAGCGTAATGCTCTTTCCTGAGGCAGGACACCAAGATAAGCGTTGGCTCGGAACATTCAAGATTGCATATTTGAAGATAGCCTTCGATGCAGCCGAGAAATTCGAGTTCAAGCGCGATGTAAAGATATTGCCTTCGTGCAACCACTACGCCAACTATTTCCATGCTCGTACCGACATGTTGATTCGCTTTGGCGACCCTATCTCACTGATGCCATACTACGAAAAGTATCAGGAGAACCCTCGTGCTACGATGTTGGAGATTAACGAGATTGTACGCGAGAAGATTAAGGAGTTGATGTTGCATGTAGATGATTTGGAGCACTACGACCAAATCGACTTCCTGCGTGAAACGGGCTATGGTCGCAAATATGCCATGGAGCATGGCTTCAATTTCAGATACCTCCCTTCACGATTGCTCTCCGACCAAAAATTGGTATCGGCACTGCAAGATGCCTACAACGAGCACCCTGAGGAGATGGAGCAAGTCTATAAAGATACGGCAGAGTTGTCTGACGGCTTGCAGAAGTTGGGTATCCGCGACTGGCTCTTTATTCGTGACCCTAAGTGGCCTACCGCTGCATTGCGAGGATTGGGACTTATCCTTCTGCTCCCTTTGTTCCTTGTGTCGATTATCCCGACAGGACTCTTGTTCCTTATCCCGAAATTCTTCCTTAAAGCGTGGATTAAGGACGAGATGTTCTACTCTTCATTCTATGTAGGAGTGAGTGTATTCATATCGGTACCAATCTGCTTCGTTCTACCGATTGTACTCTTGTGGGTATTTGCAAACTTCTGGTGGGCGTTGGGCTATATGGTTGCCTTCCCATTCATGTTCGTTTTGGCTTGGAACTATATGCGTCTATTCTTGAAGTTCAAGGGAACATGTATCTTCGTGAAGCGCAGCAATCGCCCTATCATCAACAAGTTGCGCGACCTCCGCAAGAGCATTTATAACAGATTAGACAATCTGTTAAAATAATTGACAAGTTATAATTGACAATTGATAATTAAAGGTATAATTTTCTAATAAATGCGCAGAATTGGTGTAATATCCGATACGCACGGCACCTTCGATGAGGTGCTGTGCGATTTTTTGCGCGATGTCGATGAAATATGGCATGCGGGCGATATCGGCTCTATCGAATTGGCAGACAAGATTGCTCAATTCAAACCCCTGCGAGCCGTATATGGCAATATCGATGGTGGCGACACTCGCTATACCTATCAACCTTTCGCACACTTTCGCGTAGAAGATGTAGATGTGCTGATAACCCATATCGGAGGCTATCCACGCCACTACTCGCCACAGGCATTACAGAAGATTCAGGCCTGTCGCCCGAAGATTTTTGTTTCGGGACACTCGCACATCTTGCGTGTCGAGTACGATAAGGTTTACGACCTACTCCACCTCAACCCGGGTGCTGCGGGGTGTTACGGTTTTCATAAGGTCCGCACCGCCCTCCGTTTCACGATTGACGGCAGCGACATCAAGGATATGGAACTTGGCGAATGGCCAAGAGCCAACCATAGGTAGGTGTTGATAGTTTCATCAAGTCTAATAACATTGAACCGATGCTGAACCGAGAGCATGGGCAGTTTCTATATACAAGCGCAAAGAAGAGCTTAGGTTAATGGCAGATGAGCCTTCTATCCTGAATAGTATTGAGTGGCAGTGCAATCTAAAAAGGTGCATAGAGTATAAAAACAAAAAGGGCTGCCGAAGCAACCCTCCCACAAATTAACCCTCTTATGCCTCCGAATGGAAGACCGTCTGTAAGAACGAATCCAAATAGAGTAGTTCCGCATCTCCGCAAATCACTTGCGACAGAAATAGATCCTCTTCGCAGACATTGTGTAATACTCGATTGTCGATCTGCTCCATAGGCGAAAATTTTAATGAACTCCACCAATATAACGCAGTATCCGAGTATTTTATTTTAGCAAAGAACTAAATTTTTTTTCTTTATCATTTGGCGCATATTCATAAGGGCATATCTCATTCTTCCAAGAGCCGTATTGATACTTACCCCCGTATGCTCCGATATCTCTTTGAAGCTCAACCCCTCATAGTAGCGCATCTTGACCACCTCGCGTTGCTCCTCAGGGAGCATCTCGATAAGAGCTCGAACCTCCTCAGCCTGCTGTTCTGAAACAAGTTTATCCTCTATCGAAGGCTCGGCAAAGTTTTTACTGCCTAAAATATCGAAACCTGCACTCGACTCACTTACCATCTTCACACTCTTTTGTGCGCGGAAGTAGTCCAACACTCTATTGTGTGCTATACGCAACACCCAAGGTAAAAATCGCCCCTTATCCGTGTAACGACCTTCGTCCAACACCTTCACAACTTTGATAAGTATCTCCTGCGTCAAGTCATCAGCCACATCATTATCCTTAACCATCATGCGGACATAATCACGCACTCGGCGTGTGTGACGCTCCAAAAGTTGGGAAACAGCCTCGCGATCACCTTGTTGATACATCTCTAACAGAGCCTGATCGCTTAACATTGTGCACTTCATACTCTTCTCCTTTTTAAAATAGTTCAAAGAGTAAATTTTTCTCGATAGGCAATAATTTTTAGTTAAACTTCTCGTTTTATATTCGTAAAAAATCCACAACGGACTATTTTCACGACTGCAAGGTAAGTAGTTTTTTGTAAATCACCAAATCGTAAAAACCACTCCGAAATAGCGCATATTGCACAAATAATGCAAAAATAGTGCCGAGAAGATAGTTACAAGGCACTTTTATGCCACACAACAATTTGATCGTCAGAGGTGAATTGACTAAACAAGGCGGTGAATTTATAAGATAAAAGCACATTTAATTATATTGTCAGGCTCGCTCTTGTTATTAGGAGCCTATCTAACAACTAAAAAGTCAGATAGGCTCTTGCAAAGAAGCATTACAACGAGTTACCTTTTCATATACCTTTTAATATACTGAATTATATAGTTTGGTGTTGTAGAGAAATATAATGTTATACCCCACCGCCCTAACGGGCACCTCCCCTAACTTAGGGGAGGAATATAAAAGGAAGAACTATTGTCCCCCTAAATTAGGGGGACGAGCGTAGCGGAGGGGGTATGTAAAAACAACAACACCAAACTATATTATTCCGTTGTCTTCTTTTAATTAGAAAGTGGAAGATTCCCACAGTCGCTACGCTCCTTCGGAATGACGATTTTTAATGGAGCGTAGCGACAAGTCCCCCTTTGCCAAAGGGGGATTTAGGGGGAATGTAAAGATTGTGGCATCACCACTATATTAAGGGGTAAAAGGAAAGCCCTCCACGAATGAAAGGCTTTACATATACGATAAGTCTCGGTAACCCGATTACTTCTTCATATACCCCTTGATATAGTGTACTTTAAGGTATAACTAAAAGTCGTAGACTACGAAGTTAAAATATCCTCTTATATATGTAGGTCAGATAACCATCGCTATCTGTTTTCCATTCGTCTGATTTGAATGCTGCAACCCTCTCGAATTGGTGGTGTGCATAGTAGTCGTGAT
>JAZOBZ010000093.1:0-10555 GCA_045596245.1 Alistipes sp. | reverse complement strand
GGCGAACAGATTGGCTATCAGGGCTCTATAAAGGTTGTAAATCATCCTTGCGCGGGCTTTGCCGAGTCGGCTGACCAGGTGAAGGATTATGTTAATATCGCACTCAAAAAGCCACGCGATACATATAGAGGTCCAAAGCTGGGCGAGGGCGAAAATGATATCAAGGAGTCGTTGCTTGGCCTCTACAACTTCGACTATACAAAGGGTGCTGTTTTGTCGAAGAAGTCGAATGGCAAGTACACTCAGTTCCAACTTAATTCGGCTGCTAACTATGCGAGATTTCATTTGGTTACATTGTTGGAGAAGCATAAGGCAAGTGGCGCACAAGTGCCATTGAAGTATATCATCTTAGGTTGTACACACTATCCATTCCTACTTAATACGCTTACCGAGGCTATCGAGGAGTTGCGTAATTATAAGGATAGCGAGGGTAAGTTGGTCTATGAGGGGTTGATAGCTTCTGATTTGGAATTTATTGATCCTGCGGTATTTACTGCGTTGGAGTGCTATCGTACATTGCGCGAGGCGGGAAAACTATCATCGGATACTACCGAAGGTAAATTCGAGGGCTATATCTCTGTCCCTGCACAAGGGCTGCCAGTCGGAAGCTTGGATAGCGATGGCAATCTGACTTACGACTTCAAGTATGGTCGCGTTGAGGGTACGGAGGATGTTACTACTGTTGTTGTGCCATTCTCGAAGAGCAATATCGACGAGCCTACATTGAGCCGAATTGAGAGTATGTTGCCGTTGTCGTACGGCAAGATGATGCAGGTTATGCAGTAAAATATCCTTTATAACTATTATTTCTGTGCCGACTATGCGTAAGGTTAATTTTCATACACTTGGTTGTAAACTCAACTTCTCGGAGAGTTCGACTTTGGCACGCCAATTCGAGGCGGGCGGATTTGTTCGTGTTGGTACCAATGAGGATGCCGATATAGCCATTATCAACTCCTGCTCCGTAACGGCGCAAGCGGATAAAAAATGTCGCAATTTGATCAGAAAAATTCATCGCCGAAACCCCGATACAATCATTGCGGTTACGGGGTGCTACGCACAGTTGAAGCCATACGAGATTGCCGAGATTGAAGGCGTAGATATTGTGTTGTGTAACAACGACAAAGGCGAAACATACAAACAAGTGCTTCAACTGACCGAGCGAGGTAAAACGAAGGTCTTTTCGTGCGAAACTGACGAGATAACCACCTTCTTTTCCGCCTTCTCTTCGGGTGACCGCACACGCGCCTTTTTGAAGGTTCAAGATGGGTGCGACTATTGCTGCTCATATTGCACAATTCACAACGCTCGTGGAGCAAGTCGAAACACCCCAATTGCCGAGGCGGTAAAGCAGGCGGAGGAGATTGCGCGAGGTGGTCAAAAAGAGATTGTTATTACAGGAGTGAATACGGGCGATTTCGGTCGCACTACGGGCGAGAGTTTTCTCGATTTATTGAGGGCGTTGAATGAGGTTGAAGGCATCGAGAGATATCGAATTTCCTCGATAGAACCCAATCTCCTAACTGACGAGATAATAGCATTTTGCGCCTCGTCACCTAAGTTTCAACATCACTTCCATATTCCTATCCAATGCGGCTCGAACAAGGTGCTTGGTTTGATGCGCCGCCGCTATACTGTGGAGAAGTTCAAGGAGCGTATCAATGCGGTGCGTCAGGCGATGCCCGATGCCTTTATCGGCATAGATGTTATAACGGGTTTTCCGGGCGAGGGCGAGGCGGAGTTCGAGGAGTGCTACAACTTCTTGGCAAAGATAAACCCTTCATTTTTGCATATCTTCCCATTCTCCGAACGAGAAAACACCCCTGCGGTCAATTTCCCCGATAAGGTATCGCCCGAAGTTTCGATGGCGCGTGCGAAGCGTTTGGAGGAGTTGAGCAGTCGCTGCCACTACGACTTTGCAAAGCGATATTTGGGCTCTACGGCAGAGGTGCTTTTCGAGAGTACGATGCGTGGTGGAATGATGACGGGATTTACAAGTAACTACCTAAAAGTCAAAGTGCCGTACAACAAAAAGTATATCAATCAGATTGTAAAAGTCCGACTCTTGGAGATTGAGTCGAATGCCGATATTTTGGGCGAAATAGTTTAGCCTTCATCTGAATTAAGAATTAAAAACAACAACGGAGATTACCACGCTCATTGCACTCGCTCGTAATGACGATTGTTTTATATTGTGGCTAAGAGCCAAAAATTCTTAAAAAGCACCTTTAATTTTCAATTATCAATTGTCAATTGTCAATTATATTCGTATTTTTGCGTGCTCTTACACGCAAAAATATGGAATTTATCAACGACATACTCCAATACAGCTACCTATCAAATGCACTTATTGCCTGCGTGTTGTCGGGCATAACTTGCGGAATTATAGGCACATATATCGTAGCACGAAGAATGGTTTTTCTCTGCGGTGGCATCACCCACGCCTCGTTCGGAGGTCTTGGCATAGCATTCTACCTCAACGCCAACCCCATTTTCGGAGCGACCATTTTTGCCGTTCTCTCGGCTCTCGGCATCGAGTGGAGCAACTCTCGCTCGAAAATCCGCCCCGACTCGGCAATAGGTATGGTGTGGGGTATAGGTATGGCTATCGGTGCATTTTTTATCGCTCTGCGACCGGGTTACACCTCTGGCGATATGGCAAATTTCCTCTTCGGAAGCATTGTAACCGTAACCGAGGGCGATATTATCGCCTTGGCGATACTCTCGGCGTTGCTTATCGTAGGAGCGATTTTGTGGCATCGCCCGATAATGTTCGCAGCCTTCGACCGCAACTTTGCCGAGGCTTCGGGTGTCCCTGTGAAATTTATCCACTACACGATGGCTGTCGTAACCGCCATAACAATCGTACTCTCGATACGCACAATGGGCATTGTGCTGCTGATTTCGCTCTTGACGATGCCCGTAGTTACGGCAAATTTGCTCTCGAAAGATTACAAAAAAATCATACCGATTGCGGGAGCAATGGCTGTAATTGGTGGAGTTACGGGCATTGCACTGAGTTACCACGCCGAAGTTCCATCGGGTCCTGCCATAATTTTTATGCTCACGATATTGTTTTTAACAATAAAATTGTTATCTTTGTGGGTTAAACAACTGAAACGAACAAAAGCAAGGGCTGCGAAAGCCTAAAAAACGATAATGAAGAAGATTCATCAACTTGTCTTAAAGTCATATCTCGGTCCGCTTGTGCTGACCTTCCTTATCATCATCTTTATCCTGATGATGAACTTCGTATGGCGATATATCGATGAGTTGGTGGGTAAGGGTTTGGAGCCTGCTGTTGTCCTCGAACTCATTATGTACGCCACAATCAACATGATTCCAATGGGTTTGCCATTGGCGATTCTGTTGGCTACAATTATGACGATGGGTAACCTCGGCGAGAACTTCGAGTTGCTGGCGATGAAATCGGCAGGAATGTCGCTCATGCAGATAATGAAACCGCTGTTTTGGGTTATCGGCATTATTTCGTTCTGCTCATTCTTCATCGTAAATGACCTCGTACCGTGGGCAAACAAGAAGATGTTCGCCACGCTTTACGATATTAAGCAGCAAAACGAAGCTCTCGAATTTCAAGACGGGTTATTCTTCAACGGCATTGACGATATGAGTATCCGCGTGGAGAGGCAGGACCCTAAGACAAAACTGCTTACAAATGTGCTTATCTACGACAACCGTTCGCGTAGTGGCGACATGACCACCACGATAGCTGATTCCGGTTATATACGCTTGTCTGACGACAAGAAGTATCTGTTGGTCACTCTTTTCAATGGCGAAACCTACGAGCAGACTCGCAACTATCAGTGGTACACAAAGAGTTCATTGCGTCATCACAAATTCGAGCGTCAAGATGGCAAAATTCCGATGTCGGGATTTGATTTTCAACGCAGTGACGAGGATATGTTTGGCAACAATAGCCAGACTATGGATATCAACGATTTGCAACACAACATCGACTCGCTCGACCTACTTGTAAACAATCTGACGGCTACGGCGTACAATCCTTTGTTGCGTGACCAGATTTTCGAGCGTGACCCCGATGGAGTGGCACCACCCGACAGTATCGAGATTGACCGTTCACAGAAGACCTTTGGGGCATATCTGTTAGACTCGATACCGAAACTCGGCACTCGTGCCAAAGACCGTATATACGAAGATGCTCTGCGCTCTGCTCGTAGTTCGAGAAATGCCTTTTCGTTCGATGAGAGCACCTCGAAAGAGGCTCTCAATCAGTTATATCGCAGCAAAAACGAGTGGCATCGCAAGTTGACACTTCCAATTTCGATTCTGATATTTTTCCTTATCGGAGCCCCTCTCGGAGCAATTATCCGCAAGGGCGGTTTGGGCATGCCGATAGTTATCTCGGTGATATTCTTCGTCATATACTACATCATCTCGATTTCGGGTGAGAAGTTCGCCAAGGAGGGTACTTGGAGTTCATTGCTTGGCATGTGGATATCGGCGATTATCCTCACGCCATTAGCGATATATCTATCAAACAAAGCGAATAACGACTCGGCTCTGCTCGATGTTGATTGGTATATAGGTCGATACAAGCACTATCGAGATAAGCTCATAGCAAAACTGCCTGAAAAGTGGCAGAGATGGCTTGAAAAAAGACGAGAGACGAAAGACGAGAGACGAGAAGAACGGAAAACGGAAAACGGAAAACGGAAAACTCTTAATTAGTGAATTGTGAGTAATTGAAAAAATAATTCTTAATTCTTAATTCTCAATTCTTAATTTTTAATTTTTAATTTTAGAAGTCGTGAACGCAAAAGATATTCGCATCGTATTTATGGGTACACCCGAATTTGCAGTGCCTTCGTTGAAAGCGTTGGTGGAGGGTGGTTACAATGTTGTGGGTGTAGTTACCATGCCCGACAAGCCCGCAGGACGAGGTATGCGCCTGCAAGAGAGCGATGTTAAACGAGCTGCCAAGGAGTTGGGTATTCAGACAATCTTACAACCGGAGAAGTTGCGTGACGAGGCTTTCTTGGAGGCTCTGCGAGCCTTACAGCCCGATTTGGGTATCGTTATTGCGTTTAGAATGTTACCCGAGGTTGTTTGGGCAATGCCACGCTTCGGAACATTCAACCTTCACGCTTCGCTCCTGCCCGAATATCGTGGCGCGGCACCTATAAATTGGGCTATTATAAATGGCGACAAGGAGAGTGGCAACACCACCTTCCTCCTCAACCACGAGATAGACAAGGGTGCAATAATCGGTCAGCAGCGCACACCGATAGGCGATGAGGAGTGTGTTGGCGAGTTGTACGACCGCTTGATGATGATGGGAGCAGAACTCGTAGTGGAGAGCGTGGAGAAGATTGCTTCGGGTAATATAGAGCCGATAGAGCAACCGCAGGAGGATACAAATCTTCGCCCTGCACCAAAGATTTTCAAGGATATGTGCGAGGTTGATTGGAGCAAAAACGGCAGAGAGATTGTCAATTTCGTACGCGGTCTATCGCCATATCCTGCTGCGTGGAGCATTTTGCAACGCGGAGAAGAGGAGCTTTCGGTAAAGATTTTCAAGGCTCGTTTCGAGGAGAAGGCTCATTCGGCAGAGGTCGGCACAATCTTTACCGACAATAAGACCTACATTAAGGTGGCGTGTGGAGATGGGGTAGTTGCCATCGAGGAGTTGCAGGTAGCCGGCAAAAAGCGTATGGCGGTACGCGATTTATTATTGGGATATCAAATGCAGAATGCAAAATTCAAAAGGCAGAATTAATATAGTTGATTTTATTTGAAATCGTAAATGATTATTTACACTATAAAAACAGTAAAGCTATGAAAAAGCACAATTTCAGCGCAGGACCTTCGGTATTGCCGGAAGTAGCCCTCGAAAATGCAGCAAAGGCAATTTTTGACTTCAACGGAACAGGTATTTCGGTACTTTCGTATTCACACCGCAGCAAGGAGTTTGAGGCAGTATTGGCAGAGGCAAAGGCTCTCTTCCGCGAGTTGCTCAACATTCCTGACAACTATCAAATCTACTTCGTAGGTGGCGGTGCAAGCACTCAATTCTTCCATATTCCGGCAAACTTCCTTGGAAAAAAGGCAGGTTATGTGAATACCGGCGTTTGGACAAAGAAGGCTATCAAAGAGGCTAAATACTATGGCGAGGTTGAAGTTGTTGCTTCGAGCGAGGATAAGAATTTCTCCTACATTCCAAAGGGATTTGAGATTCCGAGCGACTTGGACTACCTCTATATCTGCTCGAACAATACCATATACGGTACTGAATATAAGGTGGATATGGATTGTCCTGTACCTCTGTTTGCCGATATGTCATCGGATATTTTGAGCCGTCCTGTCGATGTTTCGAAGTACGCCCTCATCTATGGCGGTGCGCAGAAAAACCTTGCTCCTGCGGGTGTTACATTCGTGATTATCCGTGACGATATGCTCGAAAAGGTTGTTCGCCCATTGCCAACAATGATGAATGTAAAAACACATGTAGAGAACGATTCGATGTTCAATACTCCGCCTGTGTTCCCAATCTTCGTATTGAACGAAACTTTGAAGTGGTTGAAGTCTATCGGTGGCGTGGAGGAGATGTATCGCCGCAATGTAGAGAAGGCAGAGTTGCTCTACAACGAGATTGAGCGCAACTCGTTGTTCCGTCCAACCGTAGCAAAGGAGGACCGTTCGTTGATGAATATCTGCTTCGTAATGACCGAGGGCAACGAGGAGTTGGCGCCTGAATTCTTGGAGTTTGCAAAGGAGCGCGGTATGGTAGGTATCAAGGGACACCGTTTGGTAGGAGGTTTCCGTGCATCGTGCTACAACGCTTGTCCGAAGGAGTCGGTAGAGGCTCTCGTGGCTTGCATGCAGGAGTTTGAGCAGTTAAAGACAAAGTAAGAGTATGCCGACTATCGTTCCATACACCTACGAGAAAAAGGAGGAGAAAGTAGTATATTTCACATCATTATTAAAGGGTATGAAAGTTCTTATTGCAACCGAAAAACCATTTGCCAAAGAGGCTGTAAATGGTATCAAAGAGATTTTGCAGGCGGCAGAGTACGAGGTCGTACTGCTCGAAAAATATACAGATAAGGGCGATTTGCTCGCTGCTGTTGCCGATGTTGATGCACTTATCGTGCGTAGCGACAAGGTTACAAAGGAGATCATGGAGGCTGCCAAAAACCTCAAAATCGTGGTTCGTGCCGGCGCAGGCTTCGACAATGTAGATTGCGAGGAGGCGAAGAGGCGAGGTATTGTGGTTATGAACACTCCGGGACAGAACTCGAACGCAGTGGCGGAGTTGGCTCTCTGCTTTATGGTCTATATGTCGCGTAACCAGCTCACTTCGGGTACAGGTCACGAACTCATTGGCAAAACCCTCGCAATTCATGCCTACGGAAATGTCGGCAAGTTGGTTGGTCGCAAAGGCAAGGCTCTCGGCATGAATGTTATCGCCTACGACCCATTTATCTCTGACGCAGCCGTATTCGAGGCTGATGGGGTAGAGAAGGTTGATTCGGTGGAGGAGTTGTATCGCCGTGCCGACTTCCTCTCGTTGCATATCCCTGCAACACCACAGACCAAAGGCTCAATCGGTTACGACCTCGCAATGTCGATGCCGAAGGGTGCTACGCTCGTAAATACCGCCCGCAAGGAGGTTATTGACGAGATGGGCTTGGCGAAGGCTTTGGAGGAGCGTGAGGACCTTAAATATATCACAGATGTTGCTCCTGATGCCGCTGCGGAGTATGCCGAGAAGTTTGGTAAGCGCTACTTCGGAACACCGAAGAAGATGGGTGCCGAAACTGCCGAGGCTAATATCAATGCAGGTTTGGCAGCAGCACGACAGATTGTTGATTATTTCGTAAACGGAAACACCCGTTTCCAAGTGAACAAATAGTCCACTTGGAAAAATTGAGAATTGAGAATTGAAAATTAAAGGTATTTTATATTTATAATTCAAAAACGATTTATCGTTTTACCGCTAATTGTCAATTATCCATTGTCAATTGTCAATTAAATAATTTTTTGTAATTATGGTAAAGATTAAACCATTCAAAGGTATTCGCCCACCGAAGGAGTTGGCGCAGGAGGTTGCTTCACGACCTTACGATGTGCTGAACTCCGCAGAGGCGAAGGCAGAGGCAACAGAGCGCTCTCTGCTCCACATCATCAAGCCCGAAATAGACTTTGAGCCTATTGCTGACGAACACTCGCAAGAGGTTTACGACAAGGCGGTAGAGAATTTTGCTGCTTGGAGAGCCAAAGGTTGGTTGCAGCAAGATGGCGAGGAGCACTACTACATCTATGCCCAAACAATGGACGGTCGCACGCAGTATGGTCTTGTAATGTGCTGTCACTTCGAGGATTACCTTTCGGGAGCGATTAAGAAGCACGAACTTACACGCACCGACAAAGAGGAGGACCGTATGCACCATGTGCGCAACCAGAAGGCGAATATCGAGCCGGTATTCTTTGCATATCCCGACCACGAAGATATTGATGCCATCGTCAAGACAGTTATCAAGTCGGAGCCTGAATACGACTTTGTGGCAGAAGATGGTTTTGGTCACACTTTGTGGGTTGTACCGACCGAATATAACGACCATATAACCACCGTTTTCAGCACAATTCCAGCATTGTATGTCGCTGATGGTCACCACCGTACCGCTGCTGCTGCTCGCGTAGGTGCCGAGTGCAAGAGCAAAAATCCGAACCACACGGGCGAAGAGGAGTATTGCTACTTTTTGGCGGTTACATTCCCTGAATCACACCTCCGTATTATCGACTACAATCGTGTAGTAAAGGATTTGAACGGATTGAGCGAAGCAGAGTTTCTCGCCGCTTTGGAGGAGGATTTCATCGTTGAAAAGCAGGGTAGCGAGATTTACAAGCCTAACGCTCTGCACAACTTCTCGATGTATCTCGGTGGCGAGTGGTACAGCCTCACTGCAAAGGAAGGTCGCTACAACGATGCAGACCCTATCGGAGTGCTTGATGTTACCATTTTGTCGAATTTGGTACTCGATAAGTTACTCGGCATTAAGGACTTGCGCACCTCTAAGCGAATTGATTTCGTAGGTGGTATTCGTGGTTTGGGCGAGTTGCAACACAGAGTTGATTCGGGCGAGATGAAGGTTGCCTTCGCTCTCTATCCGGTTTCGATGCGCCAACTTATCGACATTGCCGATACGGGCAACATTATGCCACCAAAGACCACTTGGTTTGAGCCAAAGTTGCGTTCAGGGGTGGTAATTCACTCGTTCGCCGAGTAACCGAAAAGGATACTAATAAATAGAAATGGGGGCTAATCCGCAGGGGTTAGCCTCTATTTTATTAAGGGTCTATGTGAGAAGTTCACTATCCGAAGATTTGTACAAAATTTACCAATTATTTTTGATTTTGACAAGAGTTGTCAAAATAGCCCCATACCTTTGCATCGTGAAAGTAATGTTAAACCTTAAAATAATTAAAACTATGGGAACAGGACACACTATCAGATGCAAGCATTGCGGTACGGAGTTTATGCACTTGACCGGCTTGGGATTTATGGGATTTGATTGCGAAGACGGCTTTTGCCATGTTGAAACAGAGACGGCAATTCGTTGTCCGCAGTGTATGAAGCGACTCAACAACACCGAAGAGGAGTTCAATGAGCAGATAATTGGGAGTCTGCTCTGGGACTAAAACTTAGACGAGAGACGAAAGACGAGAGACGAGAGCATATATTTTGATTAAAAAAATAAAAAAATCGCACCAAGAATCAGAAAAAATCATTAACTTTGGAAAAAGTTTTTCCTTCGGAAAAAGAGATTAGAGAGAAATAAATTATAAAAACTGAATATACTATGAGTGAAGTAACAACACAGAATGCCGAAAAGATGAAGGTCTTGAAGGCAGTAATGGCTAAAATCGAGAAGGATTTTGGCAAGGGTTCGATTATGCAGATGTCGAGCGAAAATGTTGAGAATGTGCCGGTTATCCCGACAGGCTCAATCACTCTCGATGTTGCACTCGGCGTGGGTGGCTACCCAAAAGGTCGTGTAATCGAGATTTTTGGTCCTGAGTCGTCAGGTAAGACAACCCTCGCAATTCACGCAATTGCCGAGGCGCAGAAGGCGGGCGGTATCGCAGCATTTATCGATGCAGAGCACGCTTTCGACAGCTTCTACGCACAGAAGTTGGGCGTTGATGTCGAAAACCTCCTCGTATCGCAACCCGACAACGGTGAGCAGGCACTCGAAATTGCCGACTCGTTGATTCGTTCGAGCGCAATCGACATTATCGTTATCGACTCGGTGGCAGCCCTTACTCCAAAGGCTGAAATCGAGGGCGAGATGGGCGACTCGAAGATGGGTTTGCAGGCACGATTGATGTCGCAGGCGTTGCGTAAATTGACCGCAAGCATCGCAAAGACCAAGACCGTCTGCATCTTTATCAACCAGTTGCGTGATAAGATTGGTGTGGTATATGGTAATCCTGAGACCACAACCGGTGGTAATGCATTGAAGTTCTACGCCAGCGTGCGTATCGACATTCGCCGCACTTCGGTTATCAAAGA
>JAZOBZ010000092.1:0-33577 GCA_045596245.1 Alistipes sp. | reverse complement strand
TATCTATATGCAGATTTCATTGGCGATGCTGATAGGCTTGGCTGCCAAAAACTCTATCCTTGTGGTCGAGTATGCCGACAAACTATTTCACGAGGAGCGACAATCGCTACTCGATGCTACGGTAAATGCCGCCAAGATGCGTGTCAGACCGATTTTGATGACTGCCTTTGCCTCCATTCTCGGAATGTTACCGTTGGTATTCGCTTCGGGCGTGTACTCTACGGCGCGCAACATTATGGGAGTATCGTTGGTCGGAGGATTGCTCTTTGCCACCATCTTTGGCGTACTGCTCTACCCTGCGCTCTACTATATGGTTGGCAAAATTGCTCGATTTGAAAAACAATAGAAAGGAGGTTTTATTATGCGTAGAATACCATATATATTATTAATGCTTATAGTTGCGAGTTGTAACCCACGACTCTCCTCGCCACGACTCTCCACTCACCACGAATATATCTTCGGCGCGAACTTCTCGAATGACTCGATAACGCTCGGTCGCGACTGGTGGCAGATGTTTGGCGATACAACCCTAAATCGCCTTGTTACCCGCGCCTTGGCGCAGAATAAGAATATCGCCATCGCAGCCTCGCGCATTGAAGAGGCACGCCACAACCTTGTCGTAACACGCTCAACCTATTGGCCCTCCATATCGGGTGCAATATCTGCCGAAGGCAAATATGAGAGCGCAACCGACAATATCGCCCAATCCTACAAAATTCTCCCACAGGCGAGTTGGGAGATACCTCTATTCGGCTCGTTACGCCACGCCACCAAAGGGGCAAAGGCGGCAATTGACTACGAGGTGTGGCAATATCGAGGTGTACGCCTTGCCCTCGAAGCCGAAGTAGCAACCACCTACTTCACGCTGTTGCAGTATCGGCAGGATTTGAAGATTGCCAAGCGCAGTAGCGAGTTGCGCCGCGAGATGGTCGTACTTATAGACTCGCTCTACAACTACGGCTTCGCTTCGGGCGTAAATCTCGAACAGGCACAGAGTCTGCTCTACACCTCCGAGGCGGATATTCCACTCTACGAACGAGCCATAGCGCAGACGCTCCTATCGCTTGCAACGCTTACGGGCGACACCCCCGATGCATTTATCGATGTAGGTATCGAGGGTAGTTCAGCCATCACGAACGACTATCAGCCATACGATATTGCCATCGGCGTTCCTTCGGATATTCTACACCGCCGCCCCGATGTTATGTCGGCATACTACACAATGCAGCAAGCCGCTGCAAATGTAGGGTTGGCTCGTTCGGCACGACTCCCTTCGATAACGCTCACTCTCTTTGGCGGTACCGCCACCGACAAGGTGAGCAAACTCTTTTCGAGCAAGGGGTGGGTGGCAGATGCTATGGCATCAATTGCACAACCGATATTTAATTTCGGAGGATTGCGCCGCCGCGAGTTGGCAGCACGAGAGGCGTACCAACAGAGCCTTCTCGCCTACGAGCAGAGCTATATCGAGGCGTTGAACGATGTGGAGAGTTCGCTGGTGGCAATAACCTCTTCACGCGAGGAGTTGCTGCGCTATGCAGGGTTGGTAAAGTCGTATCGCAATATCGCCATTATGACCTATTCGCTCTATCGCAACGGATTGTCGGGCTACCTCGATGTTATTGATGCCGAGCGTTCGCTCTACACCTCGCAGATGCAGTTCGAGAACTTGGTAGCACAGCAATATATCAACTACATCAACCTCTGCAAGGCACTCGGTGGAGGATACTAATTAGAGAATTAAGAATTAAGAATTAAAAATTAAAAATTAAAAATTGAGAAAAAGCAAAAAAGCAAAAAGCGCACCCCAGTAAAGCACCGCAGGTGCGCCCCCAGTAAAGGGCGGAACGCCCGCCCCCAGTAAACCCCAGTTTGGTTTGCGCCTTGACAAGGGTAGGAGTCCGCAAGGAAGAAAAGCCTGCGAAGCAGGGTTAATTGAGAGTGGAGAGTGAAAAACAACTTTAAACTCTGCACTTTTAACTAAAAAGCAAAACTCTCCTTTGCAGGAGAGTTTTGCTCTATTTTTGTCGTACCCTTCGGAATTAGAAGCAGTAAGTTGCCGAAAGTGCAAGGTTAGCCAAACCACGGCCATAGAAACCTGCGGCTGAATGGCCTTGATATGAAACCATTTCTACACCCAATACAGGAGTATAGTCAAGGGCAAGACGGATAGGTACCTTGTTGAACTTGATACCAAACTTAACTTGTCCAGCTACTCCTAAGTAGACATAACTAACGCCATAGAGAGGGCGACCACCAACATTTACACCAGCTCCAGCATCGAGATACCACTTACCCACCGATGGAGTCCAGTCCCAATTGCAACAATTCCAGTTGTGGAGCGCTGTAAAATCGGCTGTAAGAGCACCCGACAACCAACCCATACCAAAACGACCTTCAACATACTTGTCGCCAGAATAGAACCACTCTGCATCAGCTTGGAAACCACTACCTACACGAGCACCAATAGACCATTTCTGTTGAGCCGAAACAGTTGCTACGCAAAACATAGCTGCCAAAACGAGGAAAATCTTTTTCATACGCATTTAAATTTTTAAGTGTTAAAAAAAAAATAAAATTATAAATTTGGATTAAAATACTCATCTTTACTGTCGCAAATTTAGCTATTTTTTCGATTAATGCAAATAAATATAGTATTTTTTTGCGCAAGAAGTTGATAAAACAACTACTTTTCGTTTTTTCTTGTGGGAGTTGACGGATTGGCTACTGCGCTCGCTAATGCTCGCTCCGCTTAACGCCTTTCCGTTCCGCTCGCCGCGGGGGCCCTTACAAGAACTGCACTCCGCAAGAGGTTGATAACCCACTTTTATTTTCGTTGCTACGCTCCACAAACAAGTTTGCGAAGCGTAGCATCAAAAACAAAAAAGATGTCTTTTGACATCTTCTTGCTTCGTTTGTTCTTGTGGAATTTAACGGATTCGAACGGTCGCCGCAGGTTTGCGCAGAGCAAGATATGTGTGCATAGGCGTACAACAAAGTTGTAAGCATGTGGCTGATGAATAAAAGGATATTCATATACTTTTATTTGTCTGCCATAGGCTTGATATTGCGCAGCAATACGCCTATGCTAACTATCGCCGATAACTCTGCCACACCGCCCCCGACTGACCGGATTCGTCAACGGAGACAAAAAAAAGACGACTTAAAAAGTCGTGTTGATTTTGTGGGAGTTGACGGATTCGAACCGCCGACCCTCTGCTTGTAAGGCAGATGCTCTAAACCAGCTGAGCTAAACTCCCTTTTCAAAAATGGCTTGGGACTGCAATTCGCTAACTTCAAAGTATGCTGCTATCCACTTCAACACCTTTTACTCGCCAACCTCCAACTCTCGTTATCGGTCTTGTCGTAATCGAATCTCTTTTTGCAACCCTCGCGCAATAGCGCCTGAACAAGGACTTGAACCTAGGACCCCATGATTAACAGTCATGTGCTCTAACCAACTGAGCTATTCAGGCGTGTTTTTAGAACCTTGCAAATGGGTTATTCCCGTTTTGCGAGTGCAAATATATGGCAAATTTTTTATTCTTGCAAAACTTTTGCACAAAAAAAATTAAAAAATTATCTTTGTACCGATGAATTTGCTTCGACACATAGCCGTCATACTCTTATTTACACTATTTTATAGTGTAACAACAGCTCAGGTGCAATTTGAAAAATCATCTCACGATTTTGGCAGAATTGCAGAAGATGGAGGTGTAGTAGAGCATATTTTCCGTTTTCGCAATATCTCTGACTCGCCTATTGTTATCGTTTCGACATACTCCTCGTGTGGTTGTACGAAGGCCGAGTTTTCACGAAAGCCGGTAATGCCAGACAGCACAGCCGTAATAAGAGTTATATTCAACCCCATGAACTATCCGGGTGCATTTGCCAGAAAGGTTACAGTCGTAACCGATAGCGGAGCGTTAAAGGAACGACTACTCGTTACGGGAGTGGTTATACCTCGTAAAAAGAGCGTTGAAGAGGAGTTCCCTATTGCGCTGGTTGGCGGTGTGCGTGCGGCGACAAATGCCCACTATTTCGGATACATCGAGCATGGCAAGACACACCAATCAACATTCGACATCTACAACTCTTCAAAACAAGATGTTTCGATTGCGATTGAGAATCCATATTCGGAATTGGAGTTCTATCTACCTCCCAAAATAGAGGCAGGCGAGAGAACGACCATAAATTTCGGCTGTTTGCTACCCGAAAATAGTGCAAAATATGGCTCTCTATCCTATTCTGTTTGGCTTATTGTCGATGGGATTAGAGCGCAGTACCCGTTTATTATAAACGGACTTGCGATAGATTCTCGCAATGAAAATGCAAATAATAGCGTACAAATGATTGTTGTTTCGGAAAATTGTATTAAATTTGGCGCTGTAAAGTGTAATTCCGAAAAGTTGGTGCGTAAAATCGTAGTAAGCAATGGGGGAACAACTCCGCTTACGATACGCAAAGTAGAGCTCGAAAGCGATGGTTTTACAGCCAATTTAGAGGGTTATGGCACTCTTGAAAAGGGCGAAGAGAGAGAGGTTATAGTTGAATTGAAGCCTTCGCGTTTGCCATTTGGAGCTACGGTTGAAAAGTTGCGCATTGTGAGCAATGACCCGAAGAGACCTGTCGTGACAATCAGAGTGTCGGCAATAGTTGAGAAATAAATTTAGGAACGAACAGACAGACAGCAATGTTTGAGATAGTTGAAAAGAGGGAACTTGCAGAAAATATATACTTGACGCGTGTCAAGGCTCCCCGTATTGCCCATTCGGCTCAACCAGGACAATTTGTGATTGTGCGTGCCGATGAGCATGGAGAGCGCACTCCGCTTACAATTGCAGATTACGATGCGGAGGAAGGAACCGTTACGCTGGTAACACAGGCATTAGGTGTCTCTACTCGCAAAATCGTGGCAAAAGAGGCGGGCGAAAGTCTTGCCGATGTAGCAGGCCCCCTTGGTCGCCCTTCCGATTTTGTGAAGGAGCCTATCGAGGAGTTACGCAAGCGCAAATTCATATTTGTAGGCGGTGGCGTGGGTGCTGCACCCGTATATCCGCAAGTTAAGTGGCTTACCAAGCATGGCGTAGAGGTCGATGTTATTGTAGGTGCAAAAAGCAAAGATCTATTAATCTATGCAGAGGAGATGCGTAAGGTTGCAACCAATCTCTATATAGCCACTGACGATGGTTCAGAGGGTTTTCACGGCTTGGTTACAGCCCTACTCGAAAAGTTAATCGTGGAAGATGGCAAACAGTATGATTGCTGTGTAGCTATTGGTCCTATGATTATGATGAAGTTTGTAACTCTGACGGCTAAGAAGTTCGAATTGCCGTGCATCGTATCGCTCAATGCTTTGATGGTTGATGGTACGGGAATGTGCGGTGCGTGCCGTGTAACTATCGCCGGTAAGACCAAGTTTACCTGCGTAGATGGTCCGGAGTTCAACGCCTACGATGTTGATTTTGACGAGGCTATGCGCCGTCAAGGAATGTACCGCACACAGGAACAGCGAGCTATCGCTATCCAACGCGAGCGCGAGGCGGGACACAAGTGTAATATAGGTTTAGATAAGTAGATTATGGCAAATAAGATACCTCGTGTTCCGGTGCGAGAACAAAATGCAGAATTGAGAGCAACCAACTTCGAGGAGGTTTGCTATGGCTACAATCAAGAGGAGGCGATGTTGGAGGCTACACGATGCCTCGACTGCAAGAATCCTCGTTGTGTTGCAGCTTGTCCGGTGGGAATACAGATACCTCGTTTCATCGAGCGTCTGCGTGAGGGCGATATGAAGGGTGCGGCGGAGATTATCTCGGCGGACTCATCGTTGCCAAGTATCTGTGGTCGTGTTTGTCCACAGGAGACACAGTGCGAAGGTGCATGTATTCTCGGTATCAAGGGCGAATCGGTGGCTATCGGCAAGTTGGAGCGTTTTGTAGGCGATTGGCAGTTGGAGAATGGCCGTATCGCTCAAAAGGTAGAGAAAAATGGTCATAAGGTGGCTATCGTTGGTAGTGGTCCTGCCGGTTTGGCTTGCGCAAGTGACCTTGCCAAGATGGGCTATGATGTTACCATATTTGAAGCACTACACGAAGCAGGCGGAGTTTTGGTCTATGGTATTCCGGAGTTCCGTTTACCGAAGGAGAGAGTTGTAAAGCGTGAAATAGAGAGCGTAAAGGCACTCGGCGTAACCATAGAAACAGATGTTGTCGTAGGTCGTACCATTACGGTTGATGAGCTACTTGACGAGGAGGGTTACGATGCCGTATTTATCGGTTCGGGAGCAGGCTTGCCACGATTTATGGGTATCGAAGGCGAGAACCTGAACGGCGTATTGTCGGCAAACGAGTTTCTCACTCGTGCCAACCTTATGCACGCATACGATGAGGAGTACGACACTCCTATATATGTAGGTCGTAAGGTCGTAGTTGTGGGTGGCGGAAATGTTGCGATGGACGCAGTGCGTACCGCAAAGCGTTTGGGTGCTGAGGCTACTATCGTATATCGCCGTAGCGAAAAGGAGTTGCCTGCCCGAGTTGAGGAGGTGCATCACGCCAAAGAGGAGGGCATTGAGTTCAAGATGCTCACCAACCCTACCGCCATTTTGGGCGATGAGAGTGGCTGGGTGAAGGCTATAAACTGTGTACAGATGGAGTTGGGCGAGCCTGACGAGAGTGGTCGCCGTTCTCCGCAGATAGTTGAAGGTTCGGATTTTGAGGTTGAGTGCGATGTTGTGGTTATGGCACTCGGAACCTCGCCAAATCCGCTTATTGCATCGACTACGGAGGCTCTCGAAACCTCACGCCGAGGTTGCATTGTGGCTGACGAGTGGGGACAGACATCACGCAAAGGTGTCTTTGCAGGTGGCGACACCGTGACAGGTGCAGCAACTGTGATTTTGGCTATGGGGGCAGGTCGTAAGGCTGCAACGGCCATTGATAAGTACATACAAGAGAAGCGTTAGAAAAAATTATAAATTACTAATTTAATAAAACTATGAGAAAATTTAATCTTATTTTGGGTATGTTTGCTGTAATAGCATCAACCTTGTGTGTGTCGTGTGCACAGAAAAAAGAACCCGATTTGGTAATTGCACCACCTCGTAACCGAGTAGCAGAGTATGTGTACGACTTAAATGGTAAACGTGTATGGCAGTTCGATACTACCGATGCGAGAACCCTTGCCAACAAGTGGATTGGCTTGTGGCATCATGAGCAAGACTTTGATGACATCTTGCGTTACACCATTACTCCAAATACGGCGTGGAAAGTAAGTATCACAGAGGGCTCGGAGCAGTATATCCAACTCCGTATCGGCAAGAACGGATATGATGGTTTTATTGCCGAGAACTTCGAACTCAAAAACTCGACAAGCGGCAAGCGCGGTTCTAACACATTCCAGATAAGCGTGGTGAAGACACCTGCTATTGGCGAAGAGCCCGTTGTTTGCACAATAGATATCGAGATGGGTGGTGAGAGTACCACCATTGCAACCCTCACCATTCACCCTGAGGAGTAGGTAGTACCTGATATACTAAAAGTAATAGGCTAACCCCGAAAAGGTTAGCCTATTACTTTGTATGTGTACTATCTGCGGTTTACTCCCACTCGATAGTTGCATTTGGTTTTGGAGAGAGGTCGTAGCAAACGCGGTTTACATTTGGTACCTCCTTCAAGATGCGGTCGGTAATTTTGCCGAGGATAGCCCAATCGATATGTTCGATGGTTGCAGTCATCGCATCTACGGTATTCACAGCACGAATGATTACAGGCCAATCGTACGAACGAGCATTGTTGCGCACACCTACCGACTTAAAGTCAGGAACGATGGTGAAATACTGCCATACGCTCTTGTCCAAGCCCGCCTTTGCGAACTCCTCACGCAGGATAGCATCAGACTCACGAACTGCCTCCAAGCGGTCGCGAGTGATTGCACCAAGGCAACGAACACCCAAGCCCGGTCCTGGGAATGGCTGACGATATACCATCTCGTAAGGCAAGCCCAACTCAACACCGCAAGCACGAACTTCGTCCTTGAAGAGCTGCTTCAATGGCTCTACCAACTCGAACTGCAAATCCTCAGGCAGACCACCTACATTGTGGTGCGACTTAACCATCTTTGCAGTCTTGGTACCACTCTCAACGATATCCGGATAGATTGTTCCCTGACCGAGGAAGTCGATACCCTCCAACTTGCGGGCCTCCTCCTCGAATACACGGATAAACTCACCACCGATTATCTTACGCTTCTTCTCGGGGTCCTCTACGCCCTCCAACTTTGTCAAGAAACGCTCCGTAGCATCAACATATACGAGGTTTGCGCTGAGCTGGTTGCGGAACACCTCCACAACATCTTCCGACTCGCCCTTGCGCATCAAACCGTGATTAACATGCACGCAAACAAGGTTGTTGCCGATAGCCTTCAACAAGAGGGCTGCTACAACCGAAGAATCAACACCACCCGACAATGCGAGCAACACCTTCTTGTCGCCTACCTGCTGACGAATCAGCTCCACTTGGTCGGCTACGAAGTTGGTCATATTCCAATTAGCCTCTGCCTTGCAAGTGTCGAATAAAAAGCCCTTTACAGCCTCTTTGATAGCCTCCAAGTCGTCTGTGAACTGTGGTAACTTGGTAGCGCAGAGTGCCTTATCCCAGCCTGCTGCCATAACGGGGAAGCCAGCCTCGTAAATCTCGGGCAAAACATCTATCTCTACCCCATCGATTACGCAGTTAGGACCTCCGTTGATAATCACACCCTTAACATTTGGCAACGCCTGCAACTCCTTTGCAGTGATGTCGTGTGGGTAAATCTCGCTATATACGCCCAATGCACGAATTGCTCGGGCAACTACCGTGTTCTCGTGACTTCCCAAGTCGAGAATCACAATCATATCCTGCTTCATATAACCTTATTTTTAATTCTTAATTTTTAATTTTTAATTCGAAATTACTCGCCTCGCGAATAGTTTGGTGTTTCGCGTGTGATGGTGATGTCGTGTGGGTGGTTCTCCACTACGGCTGCCGAGGTAATGCGAACGAAACGAGCCTTCTGCAACTCCTCGATTGAGCGTGCGCCACAGTAGCCCATACCTGCACGAATACCGCCAACCAACTGATATACAGTCTCTGCCAACGAGCCTTTGAATGGTACGCGACCTACAATACCCTCAGGAACGAGCTTCATAGCGTTAGCCTCGCCATCTTGGAAGTAGCGGTCCTTCGAGCCCGCCTTCATCGCATCGATAGAGCCCATACCACGGTAGGTCTTGAACTTACGACCGTTGTAGATAATGGTTTCGCCCGGTGACTCCTCGGTGCCGGCAAACATCGAGCCGCACATCACGCAAGTACCACCTGCCGACAACGCCTTCACGATATCGCCCGAGTAGCGCAAACCGCCATCGGCAATAACGCCTACACCACTACCCTGCGCAGCCTTTGCGCAGTCGAAGATAGCTGTGAGCTGTGGAACACCTACGCCTGCGATAATACGGGTTGTGCAGATTGAGCCCGGACCGATACCTACCTTGATACCATCGGCACCATTCTCGATAAGATATTTCGCTGCCTCGGCAGTGGCGATGTTACCAACCACTACATCGAGCTTCGGATATACCTCCTTAATTCTCTTCAACAAGCCTACAACACCCTTTGTATGTCCGTGTGCCGAGTCGAGGACTACTGCATCAACACTCTCGGCTACAAGCGCAGCAACACGCTCCATTGCATCGGGCGTGATGCCTATACCTGCCGCTACACGCAAACGACCTTTCGAGTCCTTACATGCGTTCGGGTGGTCCTGAGCCTTTGTCAAGTCCTTGTAGGTGATAAGTCCTACGAGGTGTCCCTCGTTATCCACTACGGGCAACTTCTCAATCTTGTTCGAGAGCAATACCTCTGCTACATCGGTATTCTTGTCGCCCTCGGTGATGGTAACGAGATTCTCGGAGGTCATAACCTCCTCAATCTTGCGCGACATATCCTTCTGGAAACGGAGGTCACGATTGGTTACGATACCTACGAGGTAGCGATTTTCATCTACAACCGGAATACCACCAATTTTGTTCTCCTGCATCATCGCCAACGCATCACCTACGGTGTTTTCGCGTGAGATGGTTACAGGGTCATCAATCATACCATTCTCGGCACGCTTCACACGGCGTACATGTGCAGCCTGCTCAGCGATAGACATATTCTTGTGAATCACGCCGATACCACCCTCGCGTGCTACGGCAATAGCCATAGGAGCTTCGGTTACGGTATCCATCGCAGCCGAGACGATAGGAATGTTGAGCGTAATGTTTCGCGAGAAGCGCCCCTTGGTGCTAACTTCGCGTGGCAGAACCTCCGAGTATGCCGGTACAAGCAATACATCGTCAAAGGTCAAGCCCTCTTGATAAACTCTTTCGTCCAAAAACATAATTACCTATATTTATATTATTATCAATTTGTTTTCTGAAAACAAAAAGCGGAATGCATACGCACTCCGCCCCGTAACTTTTTATCTTTCAGCACCGCACACCGCACACGCTCCCACTCTTTGGAACTCCGGAATTTGCGGAGTTGTGCGTTCGATTATGTTGTGCAGTAAATACATTTGCTCAAACTTTTGGCAAAGATAGAACAAAAAATGCAAAATGCAAAATGCAAAATGCAAAATTTATCAAAAAAGTCTCTTAACTTCGTGAAATAATTTAGACTACCGTATGGGTATATATTTTTCAATAAAATGTTGAAAAATCTGCTGTAAGGTCTTTTTTATATAATAAAAAAAGAGTATCTTTGCGCTATGTTTTTGCAGAGTGTACATATTGTCTCTTGTGTGCAGCAGCGTCAGCGAAAGTCGCAGCAGCAGATGTCGAGGGCGAGCGTGTGCAGATAGAGAGGGTCATTACACAGGTGTGTAGCGACCTTTTTTATTTAACGGAAAGCGGACCGCTGCGATTAAGTCGAGAGCAGAGGCTGCTTGCAGACTATGCCGAGACGGAGCAGTGAAAAGCCCACGCAGTGGGATTAAAGCGGAAAGCGGAAAACGGAAAACGGAAAACTTTTAGTTTAGAGAGTAGTGAGTAGTTAAAAACTTTCAGCGCAATCCCTAAACTCCCTAAATAGCCTGCGCCACTATAAGGTTAGAAGTCTGCAAAACTAAAACAGAGTAACAAATAACAAAACAATAAAAATTTACATTATGAAGGTAGCAGTGGTAATGGGTTCGACAAGCGATTGGGATATTATGAAGGCGGCTTGTGAAACTCTCGAAGAGTTGGGTATCGAGTACGAGAAGCGTGTTATCAGCGCACACCGTACTCCCGATTTGATGTATGAATTTGCCAAGTCGGCACGCGAGCGTGGTTTTGGTGCAATCATCGCAGGTGCAGGTGGCGCAGCGCATGTAGCAGGTGTTACGGCAGCGATGACTACCGTACCGGTTATCGGTGTGCCAATCAAGACCTCGGCACTCGGAGGATTGGATTCGTTGTTGTCTATCGTGCAGATGCCGGGCGGTATTCCTGTGGCTACAACCGCAATCAACGGTGCGAAGAATGCTGCTTTAATCGCTGCACAGATTTTCGCCCTCACCGACAAGGCTGTCGAGGAGAAGTTGCTCGCCTTCCGTGCAAAGCAGACGGCGACAGTTCTTGCAGCTACGCTGCCAGAACTTTAATTGACAATTGACAGTTGACAATTGATAATTAAAGGAATTTATATTTATAAAATTAGATAGTTGATGTAGGAAATAATACAATAGACACAAAAACGATTTATCGTTTTACCACTAATTGTCAATTTTCAATTATCAATTATCAATTTGATTTTGAAGCTATGAAAAATCACAGAATATTTGTCGAGAAGTACGCTCGCTTTCAGGTAGAGGCAGAGTCGCTCCGCAAGGAGTTGAACGAGAACCTCTCACTCGCTATCGAGTCATTGCGCGTACTCAATGTTTACGATTTGTTCGGATTCAGCGATGACCTCGTGGAGCGTTGCCGCTACTCCGTATTTGGAGAGATTGTTACCGACTGCGTGTCGGACGAGTGTGACTATGAGGGTAAGAAGTATCTCGCTATCGAGTACCTGCCGGGGCAGTTCGACCAGCGAGCATCTTCGGCGGTTGATTGCGTTCACTTGTTGGAGCCTGCTGCGGAGGTTAAAATTCGCTCGTCACGCCTCTACATCTTCGATGATGGCGTAACGGAGGAGCAGATGGCGAAGATTAAGCACTACCTTATAAACGCCGTAGAGTCGCGCGAGAAGAACTTGCAAATTTTGTCAGACGCTGAACAAGCCGACATTAAGCCTGTACCTGTATTGGAGGGCTTTACCGATATGAAGGAGGAGGATTTGGAGCCATACTGCAAGGCGAATGGCTTGGCGATGAATGCAGACGATTTGCGTTGCGTTGTGGAGTACTTCCGTAGTGAGCATCGCAACCCTACGCAGACCGAGTTGCGAATCCTCGACACCTATTGGAGCGACCACTGCCGTCACACCACCTTCACCACCGAGATTGAGGAGATAAAGATTGACGACTCGTTTATGAAGGGCGAGTACGAAACCGCATTGGCAGAGTTCGGAATGATGCGCAAGGAGCTCGGTCGTGAGCAGAAGTCGTTGTGCTTGATGGAGCTGGCAACTATTGGCGGTCGCTACCTGCGTAAGATTGGCAAATTAGACGATATGGAGGTGAGCGAGGAGAACAACGCTTGCTCCATCTTTGTCGATGTCGATATCGAGGGACAAAAGGAGAAGTGGCTCTTGCAGTTCAAGAACGAAACCCACAACCACCCTACCGAGATTGAGCCTTTCGGAGGTGCTTCGACCTGCTTGGGTGGAGCTATTCGTGACCCACTGTCAGGTCGTGCCTATGTCTATCAGGCTATGCGCGTAACAGGTGCGGGCGATATATATAAAGGTATAGACGAAACCATCGAGGGTAAGTTGCCACAGCGCATCATTTCGCGCAAGGCGGCAGCGGGCTATTCGAGTTATGGTAACCAGATAGGCTTGGCGACAACCCATGTGCGCGAGATTTACCACGATGACTATGTGGCAAAGCGTTTGGAGGTTGGCGCGGTTGTCGGAGCCGTTAAGGCGGCAGATGTACGCCGTGAGAGCCCTGCACCGGGCGATGTAGTACTCCTCTTGGGAGGTCGTACGGGTCGTGACGGTATCGGTGGAGCGACCGGTTCGTCAAAGCAGCACACTACAGCTTCGTTGGAGGAGTGTGGCTCGGAGGTGCAGAAGGGAAATGCTCCTGAGGAGCGCAAGATTCAGCACCTGTTCCGCCGAGGCGATGTAACGCGCCTTATCAAGAAGTCGAATGACTTTGGCGCAGGAGGTGTCTCGGTGGCTATCGGAGGGCTGGCAGACGGCTTGGATATCTACCTCGACCGCGTACCTGTAAAGTATAACGGATTGAACGCTACCGAGTTGGCTATTTCGGAGTCGCAGGAGCGTATGTCCGTAGTTGTTGAGAAGAAGGATGTGGAGGCGATGATAGCCCTCTGTCGTGAGGAGAATATCGAGGTTACGCATGTAGCCGATGTCACCGACACGCAGCGTATGCGTATGTTCTACAAGGGCGAGAAGGTTGCCGACTTGAAGCGTGAGTTTATCGACTCGGCAGGTGCAAAGCACTACACCAAAATCGCTCTCGGTACTATCGAGGAGCGCAACCCATTCCATCGTGAGGTCGAGGGTGCAACACTTCGTGAGAAGATGTTGAACAACCTCAAAGATAATAATGTAGTGTCGCAGCGTGGCTTGTGCGAGATGTTCGACTCGACCATCGGTCGCTCGACAGTGTTGATGCCGTTTGGAGGTAAGACACAGCGCACCGAGACACAGGTTTCGATGCAGACCTTGCCTGTACGCCACGGCAAGACCTCTACGGCGAGTGTTATGGCGTTTGGATTCAACCCATATATCTCGGCTTGGTCGCCATATCACGGTGCGGAGTATGCCGTAGTGGAGGCTTGTGCGAAGGTTGTGGCTTCGGGTGCTTCGTACGAGAAGATGCGCTTCTCGTATCAGGAGTATTTCGAGAGAATGAGCAATGCTCACTCATGGGGTAAGCCTATGTCGGCTCTGCTCGGAACTATCCGTATGCAGAAGGCGTTCGAGTTGCCTTCGATTGGCGGTAAGGACTCGATGAGTGGTACATTCCAGAATATCAATGTGCCACCAACCTTGATAGCATTCGGTATCACAACACTCGATGCACGCAAGGCTATAAGCCCTGAGTTTAAGACTTTGGGTAATTTCCTCTACCTCGTTAAGCATACGCCAAATGCGAACTACACACCAAATACCGAGGAGTTGAAGGCTAACTTCGCCTTCGTTACCGAGGAGATTGCAAAGGGTAATGTTGTTGCTGCTTACGCTATCGGCTTTGGTGGCGTAGCGGAGGCAGTGGCGAAGATGTCGTTCGGTAACGAGATTGGCGCGAAGCTCACTTGTGACGAGGCTACCCTATTCGACTACTCGTATGGTTCGATTCTCGTTCAGTCGGTTGAGCCGCTTACATTCGAGAGTGCTGTTTTGGTGGGACATACCACCGAAGAGAAGAGCATTGAGGTCTTGGGCGAGAAGTTCTCGTTGGCGGAGTTGTACGATGCAAATAGCGCAAAGTTCGAGAAGGTATATCCTGCCAAGGGCAAGAGTGGCGAGAAGTGCCGCGAGAGCAACCACACCGCTGCTGCACCGCAGTATAAGGGCGAGAAGGTTGAGAAGGTACAGGTCTATCTCCCTGTATTCCCTGGTACAAACTGCGACTACGATACGGCTCGTGCATTCGAGCGTGAGGGGGCAGAAACCCATATCGGAGTATTCCGCAACCTTACACCGGAAGATGTCTTGCACTCGATTGATGCAATGGCTGCGGCAATTGACAAGTGTCATATCCTCGTTCTGAGTGGTGGATTCTCGCTCGGAGATGAGCCTGATGGTTCGGGTAAGTTTATCGCCAGCGTGCTGAACAATGCAACCGTAACCAAGGCTGTCCACTCGTTGATTGAGCGTGGCGGTTTGATTCTCGGTATCTGCAACGGCTTCCAGGCGTTGGTTAAGTCGGGCTTGCTGCCATACGGTCGCTTGGGTATGATGACGAAGGAGTCGCCTACACTGTTCCACAACGATATTCATCGCCACATTTCGCAGATTGTTTCGACTCGTGTGGGAACTACCGCATCGCCTTGGTTGTCATCGTTCAAGGTTGGCGACCTGCACTCTATCGCAGTGAGTCATGGCGAGGGTAAGTTCGTGGTTAGCGAGGAGATGGCGGAGGAGTTGTTCGCAAATGGTCAGGTGGCGTTCCAATATGCCGATATGGAGGGCAACGCTACAACCGATGCACCGCACAACCCTAACGGCTCGTCATACGGTATCGAGGGTATCATCTCGAAGAACGGACAGATTCTCGGTAAGATGGGACATACGGAGCGTTATGATGACTGCTTGTTCAAAAATATCGCAGGCGAGAAGCGCCAGAATATATTTGCAAATGCAGTAGCATACTTTACAAAGTAAATTGACAATTGAAAATTGACAGTTGACAATTAAAAGTATTTATGTATATGATAAAATAATCTGTATAAAACGATTCATCGTTTTACTATAATTATCAATTATCAATTGTCAATTATCAATTAAAAAACGCAGTTTTTTATGAGTGTTTTAGCAGTATATAATGTTGAGCATGCCTCATCATTGGTCTATTACGGACTCCACTCGATGCAGCATCGTGGACAGGAGGGTTGCGGTATGGTAAGTGTTGCGGAAGATGGTCACATGTACCGTCATCGCGGACACGGACTTGTACAGGAAGTTTTCAACGAATCTCAACTTCAAAAGTTGGAGGGTAAGATGTGTTTGGGACATGTTCTCTACACAACAGCAAATGGTCGTAGTATCGATAATATCGAACCCTTATCGTTCCTACATAATACAGGTTCGTTTGCAATTGCACACAATGGCAATATAGTAAATGCCAAGCAGGTTCACGACTACTTGGAAAGCAAGGGAAGCCTCTTCCACTCCAATACAAATGCCGAGTTGTTGGCTCACCTCATCAAGAAGGAGGCTGACGAGCCACGCATATTTACGATTATGGAGGCGTTGGATTTGTTGGAGGGCTCGTTCGCATTCGTTATCATGACGCAGAACCGTCTCTATGCTTGCCGCGACAAATATGGTATTCGCCCATTGGCAATTGGCAAGTTGGGTGATGGCTATGTAGTGTCGAGCGAGACTTGTGCCTTCGATGTTATGGGTGCGACCTTCTTGCGCGATGTAGAACCGGGTGAGATTGTTACAATTGACGAGAATGGATTGCGTAGTCGCAAATATGCGTTGAAATGCGAGCATAATATGTGCGCTATGGAGTATATCTACTTTGCTCGTCCCGATAGTGACATTGATGGCTGTAATGTTCACGCCTTCCGCAAGGAGTCGGGACGCCGTTTGTGGCACGAAGCACCTTGTGAGGCGGATATTGTTGTCGGAGTACCCGACTCTTCGTTGTCGGCTGCTATGGGTTATGCCGAGGAGAGTGGTATTCCGTACGAAATGGGACTTATCAAGAATAAATATATAGGTCGTACCTTTATCCAACCTTCGCAGGCGTTACGCGAGAAGGGTGTAAAGATGAAGTTGTCGGCTGTTCGTTCAATCGTTGATGGCAAGCGCATTGCGTTGATTGATGACTCGATAGTTCGCGGAACAACCTCAAAGCGCATCGTAACGATGTTGCGTGAGGCGGGAGCTACGGAGGTGCATGTGCGTATCGTGAGCCCTACGATGACACACCCTTGCTGTTATGGTGTGGATACCACAACTCTCGATGAGTTGATTAGTGCAAAACATTCTGTTGAGGAGACTTGCAAGATTATAGGTGCCGACTCGTTGGCATTTATGTCGGTCGAGCAGTGTTTGGCTTCATCGAACGGTAAGTGCAAGAAGATGTGCTTCGCATGCTTCGATGGCAAGTACCCTACACCTATGACGCACGATATTTCGGAAATTAACAAGAAAAACAGATAGGATTATGGCAGTAAATTACGAAAAAGCAGGTGTTAATCTCGAAGCAGGTTACGAGGTTGTACGCCGAATCAAACAACATGTGGCATCGACCAACCGCGTGGGTACGATGGGTAATATCGGTGCTTTTGGCGGTATGTTCGACCTCGCAGCACTCAATGTCAAGGAGCCTGTGTTGGTTAGCGGAACAGACGGCGTAGGAACGAAGTTGAAGTTGGCATTCGCAATGGATAAGCACGATACTATCGGCATTGATGCCGTTGCAATGTGTGTGAATGATGTCTTGGCACAGGGTGCCGAGCCGTGGTTCTTCCTCGACTATGTGGCACTTGGTCACAATATCCCTGCAAAGGTTGAGGCTATCGTAGCAGGTGTTGCCGAGGGTTGTCGTCAGGCAGGTTGTGCGCTGATTGGTGGTGAGACTGCCGAGATGCCTGGAATGTACGAGGACGGCGAGTACGATATCGCAGGCTTCACTTGCGGTGTTGTCGAGAAGTCGCAACTTATTGATGGCTCGAAGGTTAAGGTTGGCGATGTGCTTATTGGCATAGCATCAAGCGGTGTTCACTCGAACGGTTTCTCGCTTGTTCGTAAGGTGTTGGCAGACAACAATCTCGACCTCAATGCAAAGTACGAGGAGTTGGGTGACCGCACTTTGGGTGAGGCTCTGCTCTGCCCTACCCGCATCTATGTAAAGCAGGTGTTGGAGGTGGTTCGTAATTGCGATGTTCACGGCATCTGCCACATCACAGGTGGTGGTTTCGATGAGAATATCCCACGCATCTTGCACGATGGTCAGGGCTTGCACATAAACGAAGGCTCGTGGGAGATTTTGGGTGTCTTCAAGTTGCTCGAAAAGTATGGCAATATCCCTCACCGCGAGATGTTCAACATCTTCAATATGGGTGTAGGAATGGTTATCGCACTCGATGAGAGCGAGGCTCAGAAGGCTCTCGATATCTTGGCTGCTGCCGGCGAGAAGGCTTCGATTATCGGTAAGGTAACCGACACCGAAGGCGTAGTAATTGAGTAGTTAGTAGTTAGGAGTGAGGAGTTAGGAGAGAATGCAAAATGCAAAATGCAGAATTAAAGAATAATTCTCAATCCTCAATTGTCAATTAAAAAAGGTCAATGGCTAATAGCAAGAATAATAAATAAAGTTATAGATATATGAGAGCATTGGTAAGTGTAAGCGACAAGACAGGCTTGGTAGAGTTTGTCAGCGGTTTGCAGTCGCTTGGCTGGGAGATTATCGCTACGGGCGGTACTCAGAGCCTTTTGGAGAAGAATGGAGTTAAGACTATCGGCATCAGCGAGGTTACGGGCTTCCCTGAGATTTGCGATGGTCGCGTTAAGACCTTGCACCCAAAGGTGCATGGTGGTTTGTTGGCTCGCCGCGACTTGGAGAGCCACTTGCAGGCGTTGCGCGAGAACGGTATCGAGTTTATCGATATGGTCTGCGTAAACCTCTACCCTTTCCGCCAGACTATCGCCAAGGAGGGCGTAGAGATGGCTGAGGCTATCGAAAATATCGATATCGGTGGTCCTTCGATGTTGCGCTCGGCAGCAAAGAACTACAAAGATGTAACCGTAGTGTGCGACCCTGCGGACTATGCACAGATTCTCGATGAGATTAAGGCAGAGGGTAATACAAAGGTTGAAACCCGCTTGCAACTCTCGGCAAAGGCTTATACCCACACTGCACAGTATGATGCGTGCATCGCAACCTATATGCGCAAGCAGGCGGGTTTGTCGGAGAAGTTGTTCTTGGAGTTTGACGAGCAGCAGTCGTTACGCTATGGCGAGAATCCGCATCAGTCGGCAAAGTTCTATCGTGATAACTCTACAACCCACTTCTCATTGGCGTATGCCGAGCAGTTGAATGGCAAGGAGTTATCGTACAACAACATTCAGGATGCAAATGCAGCCCTCAATATCGTTCGTGAGTTTGAGGAGCCTTTCTGCGTGGCGTTGAAGCACATGAACCCTTGCGGTGCAGCAATTGGTGCTGATGCTATGGAGGCTTGGACACGCGCTTACGAGGCGGACACAAAGAGTATCTTCGGCGGTATCGTAGCTCTCAATCGTGAGGTTACCGCAGAGGTGGCACTCGGAATGAAGCCTATCTTCTTGGAGATTGTTATGGCTCCATCGTTCACCCCTGAGGCTCTCGAAATTCTCTGCGCAAAGAAGAATTTGCGCGTTTTGAAGGTCGATATGACTCGCACAGATGATGTGCAGAATCAGTATATCAGCGTAAATGGCGGTCTTCTTGTTCAGCATCTCGACACCACTACAAAGGAGGTTATTGCGGATATGTGCGTAACCGAAGCAAAGCCGACAGAGGAGCAATTGACCGATATGAACTTCGGCTGGCGCATTGTTAAGCATGTTAAGTCGAACGCTATCGCAGTGGTGAAGAATGGCGCAACATTGGGTGTTGGTGCAGGTCAGATGAACCGTGTAGGCTCTGCCGAGATTGCTCTCAAACAGGCACAGGCAGCAGGTCACACCGAGGGACTTGTACTCGCTTCGGACGGCTTCCTTCCATTTGATGATACCGTAGCATTTGCTGCCGAGTATGGCGTTACTGCTATTGTTCAGCCGGGTGGTTCTGTTCGTGACGAGGATTCAATTAAGAAGGCTAACGAACTCGGTATCACAATGTTGTTTACCGGTATGCGCCACTTCAAACATTAGTGGTAAGCCACTAATGTTTAATTGATAATTGACAATTGAAAATTGATAATTATCAAAATATATTATCAAAAATACCTATAATTGTCAATTGTCAACTATCAATTGTCAATTAAAAAACAGAGTTTTTTTATGAAAGTTTTAGTCGTTGGTTCGGGAGGTCGTGAGCATGCTATTGTCGATGCGTTGTTCCGTTCGCCGAGCGTGGATAAGATATTTTGCGCACCCGGAAATGCGGGTATTGCACAGCAGGCTGAGTGCGTAGCGATTAAGGATACCGAGGTCGAGAAGTTGAAGGCGTTTGTCAAGGAGAATGCCATCGACTTGACCGTAGTAGGTCCTGAGGCCGCTTTGGCGGTGGGTATTGCCGATGAGTTCCGCAAGGAGGGGCTGAAAATCTTCGGTCACACGAAGTCGGCTGCGCGCATCGAGACCTCGAAGGAGTTTGCCAAGGAGTTGATGGCGAAGTACGATATTCCGACTGCGGGTTACAAGGCGTTTGACAACTACGATGAGGCGGTAGCCTATGTCGAGGCTCGCCCATTGCCTGCGGTGCTTAAATATGACGGTTTGGCAGCAGGTAAGGGCGTAGTTATTGCCGAGACAATGGAGGAGGCTCGCGAGGCGTTGCGAGATATGTTGCTCGATGACCGCTTTGGTAAAGGTCGTGTCGTTGTGGAGGATTATCTCGAAGGTCCGGAGTTCTCGTTGATGTGCTTTGTCGAGGGCGAGAATGTCTATCCTATGCCTGTGGCACAAGACCACAAACGCGCCTACGATGGCGACAAAGGTCCTAATACGGGCGGTATGGGAGCATACACCTCGTTGCCGTTTATCACCGATGAAGACCTCGAATTTGCTATGGAGCGTGTGATGCGCCCAACAGCAAAGGCGATGGTTGCAGAGGGTTGTCCGCTTACGGGAGTTCTCTATGGCGGTTTGATGAAAACGGCTGACGGAGTGAAGGTTATCGAGTTCAATGCTCGCTTTGGAGACCCCGAGACAGAGGTTGTTTTGCCATTGATTGATAGCGATATCGCCAATGTTTTCGAGGCTGTTGCTACGGGCGTTGAGCCTGCACCTATCGTATGGAGCAAGGCGGTTACGCTTGGCATTGTTCTCGCATCGAATGGCTATCCGGGTGACTATGCAAAGGGCTACCCTATTCATGGCACCGAGAAGGTTGATGGCACGGTATTCCACATGGGTACAGCCGTTAAAGATGGCGAGTTGGTAACAAATGGTGGTCGCGTGCTGTTTGTTGTGGCAAAGGGCGCAACACTTGCCGATGCACACCGCAAGGCGAACGAGGAGGTTTCAAAAATTGAGTGCGAGAACCTTTTCCATCGTACAGATATTGGTCATAAGGCGTTCAAATAGTATAAATTATGGGACAAATCATTGACGGAAAGCAGTTGTCGTTGCGCTTGAAGGGCGAGATGGCAGAGGAGGTTAAAGCTTTGGAGGCGAAGTATGGTCGAGTGCCTTCGTTGGCGGTAATCTTGGTAGGCGAAAGCCCTGCAAGCCAGTCGTATGTGCGTGGCAAAATTAAGGCTGCGGGCGAGGTCGGTATCAGGAGCGAACTTATCACAATGCCTGCCGACACTACCGAGGAGGCTCTCTTGGCGGAGATTGACCGACTCAATGCCGATGCGCTGACTGATAGCGTATTGGTGCAGTTACCACTGCCTAAACATATTGACGAGGAGCGTGTAATTGACGCTATCGCACTCGAAAAAGATGTCGATGGCTTCCACCCTGCCAATGTTGCAAATCTCTGGCTCGGAAAGCCTTGTATCGTGCCTTGCACACCAAAGGGCGTTATGCAGATGATTGCCGAGTGCGGTTTCGATGTTGCAGGCAAAAAGGCTGTTGTGGTTGGTCGTAGCAATATCGTGGGTAAGCCGATGGTTAAGTTGTTGCTCGATGCCAATGCAACGGTTACAATCGCTCACTCGCGCACAAAGGATTTGGGCGCAGTGTGTCGTGAGGCGGATATTCTGGTCGCTGCCGTAGGTCGCAAACACCTTATCACTGCCGATATGATTAAGCCGGGTGCTATTGTAATAGATGTGGGTGTAAATCGTGACCCTGAGACGGGCAAATTGTGTGGCGATGTCGATACTGCCGCAGCACAAGAGGTCGCATCGTTTATCACCCCTGTTCCGGGTGGCGTAGGTCCGATGACTATTACGATGCTTATGAAGAATACGATAGAATGTTATCTAAACCGAATAGTTAAATAACACGACCTTGCAATACCTGACACCTATCCGCTGAAAGCGGACATAAGTCCCCTCCTCGGAGGGGGATTGGGGGTGGGTAGAATTGTAAATGCGGTGGTACACCGCAAGAAAAAAAGAGTTAGAATAGGGATATTAAGTTAATTATTAAATAATAAACATAACATATTATGATTGAAAGATATAGCAGAAAGGTTATGCGTGATGTTTGGACCGAGCAGAACAAATTTAGCGCATACCTCAAAGTTGAAATTCTCGCTTCGGAGGCGTGGAGTAAATTGGGAGTAGTACCGGCCGAAGATGTTGAGAAGTTGTGGGCGAAGGCATCGTTCTCGATTGATCGCATCAAGGAGATTGAGGAGCAGACTCGCCACGATGTTGTGGCATTCACCCGTGCCGTATCGGAGACTCTTGGTGAGGAGCGCAAGTGGGTACACTACGGCTTGACATCTACCGATGTTGTAGATACCGCAAACGGCTATCTGCTCCGTCAGGCAAACGAAATCCTCGAAAAGGATTTAGAAAATTTCTTGGCTGTTTTGAAGCGCCGTGCTTTGGAGTTCCGCAACACCCCTTGCATCGGTCGTACACACGGTATTCACGCCGATATCACCTGCTTCGGTTTGAAGTGGGCGTTGTGGTACGAGGAGATGAAGCGCAATATAGAGCGTTTCCGCACCGCTGCGCGTGGCGTAGAGGTCGGTAAGATGAGTGGTGCTGTGGGCAACTTCGCAAATATCCCGCCTATGATTCAGGACTATGTTTGCGAGAAGTTGGGTATCGACAGTGCAAATGTTTCGACACAGGTTATTCAGCGTGACCGCCACGCCTACTATATTGCTACTCTTGCGGTTATCGCATCTTCGTTGGAGCAGATGGCTCTCGAAGTTCGTAACTTGCAGCGTACCGAGGTACACGAGGTCGAGGAGGCTTTCGGCAAGGGACAGAAGGGTTCGAGCGCAATGCCTCACAAGCGTAATCCAATCTCTTCTGAGAATATCTGCGGTTGCGCGCGCGTGATGCGTGGATATATGGCTACCGCTTGCGAGAATGTTGCTTTGTGGCACGAGCGCGATATTTCGCACTCGGCAACCGAGCGTATTATCCTGCCTGATGCTACCGAGTTGCTCGACTATATGCTCAACCGCTTTATGGGTATCTTGGATAATCTCGTAGTCTTCGAGGATGTGATGATGGAGAATATCTACCGCACACGCAAGGTTATCTTCGCACAGCGTGTTATGAATGCGCTGATTGACAAGGGCTTCTCGCGTGAGGAGGCTTACGACACCGTACAGCCTGTGGCTATGCGTGCAATGGCTGAGCGTGCCGACTATCAGGAGTTGCTTGCTGAGAACGAGAAGGTTATGTCAAAGCTCACTCGCGAGGAGTTGGATTCGTGCTTCACATTGGAGTACTACCTCAAAAATGTGGACTATATCTTCCAGCGCGCAGGAATCTTGTAGAACGGAAAACTGAAAGCGGAAAGCGTAAAACGGAACTGACGCAGCGGAGCGAGAGCAGAGGCTGTTTGCAGACTTTTCCGAGCCGCAAGGAAGAAAAGCCCACGCAGTGGGATTAAAGCGGAAAACTGACAGACCCCACCGCCCTGATGGGCACCTCCCCTAACTTAGGGGAGGAATAAAGCGGAAAACTATTTGGAGCGAGATTTTTTCTCGCTCTTTTTTTGTGCGATTTTTGCAGGAAATCAAAAATAAATTTCTACTTTTGTAGTCGAATTGCGGAATACGCAATTTTTTAGATGGCATTTAGGCTATTGCTGACCTTGTAAAACGACCAAATTATTACACACAAGCAATAGGCACAACTAAATGCTCGCGCTGTTTAGCGTGAGTTGTGCTTATGTGTGTATGGGTACTTGGTCGTCCCTTCAAGGTGTAAGTGTGACCCACGCTTCTCGTTTTTAGTTAAGCGGTTGTCATCTGACGGCAACGACATTTTATTGTTTAACTAAAAACTTATTTATTATGAAGACAAAATTTATTCTTTTGGTTGCGCTCTTTGCGCTTGTTTCAACAACCGTATCTGCACAATTCTACAACCGCAAGAAGGTTGCTATTACAGAGGTTGTGGATAAGAGTGGCGATGTTGCGCCCGGCACAAAGACCTTTATCCGTAGTGCTTTGACCGATGCAATTACCAATTCTGACGGTTACGAGGGTTATGCTTCAATCAGTTTCCTCTCGCTTGAAATGAACTTCGACAAGACTGGAAATATCTCTTCGGCATCGCTTACCTATGTTAAGAAGCAGTTGATGGAGTACATTCTTGTCTCGGAGGTTACGCCATTGGACAAAAAGACCGTATTATTGAGCGCACGCATCGTCAATACCTCTAATGGTAAAATCGTAGCATCATCTTCGGTACGCACCTATGCAGATATTGACTACTTACGCTCGGCTTGTAACAATCTCGCTTATAAATTGGTGGGTGCAATCTAATCTATTAGCGTAATGAAACTGAAAATATCTGTTTTACTGCTCTTGTGTGTAGCGGTGTTCGGTAATGGCACCGCTACGGCACAAGAGTTTGATATATTTGCCAAGCAAAAAGTCGTTGTTGCCGATATTCGCGATATAAATGACCGTCATTTGAGCGATGGTGTAAAGCAGTGTATCCGTCAGGGTATTATAGATGCTTGCACTAAATCAAGCGACTATGAGGTATATGAGATAAATATAGAGGATGTCAAAAGGCAACTTACTGCAAGTGGACAGAAAGTTAGTTTTTCGGCTATCTGTAATGCAATCGGCAAAAGGGCTGACTATATTATATTTACAAATGTTAAGTTGAGTTCCTCGGAGGTAGGTGCACAAAATATAACTATCTACATCACCTCCTCACTATACCGTATTGCAACTGGCTCGGAGATGAAGACAAGGTTTGCAGAGGCTGCACCTACTTCTTCGTCTATATTGTCGGCAACATCTAAATTGGTTTCAGAGTTGCTCGGCATAAGAGCAGAAACTCAACCCAACCCGCAACAAGTGTCGCATCGTCAGCCTGCATATTCACAGTTCGTACAACCAGTAGAAAAAATATATAAAATAGGAGATTACTACGATAATAACAATAGGCAAGGCGTTGTTTTTGCGGTAACTCCTGATGGAAAGCATGGTAAGATAATTAGCCTTACCCAATCAAAATTAAGTTGGGAGAGTAGTGAAACATGGTGTAGTAATCTTGGTGTTGGTTGGCGATTGCCTACAAAAGAAGAGTTGTCAATTATATACAGGAATATAGACACTCTTAATAAAACTCTCATAACAATGGGAATAGAAATAACAAAATGGTATTGGTCATCAAATAGCGAGAAGGATAAATGGGCATGGATTGTGTTTATGAGCAATGGCAATGCTTGTGAAATGCCCAAATATGACAGTCATTATGTGCGTGCCGTTTGTACTTTTTAGAAATTAGACTTTTGGCTTTATGGCTCTTCACCCTCCGCAGAAAAAACTCTGCGGAGGGTTTGTTTTTTGCTGACAAGATCATAGGGGTTGTTAAGGGCGGTTAGAGGTTGTTAAGGGTAGTTAGTGTGTCGGCATTTACGCTAATAGCCGCTAACAGCCTCTAATTACCGCTAATAACCACTATAAAATGAAAAACTCTCGTCTTTTTTTATTATCTTTGCAAAGATAATAAGAGGATAAACCAATATTAACCAAAATAACTGATATCATGAAGAGAATTTTTACGCTATTTGTTGCGTTGGCAACAGTGTGTGTGGTGATGGCTGCCGAGTGCGTTATAGTGCCACGACCTGTATCGTTTGAGCCTCAAAAAGGCAAGGTAACACTTAACTCAAAGAGCGTTGTTTATGTGGCAGATAAGTCGCTTGTGCGCCCTGCAACAATGTTCTGCTCCTATGTTGCAGCCGAGAAGGGTTTGCACTTGTCGGTGGTTGAAAAGCAACCAAAGGGCAAAGGCGTTATCGCGCTCTCGATTGACAAGTCGCTTGCGCAAGAGGAGTATCTGCTCGATGTGACCAAGCAGGGCATTGTAATCAAAGGCGGTAGCGAGCAGGGCGTATTCTACGGTTTGCAGAGCCTTCGTCAGGTGGTGTTTCACTCGAAAGGCAACGCCAAGAAGGTGGCGGTTGAGTGTATGACCGTAAAGGACAAGCCTCATTTCGGTTATCGAGGCGGTATGCTCGATGTTTGTCGTCACTTTTTCAGCGTTGATGAGGTTAAGAGGTATATTGATATTCTCGCTCTGCACAAAATTAACCGCTTCCATTGGCACTTGACCGAGGACCAGGGTTGGCGTATTGAGATTAAGAAATACCCTAATCTTACGAAAGTTGGCTCGATGCGCAAAGAGACTGCAACCTATACCACAAACCCTAAAAATGGTCGTGCAATGATTAGCGGCTACGATGGCAAGCCATACGGCGGATACTTTACGCAGGACGAGGTGCGCGAGATTGTGCGTTATGCAACAGAGCATTATATCGAGGTTATCCCTGAGGTTGATATGCCGGGACATATGGTGGCAGCATTGGCATCATACCCGGAACTCGGCTGTACAAAGGGTCCTTATGAGGTGCGTACTACTTGGGGAATTTCGAAAGATGTGTTGTGTGCAGGTCGCGAATCGACATTCGAGTTTGTCGAGGGAGTCCTCGCGGAGATTATAGAGTTGTTCCCTTCGAAATATATCCACATTGGCGGCGATGAGGCTCCAAAGCATCGTTGGAAGGAGTGTCCGGAGTGCCAAAAGCGTATTAAGGAGGAGGGCTTGAAAGATGAGTTCGAGTTGCAGAGCTACTTTATGCACCGTGTGGAGAACTTCTTGGCGAAGCATGGTCGTAGTGTTATCGGCTGGGACGAGATTCTCGATGGAGGCATCTCAAAGACTGCTACTATTATGGCTTGGCGCGGTCCTCATCGTGGTGTTTTGGCTGCAAAGTTGGGTAATAAGGTTATTATGGCTCCAAAGACTCACTGCTACCTCGACTACTGTCAAACAAGCGACAGGGTGGCAAATGGAGAGCCTATCTGCGGAGGTCGCAATGGAAAGCGTATAATCACATTGCGCAAATCCTATTCGCTCGATCCGTATGATAAACTGAACGAGGCGGAGAGGAGATTTGTTATTGGTGTACAAAGTAATATGTGGACGGAGTATGTGGCTACATTTGACCACTTGCAACAGATGATTCTACCTCGTACAGCCGCTTTGGCTGAGGTGGGTTGGTCGTATGGCAACCAAAATTATGACGACTTTGCACGCCGTATGCACTTGTTGCGCAAGTTATACGATAAGTGCGGTTACAAGTATGCTACATACTTCTACAAAGGGATAGAATAGTGAAGATTTCATCACATACAATGCGCACAATCTCTATGCCTATGGGCATGGTGGTTGGCGCGTTGTTATGTTATCCAATCTCGGCATTCGATGATTGGAGTGGAGGCATCACTACCCCATTTTTTATCTTTGCGATGCTCTTCTGTACCTTTTGTCGTGTGAATATATGCGATATGAAGCCTTCGTGGTTGCATTTGTGGCTTATGGTGGCGCAGATTGTGGGTACGGTGGCGATATATTATTTGTTGCGTCCATTTGGCGATACGGTGGCACAAGGGGGTATGATATGTGCCTTGGCACCTATGGCTATGGGGGCTGTGGTTATCGCGGGTATGTTGGGGGCAAATATCGCTACAATGGCAACACATAGCCTTATTTGTAACTTGGCGATAGCCTTTATCGCACCACCATTGCTCTCGGCATGGGGGAATGGAGCGTGTACCGTGATGGAGATTTTGGCGCGTGTATCACCTCTGCTGATTGCCCCGTTTGTGGTTGCGCAGTTGTGCAGATGGCTAACGCCAAAAGCGGCTCATTGGATTGGTTCACATGCGATGATTTCGTTCTATTTGTGGCTACTTTCGCTTATTGTGATAATGGGCAAGACTACCAAATTTATAATTGAAAGTGGCACTGAGCATCTTACAACCGAGATGTTGATGGCTGCGGTGGCATTGGTTGTATGTTTGGCGCAATTCGGTGTGGGAAAGTGGCTCGGCAAACGATATGGCGATAAGGCGGCAGGTGGTCAGGCACTCGGACAGAAGAATACGGTATTGGCAATTTGGCTATCGCAGTCGTTCCTAAATCCGTTGTCGTGTGTTGCACCTACGGCATATATCGTATGGCAAAATTTAGTTAATTCGTATCAAATATATAAGCATCGATGAAGATTGGCGATATTGAGTTTCGTAAAGAGGCGTTGTTTCTCGCCCCGATGGAGGATGTAACAGACCCCTCGTTCCGCTATATTTGTAAGCGGTTTGGTGCGGATATGGTTACAACGGAGTTTATCTCCTCCGATGGGCTTATTCGTGATGCGTGGAAGTCGCGTGCAAAACTCAATATCAACGACTTCGAGCGACCTGTGGCAATTCAGATTTATGGCAACCAGATAGAGCCGATGGTCGAGGCTGCGCGCATTGCCGAGAGTGCCAATCCTGATATTATAGACATCAACTTCGGCTGTCCAATGAAGAAAATCGCAGGTCGAGGTGCAGGCTCGGGAATGATGCGTGATGTGCCGTTGATGGTCGAGATGACGCGACAGATTGTCGAAGCGGTGAAAAAGCCCGTTACGGTTAAAACTCGCCTTGGTTGGGACGATGAGTCAAAAAATATCGAGGAGATAGCCCTGCGACTGCAAGATGTCGGTATCGCTGCACTAACAATTCATGGGCGTACCCGTTGCCAACTCTACAAGGGCGAGGCGGATTGGACTTTGATAGGTAAAGTCAAGAATAATCCGCTGATTAAAATCCCGATTATCGGTAATGGTGATGTCGATTCGGGCGAGAAGGCTCGCGAGATGTTCGACCGCTATGGCGTTGATGCAGTGATGATTGGCAGAGCAACATACGGGCGACCTTGGATATTTAGGGAGGTGCGACACTACCTCGATACGGGAGAGGTGTTACCACAACCGAGCGTTGTGGAGCGTGTGGCGATAGCGAAGGAACATTTGGCGAAGTCAATTGAGGTTAAGGGCGAGCGAGTGGGCGTGTTGGAGATGCGCCGCCACTTGTCGAACTACTTTAAGGGTTTGCCAAACTTCAAAGATACCCGCATGAAATTGGTTACGGAGAATGAGCCCGAGGTGCTGTTTGCCACGATTGATTCGATAGCGGAGCGATGGGGTGACTTCGATACGGCGGAGTGTGTTCCTCCACCACTTTCACACGATATATAAAATAAAGAATAAACTACTAACTAAAAAAAGTTATGATACTTAAATTCAGAATGTTGAGCGATGAGAACGATAATTTCGTTCGTGATTTTGAGGTCGAGCCGATGATGAAGTTATCGGAGTTTCACGACTTTATTATTCGCTCTATCGGTTATGACGATTGTATGGCTTCGTTCTTTACTGCTGACGAGGAGTGGCAGCGTTGCCGCGAATTTACGCTTATGGATATGGGCGATACGGGTTACGATGGCGAAGATGCTCCACTGCCAATGGCAAAGACTACGCTGGCGGAGATTATCGTGGCGGATTATACTCGTCTGATTTATCTCTTCGATATGTTTGCCGAGCGTGCATTCTATATCGAGTTGGTAGGCTCGTCAGAGCCAAATCCGGCACTCGAATATCCTCGTGTGGCGTTTGAGAATGCGCCTGTGCCCGACCAATACGACCCCGATGCTGTGGATTCGAACGCAGGTTCTATCTTCGAGGAGATGATGGACGATTTCGGAGGATTTGACGGTGATAGCGATGGCGATGACGAGTGGTAACCATAAATCTGAATACAATGAGAAGAATTATCTGTCTATGCTATTCTCTTCTTTTTATCATCTCGGCGGGAGCGTCAGAGGTAAAAAGTATGAGAGCCCTGCTGAATAGAATACTGCCTGAACACCAACAATACTTTACAATCAAACAATTACCCAATAAAGGGGAGGACTATTTTACACTCTCCTCAAAAAATGGGAAAATAGTTATCGGTGGTAACACTGCTAATAGCATGGCAGTGGGATTGAACCACTATCTGCGCTACTATTGCAATGTGAGTATCGGCTGGTTTGTCGATGACAAATACGAGATGCCAGATAAGTTGCCCGCTATCGAGGGTGAAGTGTGTATAAAAGCCCGTTGTAAAGATAGATTCTTCCTAAACTACTGCACCTATGGCTATACGATGCCTTGGTGGAAGTGGCGAGAGTGGGAGCACTTCATCGATTGGATGGCTTTGCAGGGCGTGAACATGCCACTATCCATTACCGGTCAGGAGTCGGTATGGTATCGTGTATGGAGCAAATTGGGACTCTCTGATGAAGAGATACGCAACTACTTCACAGGCCCCGCACATCTACCTTGGCATCGAATGAACAATATTGACTATTGGCAGGGAGGAGTACCAATGTCGTGGCTCGAAAGCCAAGAAGCACTGCAAAAACAGATTGTGGCTCGTGAGCGGGAACTAAATATGCGTCCCGTGCTGCCGGCATTTGCAGGGCATGTACCGCAGGAACTAAAACGCATATACCCCGATGCAAAGATGGATAAGTTGGCTTGTTGGGCAGGTTATAGTGCGCCATATTCTCCAACATTACTCGATACATCGGACCCTCTGTATTCCAAGATTCAGGCATTATTTATTAAGGAGCAGACTGCCCTATATGGCACCGAACACATATATGGATTAGATGTATTCAACGAGATGGAGCCACCAAGTTGGGAACCAGAATACCTTGCACGCATAAGCCAACAGGTATATGAGTCGCTACGAAAGGCGGATAAGAACGCCGAGTGGTTGCAGATGTCGTGGCTCTTCTACCACAAACGCAAGCAATGGACATCAGAACGCATAGAGGCCTATTTGAAGGGCGCTCCACTCTCCAAGCAGATACTTCTCGACTACTACTGCGACCGTGCGGAGGTGTGGCGTATGACCGACAAGTTCTATGGAGCACCTTACATTTGGTGTTATCTCGGCAACTTTGGAGGAAATACCAATCTCGCAGGCGACCTACGAGATATTCACAACAAGGTCGAAACCTCGCTGAAAGATGGCGGAGATAACCTCATCGGTCTTGGCTCAACGCTCGAAGGCTTCGACTGCTCGCCTTTCAAGTTTGAGTACCTCTTCGAGAAGGCGTGGGATATGCCGCAACATCAAGATAGCGACAAGTGGATATGCCACCTCGCCGACCGCCACCTCGGCTATAAAGATGAGCGAGCACACAAGGCGTGGTTGTTGCTACACAATAAGGTGTATAACTTTGTAGGACACACAACACACGCCACTGCCGCCAATGCCCGCCCTTCGATGGATAAGAGGTTAGAACGCACAAAAAATAGAATACTGAATCGCTACGACAACAAAGTACTTCTCGAAGCAATAGCTCTCTTGCTCGAATGCGAAAGCTCAAAAGAGGTGTATGCTTACGACCTTGTCAATCTTGTTCGTCAAATGCTTGGCAATCTCTACAATGACCTATTCATCGAGTACAAAGCAGCAATGGAACAATGCGACCGCAGTAGAATGAGTGCATTGGAGGCAAAGATGATGGCTATACATACCGACCTCGAAGAGTTGTTATCTTCTCGCAGCGATTTCCTTATGGGCAAGTGGATATCAGACGCAAGAGCCTTTGGTGTGAACGAGGCAGAGAAACTCTATTATGAGCAAAATGCACGCTGTCTGCTAACGACTTGGGGAGAGAGAGATGCCGAGTTGAATGACTATGCCAACCGTATGTGGGCAGGTCTTACAGCAGGTTACTACGGCAAACGCTGGCAGATGTTCTTTGATGCCGTAAACGATGCATTTGACGCAGGAGAGAAATTCGATGAAGTTCAACAAAAAGCTCTTCGAAACCGACTAACTGCCTTCGAGGAGAGTTGGTGGCGTAATTGTCTTGGCGACTATAACAGCACACCGAAAGGCAATCCGCTTGAAATAGTAAAAAGACTCTACCTCAAATACAAAAATGATATTTAATAATTGTATTAAAGTGACTAAACGCCTTATAGTTATTGTTGGGGCGACAGGTTCGGGTAAGACCGATTTGAGTATTGCCGTGGCAGAGCATTTTGGCGCACCGATTATATCGACTGACTCGCGCCAGTTCTATCGCGGCATGGCGATAGGTACGGCCCAACCTTCGCACGAGCAGATGGAGCGTGTGGAGCACCACTTGGTCGATTGTCTTGATGTGAGCGAGGAGTTTAACTGCGGAGCATACGAGCGTGTGGCGTTGGAGCGACTTGCGGAGTTATTCGAGAAGCACGATACGGTTGTTGCTGTGGGTGGCTCGGGCTTGTATATCAAGGCGTTGTGCGAGGGTATGGACGATTTGCCCGATGCCGAGCCTGCTCTGCGTGAGGAGTTGCTGCGAAGGCTCGAAACGGAGGGTTTGGAGTCGCTTGTCGAGCAGTTGCGAGAGTTAGACGAGGTCTATTATAATGAGGTGGATAGATGTAATCCGCAGCGAGTTTTGCGTGCCGTAGAGGTCTGCCTTACAACGGGACAGCCATACTCCTCTTTGCGAAAAGGAGGAGCGAAAAAGCGAGATTTCGAGATTGTGAAGGTCGGCATTGACTACCCTCGCGAGGAGCTTTACGACCGCATAAATCGCCGTGTGGATATGATGATGACGGAGGGTTTGGAGGCGGAAGCGCGCGCAATGCTACCCCACCGCCACCTGAACGCCTTGCAGACGGTTGGTTTTAGTGAGTTGTTCGACTACTTTGATGGTGCAATTTCGAGAGATGATGCTATTGAACTGATAAAACGCAATTCCCGCCGCTACGCCAAGCGCCAGATGACTTGGTTTAGGCGCGACAAAGAGATTAAATGGTTTACAAAACCTAAGCCCGAAGAGGTTATAGAGTACTTGTCAGAATAGCAGGGGTGAGCTACTCCATACTGAAAACTTCACAAATTTTATCGCACATCGTAGCCCATGAGAAGCGTTTGCGCTCGGCAGGGAAATTCTCGGCAAAACGGGCAAGCGCATCATCTTTGTAGAGCTGTTCTATCGCCTCACGAATACTCTCTGCCGTAGGCTCGCAGACAAAGCCCACCTTGCCATCGGGCACAATCTCAGGCAGACCGCCCACGCGCGTTACAATCATAGGAACGGAGAAATTATATGCTATCTGCGTCACGCCACTCTGCGTGGCGGTGCGATATGGCAAAATGAGCGCATCAGCCACCGAAAAGTAGTAGCGCACATCGTCATCTTTCACAAATCCCTCGTGCAGCACAACCCTCTCGCCCAAGCGGTCAAGCAGAGGGCGATATTGCTCTTTATCGTTGTAGAACTCGCCTGCAACAAGCAGTTGCAAATCGCTATTCTCAACCCCTTCAAACGCCTCCAAAAGCAAATCTAAGCCCTTATAATCGCGGATAAGACCGAAGAATAGCAGATATCTCTTTTCGGCATCAAGCCCAAGTCGCTCGCACGCCCCGGTGCGCTCTACCCTCTCGCCAAAGTTCTCGAACATCGGGTGGGGCGAGGCGCAGGTGCCGCTGAAGCTGAAGGCGCTGAAGCCTGACAGCACGTTGAAGCAGGCCCCTGTCGACAGAAAGAGTC
>JAZOBZ010000091.1:0-5058 GCA_045596245.1 Alistipes sp. | reverse complement strand
AGCGCAGGGTGCATACCGCCCTGCAAAAGAAGCTGGTCGCCACCAAGCGCAAACATCTCTTCGGTTTTGCGGATATACTCATCGAGCGATGTGATGTAGTGGCGGTCGGTCTGGTGGGGTTTGCAGTGAAAGTTGCAGAAGCGACACCCCGATACACATACATTTGTGGTGTTTATATTGCGGTCTATTTGCCAAGTCACCACCTCCGGGTCTGCCACCTTTGCAGCACGCAACTTGTCGGCCTGCTCGGCTAATTCGTACAGTGGGGCCTCGTGCCATAACAACAACGCCTCCTCACGCGATAGTTGTTCACCTGCAAATGCTCGGTTGTATATCTGCTGTCGTTTCATATCGCAAAGATAAAAAATAATTCTGCATTTTGCATTCTGCATTTTGAATTTTCTTATCTTTGCACTATGGGAAGTATGCTCGATAATTCGATAAAGTTTGTGCAGGGCGTGGGCGAGGTGCGTGCCAAGTTGCTCGAAAAGGAGCTTGGCATCGTTACTATGCGTGATATGCTCTACCACTTCCCATTCCGCTATATAGACCGTTCTCGCACCTACAAAGTGCGCGAAGTGACCGAAGATAACGCCTCCGCCTATATCCAACTGCGTGTCCGAGTTCTCGGCAAAGCCTTTGCCGGTGAGGGACGCAAGCAGCGCTTCTCGGTCTATTGTGCCGATGATACGGGGCGTGTGGAGTTGATTTGGTTTCGTGGCGTAAAGTGGATTGAGAAGATTATCGAGCCCAACCGCGAATATATCGTCTTTGGTCGCCCTTCGTTCTTTCGTGGCGAGTTTTCGATGGTGCACCCCGAAATTGAAGTTGTCGAGAAGGCGCTCTCCCGCAAGGTGGAGAGTGGCTTGCAGGGTATATACTCAACAACCGAAAAACTTTCGACTACGCTCGGCGGTAAGGGGCTGTACAATATCGTCTGCTCGTTGTGGGGCGTTGTGCGAAACCATATCCACGACTATATGCCCGAATATATCGTGCGCAAGTATGGCTTGATGCCGCTCGAAGAGGCGCTATACAATATCCACTTTCCGCAGTCGCCCGAGAAGTTGCGACAGGCGCAGTACCGCCTGAAATTTGACGAGTTGTTCGGTATTCAGTTGAATATTCAGGCTCGCAGGTCGGAGCGCACAGGGCGCAGAGATGGATTCTTCTTCCCGAAGGTGGGCGACAAATTTAACACCTTCTACCACACGAAGTTGCCTTTCGACTTGACCGAAGGTCAGAAGCAGGCGGTGCGTGATATTCGCCAAGATACCGTATCGGGTATTCAGATGAATCGCTTGTTGCAGGGCGATGTCGGCAGTGGTAAGACTGTGGTGGCGTTGTTGTCGATGTTGTTGGCAGGCGATAACGGTTTTCAGTCGTGTATGATGGTGCCGACCGAGATTTTGGCACGCCAGCACTACGCCTCGATGTCGAAGATGTGCGAGGGTGTGCCGGTGCGCATCGCAATACTTACGGGAACAACAAAGACGAAGGAACGCCGAGAGATTTTAGCCGCTTTGGAGGCTGGCGAGATAGATATTTTGGTCGGAACACACGCCCTGATTGAGGATAGGGTGCAGTTTTCGAATTTGGGACTTGTGATAATTGACGAACAACACCGCTTCGGTGTGGAGCAGAGGGCGCGATTGTGGACCAAAAATGCGCAACCTCCGCATATCCTTGTGATGACCGCAACGCCAATTCCGCGAACTTTGGCGATGACTTTGTATGGCGACCTCGATGTGTCGATTATTAAGGGATTACCGCCCGGTCGTCAGCCGATAAAGACCTACCACTACTTCGAGTCTGCCCGATTGTCGTTGCAGAACTTTATGCGCAAGCAGATTGAGCGAGGGCGACAGATTTATGTGGTCTATCCGCTGATTGCCGAGTCCGAGAAGATGGACTACCTCTCGTTGCAGGAGGGTTTCGATGCTATTGTGCGCGATTTTCCGTTGCCGAAGTATAAGGTTGCAGTCTGTCACGGCAAGATGAAGCCTGACCTGAAACAGCAGGCGATGGAGGAGTTCAAAAATGGGCAGGCGGATATTTTGGTTGCAACATCGGTTATTGAAGTTGGTGTCGATGTGCCGAATGCTACGGTGATTGTTATCGAGTCGGCGGAGCGTTTCGGATTGGCGCAGTTGCACCAGCTGCGAGGTCGTGTAGGTCGTGGCTCGGAGCAGTCCTACTGCGTGTTGATGTCTGACGAGAAGTTGTCGAAGGAGTCGAGCAAACGCTTGGAGGCAATGTGTCAGATGACCGATGGCTTCGAGTTGGCGGAGTTGGACCTCAAATTGCGTGGTGCAGGCGATATAAACGGCACAATGCAGAGTGGCGAGGCGTTCGACTTGAAGATTGCCAACCCGACCTACGACAACCAGATTTTGCAGATGGCACAGGCGTTGGCTATTTCGCTACTTGGAGTTGATGCTACACTCTCGCACCCCGACCATCTTGCGCTGCGAGAGTTGCGTGACCGATATGCTCCTGAATATAAGACCGATTTTTCGGAGATTTCATAATAAATTTAGACGAGAGACGAGAGACGAGAGACGAGAGATTTCCGAATTGACAATTGACGAATTGACAATTAAAGGTATTTTATTTAGGCCTGCGGCGCACCCTTACGAGCCGTTAATAGCCCCTAAAAAGGTTTGCGCCGTAACAAGGCTCGGAGTTCTGCAAAACAAAAAAAACTAAAAGCCAAAAACTATATAATAATTTGTACGGTGTGAGCGTTTGAAAAGTATGTTGAGTGTGAACAGATATATAAAAGGTGCGATTTTTGCGATATTCCTCGTTGCAGGGGTAGCGACCACCTCGGCACAGGTATTTCAGGAGGGCGAGGTGTTGTATTATCGTGCCGCCTATCGCGCCAAGTTGGTGCCAAATATCGAGGCGGGAGAGGTTACGGTATCGACACGCCTTGATACTCTTGATGGCAAAGAGATGTATCGTGTTACGGGAAATGGTCGCACCTTGCCATTTTTTCGCTGGTTCTTCGACATGAACGACACCTACGATATTTGGGTGGATAGGCAGACACTGCGCACGCAGCGTTTCGAGAGCGACTTGAAGGAGGATAAATATACCTTCCGCAGCCACTATCGCTACGATTGGGACTCGATGAAAGTGCATACTTGGTCGCAAAGGCGTAAGAATACTCCTCGCACAAAGACGATGAACCTGACCAACGAGAGTATGGACGCTGTATCGCTCTACTTCAATCTTCGCTCAGTGGATTTGAAGTCGTTCCGCGAGGGCGAACACCGAAGGCTTGATATGGTGTTGGAGGATACAATCCGTCATCTTCGCTACCGTTATATCGGGCGTGAAAATCTGAAAGTGCCGAGGCTGGGGCGTTTCGATACGATGAAATTTGCCTGTACGCTTGGCTCTTCGGAGGAGTTTTCGTTTACTGACGGCACAGAGTTCTTCATCTGGATAACCAACGATGATAACAAAATTCCGGTCATGCTCGCTTCACCGGTGCGTGTTGGAGAGATTAGGGCATACCTTCGCCGATACGAAGGGTTGAAATATCCCCTAACTTCAAAAATAACGGAAAACGGAAAACGGAAAGCGGAAAACTAAAAACAAAGTATTATATTTGCAAAAAAATATCTCAAAATTATGGAAGAGAACAAATACGAATACAACCCTGAGGAGGGTTATGACTACGAGAAGGAGGAGAATGAGGCGGTCAAAAAGTCGCTTCGAGGCTATCGTGTGGTGATTATTTTGTTGGCAATCATCTTGGCGGGATTGTCGGTTTTATACTTCAATCTCAACCGCCAGCAGCAGGAGGATTATGCTCTGTTGCAGGCAGATAGAGATACCATTCAGAATAACCTTACCTCGTTGATTAACGAGTACGACAATTTGAAGTACCAGAACGACACTATCGCTGCGCAGTTGCAGAAGGCTACCGAGATGGTCGAGCAACTTAAACGCGAGCGCCGTTTTAACTACAATAAGTTGAAGGCATACCAGAAGGAGGTGGGTACGCTGCGTGCTGTAATGAAGAACTACCTTCGTCAAATCGACTCGCTCAACACATTGAATAAGAAGGTTATAGGCGAGAATGTATCACTTCGTAAGGAGATTTCGACCGCCAACCTTCGTGCAGATGTTGCCGAGGAGCGTGCTTCGGAGTTGCAGAACAAGGTTCAACAGGGCTCAGTGCTTCGTGCTCGTGATATTACCCTTGTGGCGTTGAATGCTAACGATAAAATTATTTCGCGTGTGAAGAATGCCGCAACTTTGCGTGTTGATTTCACCGTTGGAGCAAATGAGTTGGCTGCGGCAGGAAACAGACCAATCTATCTCTGCATCACCTCGCCTGACGGCTATTTGCTCTCTACTGATGCAATGCCTACATTTGAGTATCAGGGTGTCAAGAAGGGCTATTCGGCATCGCGTGAGGTCGATTATCAGAATGAGGACCTCGATGTCAGCATCTTCTACAAGGGCAGTGGATTTATTCCGGGCACCTACAAGATAGAGCTCTATATGGGCGGAAACCTGATTGGTTCGTCTGAGGTGGCCGTAAGATAAAAATCGTTTTGATAATACGAGATAATTCGCAATTAGGAATATAACTTAACATTAACTAAATAACATTACAACTATGAAAAAATATGTTTGCACAGTATGCGCTTGGGTTTATGACCCGGAGATTGGTGACCCGGATAGTGGTATCGCACCAGGAACAGCGTTCGAAGATATCCCAGAGGATTGGGTATGCCCGATTTGCGGAGTAACCAAGGAGGATTTTAATCCGATAGGATAGAGTTTTTAGCAAGACTAAAAAATATAAAGGACTGCAATACGCAGTCCTTTATATTTTAATCGTACCGAGGTACAGATTAAGCATACTTGAATGTTGACTCGTCCGAAACTGTCAACTTCTTGCGACCCTTTGCGCGGCGAGCAGCCAACACCTTGCGGCCATTCGCAGTAGCCATACGAGCGCGGAAACCGTGCTTGTTGATGCGCTTGCGGCGCGATGGCTGGTAAGTTCTCTTCATTGCCATAATTGTATCGTTT
>JAZOBZ010000090.1:0-24461 GCA_045596245.1 Alistipes sp. | reverse complement strand
GGTCTTATCAAGAGTGCTTGGCGCTATGAAGGCGATAAGTGGATTTGGGAGTTTTCAATCCCTGAGGGTTCAACCGCAAGCGTAACCCTTCCGGGCGAGACGGAAGCTACCATATACCAAAGCGGTTCTTACAAAATTATTCGATAAAGTTCGGAGAACCAAACAATAAGAGCGTGTCCGCAAAGACACGCTCTTATTGTCAGAAGTTGTATAACAATTACAATCGTTCCAAGTCTATAAAAGTAAAAGCTCCGTCATACTCCTCACCTCGCTCAAATCTCTCTCGTGCCACCTCTCGCCACTCAGAGTAGTTGATTTCAGGGAATGAGGTGTCACCCTCGTAGTTGCGATGTACTATTGTCAGATATAGTTTATCTGCCAGCGCCATCGCTTGGGTGTAAATCTGCGCTCCACCGATAATAAAAACCTCCTCCTCGGCTGGGAACATCGCAATTGCTTCCTCCAACGAATGGGCAACTTTGCACCCTTCGAAGGTTGTGTCGCCACGGGTAATAACTACATTTGTACGCTTTGGCAGTGGGCGACCTATCGACTCGAAGGTCTTGCGTCCCATCACTACGGGGTGTCCCGTAGTTGTAGTGCGGAAACGGCGCATATCCTCCTTGATATTCCAAAGTAAGGCGTTCTTATCGCCTATTACGCCATTTTCGGCTATTGCAACAATGATTGAAACCATAATTCAAAATTCAAAATGCAGAATGCAAAATGCAAAATGCAAAATTCAAAATGCAAAATTATCTTACCCTTCCTAAAAATTGTAAATGATGAGATTATTTTTGTGCTAAGCGAGGAGGCGAATCCGTAGCATAGTATACCTATGTGAGGAGTTCGACTACCGAAGTGCAGTGCAAAAATAATCCATCAGAACGATTTTTAGAAGGACATTGGAGCCTTAATTGTCGGATAAGGTTCGTAGCCGGTCAATGTAAAGTCCTCAAACTTGAAGTCGAAAATCGACTTAACATCGGGGTTAAGGCGCATTGTTGGCAATGCTCTCGGAGTACGAGAGAGTTGCTCATCGACCTGCTCCAAATGGTTGAGATAGAGGTGTGTATCACCCAAAGTATGAACAAACTCGCCAGCCTCCAAGCCACAAACCTGCGCCATCATCATCGTAAGCAGAGCATACGAAGCGATATTGAACGGCACGCCGAGGAATGTATCAGCACTGCGCTGATAGAGCATACACGAGAGCTTACCATCAGCAACATAGAATTGGAAGAGCGTGTGACACGGTGGCAGAGCCATCTTCTCGACATCGGCAACATTCCAAGCCGAAACGATAATACGGCGCGAGTCGGGGTTATTCTTTATCAAATCCACCGCCTGCTGTATCTGGTCGATAGCCTCGCCATTTGGTCGTGGCCACGAACGCCACTGATAGCCGTAAACATGGTTCAAATCGCCAAACCTATACCCCTCAATCGGCGAGTCGATACCCTCCTGTGCTGCTCGCAGAAACTCCTCCATCGTAACAGGCAGAACACCCTCCTTTACGCACAACTCGTTGTAGTAGCGATAAGCATCATTATCCCAAATATGTACGCCATTATCAACGAGATACTTGATGTTGGTATCGCCATTCAGGAACCACAACAGTTCGTGAATAATTCCCTTCAAAAAGACCTTCTTGGTGGTCAAAAGCGGAAATCCTTGCGAGAGGTCAAAGCGCATCTGATGTCCGAAAACAGACTTTGTGCCTGTACCTGTACGGTCGGTCTTAACTGCACCTTCTGTCTTAATGCGAGTGAGTAGGTCGAGGTATTGTTTCATAAAAAGCGGAAAGCGGAAAACGGAAAACGGAAAACTAATTTCCAATTCTCAATTCTCCTTTTTTTTAATTATAAAATTTTAATTCTATTTCACCGTTGTTGTCGAGGGTAATATAGTTCGGTCGGCTGTGCCAATCGCCCATAAAAAGTATGCGCTGCGCACCTGCGATATCGGCTGCAAAATGCAGATGCCCAAATACATAGCAGTCTATTTTGTGGCTCTTGCCATACTCGATAGCGTAGTCGATAAGCGGATTCAACACCCTCGCACTCTGCTCTTCCCCGTGCGACTTACGGGATTTTCCACTCCACCACTTGCCAAATCGCATAAAGAGGTCGGGGTGAACGAGCCACGATGCCACCTTGCGCAACGAACGAGAACGGAAAGCGGTATTCATAAGCTGCAATATCGGTTCGCCCTTGATATTCATATTGTCGCCATGCGCCACAAATATCTCCTTGCCGGCAAGCGAGAACACCTGCGGCGTTGTAAATAGAGAGATACCACACTCCTTTGTAAGATAGTCGCCCACCCACATATCGTGGTTACCCGTAAGCATAGTAATCTTTACACCTTTTTCGCTCAACTCTGCCAAACGACCAAGGACACGAGTAAAACCCTTCGGTACGACTTCGTTGTATTCAAACCAGAAGTCGAAAATATCTCCCACCAGAAAGAGTGTTTCGGCATCGTTCTCAATCTGTTTCAAAAAATCGAGAAAAGCCCTCTCCACCCTCTTCTGCTCAGCTATATCGCCCGAACCAAGATGTATATCCGATACAAAATAGTGCATACTCTAACGATTGAAAATTTCCGCCAATTTTTTCGCCAAAGCATCACTATACAAATCCTTGGCTACTATGTTTCCGTTACGATCAATCAGATAATTCGATGGCAACTTTCCTACATTGTAGGTGCGGAGCATTAAAGAGGACTTGCCCATAAAGTCGCAAACCGAAACCCAAGGCAGTTGCTGTTCTTGCACAGCCTTAATCCATGTAGCCTTAGAAGTATCCGCCGAGACCTGATAGACGGAAAATCCGAGCGATTCATACTCCTCGTAAATCTCCTTCAATTCAGCATTGAAGGCGTTACTATTTCCCAGCTCTGCCGACCAGAAATCAACCAAAATAACATTACCCTCCAACGAAGACAAAGCGATTTTTTTGCCGTACATATCTACACCTTGAAGGTCGGGATAGGTACGAGACTCTATCGAATTAATCAACGATATACGAGCCTCCATGCGTGCAATATCATTACTCAATGTAAGCAAATACGGGGAGGTCGGATAGTGTTTCGATACGGCATCTGCAACGGTACGATAGTAGATAAGGTCGCTATCGGCACTCGACAGATATTGTTCACCCGGCAATCGCTGATAGAGTGCATAGACCGATGCCAACGACTCCTTGTTCTCAATGATAAATGATATCTGTTTACGCTTGATTGTACGATATATTTCGTTGTATCGACCTGACAACTCTCTACGGCTCTGCTCATCGGCCTGATTATAGTTTTGCATCACCTTGTAGAGTTCGAGTTGTCCCTCAATATACTCTCTATTGAACTTGCGCAACAACTCCGACTCGTGCGAACCTGCAACGGTATAGTTTGCCAAAGCGCTGCCAAGAGCATCGAGTTCTATCTTCTCACCCCGCGACACAAGCAACGGAATACGGTCGCTGTTATATATCACATTGTAGAGCGATGGCGTAGGATTGACATCTTTGATTACAAATTGATAGAATCCCTCATCTGCCAACGCTACCGAGTCGATAATATGTTGTCCCGATGCAGACATCTGTTCCAGATAGACCATCTTCGCATTAAGCCCAACAAATCTGCCCGAAATACGCACATCATCGTTTTGACAACCTACTAAGGTCACCAAAGTAACAACTGCTGACAATATCCCTACTACTCTACTCTTCATATCGTGTTTGGTTTGAATAATAAATAACTTACCACAATAACAACGCATCTCTATTTAGCAGTATTGTGTCGTTGCACATTTTTACGACCACCCTTCTGTTGGCGCTGAGGTCGCTGCTGGCGCTTGTTGTTTTTATGGTGTGAGGAGACTGTTTTATAATCCATTTCGACTTTTCGCAAGCTCTCTTCATCTATATTAATGGCACCTTCGGACAAATTCTTTATATCATTTATAATCATATCCGCAGTCGGGTGCTCCTGATTATACTCCATGCTTTTACTACGCATATAGCAAATCACATCACCAAGTTCGCCCTCTATCTGTGAGAGCTCCTCATATTTCAAGCGATTTAACACCCTAACTATATTCTTGCCGTAGTGCTTATGTGATATGCAACTTTGCGGATACTCCAATCGCTCAGGCTTCACCTCCAAGTCCTCGCGTGTAGGGCGAGGATAGGGGCTATCCACATCAAGACGGAAGTCCGACATTATAAAGAGATGGTCCCACAGCTTGTGGGTAAAGTCTGCCGTATCACGCAACAGAGGGTTCAGGTTACCCATAACGGCAATAACCGCTTTTGCCTGATGTGTGCGTTCGTCACGGTCCTCTATCTCCAAAAGCGAATCTATCATCTCCTGAATATGACGACCATACTCTGGAATCATCAAGCGGCGGCGTAAATAGTTGTAGTTCTTATTCATAATATCTCAAAAAAAGCGATGCTGCACAGATGTATCGAATGGGCCGAATTATACTTTGTGTGGCTACCCCTTATAAGATTTTCAGGCCTATTGTCCGCTATCCCTTACCACACACAGAGATTAGGTCTTATCGAGCAAAAAGCCTACCTTTGATGCAGAATCTGAATGCAAAAATATATATTTTTTACAGAATAGCAAAATGGCAAAAGTTTTAATTTTAGAACAATCAAAAAGCGTGCGGAATAATTTGCGCGAGAGATTGGAGTTCGAAGGCTTCACAACCGAAGGTGCCGAGAGTATTTCGCTTGCCCGTAAGATGTGCGAAAATATCGCTTTCGACATTATTATTGCCGATAGTGCCGAAGGGCTTACCGACATAAATCTACCCTTTATTATACTCTCACGCAACAACGATATCGACTCTGCGGTCGAAGCGGTACAACATGGAGCGATTGACTTTCTAACTAAGCCAATCGACATGAATAGGCTTTTGAAATCTATTCGCAAAGCTATTGCACCACCACCCGAAAGCCTCCCTGCACCTCACACCAAGCCTACACGACAACGCAACGCTGCCAATTGCCATGCCATAGAGCCTATTATCGGCGAGTCTGATGCCATCGTACATGTACGCAAACTGATAGACAAAGTGGCAAAGAGTGAAGCGCGAGTACTTATAACGGGAGAGAATGGCACCGGAAAAGAGTTAGTTGCAAGGTGGCTACACTGTAAGAGTTCTCGCACAAACTCCCCATTCGTAGAGGTGAACTGCGCAGCCATACCTTCGGAGCTTATCGAGAGCGAGCTGTTTGGTCACGAACGCGGTGCATTTACCTCTGCTATCAAACAACGCAAAGGAAAGTTCGAGCAGGCCGATGGGGGCACACTCTTTATGGACGAGATAGGGGATATGTCTCTCTCTGCTCAGGCAAAAGTGCTTCGAGCCCTGCAAGAGCGCAAAATTTCCCGTGTAGGTAGCGACCGTGACATTGATGTCGATGTGCGAGTTATCGCTGCCACCAATAAGAATCTCGAAAAAGAGATTCGTGAGGGTAACTTCCGAGAAGATTTATACCACCGTATCGGAGTTATTCTTATAAAAGTACCACCTCTGCGTGAACGCAAGGGCGATGTTGCAATACTTGTAAAGTATTTTCTGAATAGTATCTGTAACGAATACCATATTCCGACCAAGGCGATTGAAGATGACGCTGTTGCAAAGTTATCGGATAGGCGTTGGAGTGGCAATATCCGCGAATTACGCAACATTATCGAGCGTTTAATCGTATTGAGCGAGGCGACAATTACCTCTTCCGATATCGACAAATACTGTTAGTCGGCATGTATATTCTCGCCATCTAACTATCTCGAAATAGATAAAATAACGGAATTATATATTCGTAGTGGATAGGTGAATGGCTATTACGCTACTACATTAGGATTCGAACGGCGGCAGAAGCCGAGAGCAGACCAAGCAGAAAGGGTGGGCAGGAAAACCGAAGGCTTGGAAGATTGGTTGAGGATAGATGCCAAACTCGTTTGAGCAGATATTTCTCAAACGATATTCCACAGTTGCGTAGCAACACTGCCCACTCTGATAGCGCCGACAAGTCTGCCGAGGCGCAACAAGCTGAACGAATCCCCTATACACGAAAAAAAGCAGTCAAAATTTGACTGCTTCGTTCTTTGTAGTGGATAGGGGATTCGAACCCCTATGTCCTGCGTGAGAGGCAGGTATCCTAGCCCTTAGATGAATCCACCATTGCTGTATTGTGAGTGCAAAGGTAGCGCAAAATTTTTAATCTGCAAATTTTTCTGCAAAAAATCTGCAAAATTCTGCATTTTTCACAAAAAAAGACGAAATTATCCATTTTTAAGTGTGCAGTGAATTACCGTTATTTAGTTAAAATCAAACGGAATTATATAGTTTAGTGTTGTTGTTATATACCCCCTCCGCTACGCTCGGCCCCCTAATTTAGTGGGACAATACTTTATTTATTTCTCCCCTAAGTTAGAGGAGGTGCCCGTTAGGGCGGTGGGGTATAACATTATATTTCTACTATATACTTCCGAAATCAAAAGTGCAGAGCTAAGAGTTATAAAAAATAAAAAACATCTTTAATTGTCAAATGTCAATTATTTTACTACCTTTGTCATAGCAAATAAATTCTACTAACATAATGAAAAAGATACTTATCGTTGGTGCAGGTGGTCAGATTGGCTCTGAACTCGTACCTTATCTGCGTTCTATCTATGGCAATGACAATGTTGTCGCAACCGATGTTCGTGAATGCAAAGGATTGGCTGATGAGGGGCCTTTCGAGGTATTAGATGCGCTGAATCCTACAAATATGGCTTCGGCAGTAGCACGCCACAACATTGATACCATCTTCAACCTTGTAGCATTGCTCTCTGCCGTTGGCGAGCGCAACCCTCAGATGGCGTGGAACATAAATATGAACGCACTATTCAATTCGTTGGAGGTGGCTCGACAGCACCACTGCGCTGTATTTACACCATCGTCAATCGGTGCTTTTGGACCTACATCGCCAAAGGATATGACTCCGCAAGATACGATTATGCAACCTACCACAATCTACGGTATCTGCAAGGTTACGGGCGAGCTACTCTCGAACTACTACCACCAGAAATATGGTATCGACACTCGCTCAATTCGTTTCCCGGGTATTATCTCTAACAAGACGCTGCCCGGTGGAGGTACTACCGACTACGCCGTAGAGATATACTACGAGGCTATACGCAATGGTCGTTACACTTGTGCCGTGCCGCACGATGTATATATGGATATGATATATATGCCCGATGCGCTGCGTTCGATTGTAGAGTTGATGGAGGCTGACCCTGCAAAATTGAAGCACCGCAACTCATTCAATGTAGCCTCGATGAGTTTTACACCCGACATTCTTGCAGCCGAAATTCGCAAACGCATGCCTAATTTCGAGATGAGTTACGATATCGACCCCGTAAAGGAGTCTATTGCCAATAGTTGGCCAAATCAACTCGACGATTCGTGTGCCCGCGAAGAGTGGGGCTGGAAACCGCAGTGGGATATCTCCTCAATGACAGACGATATGCTGGCAGCCATAGCCAAAAAGTTGGAAGCATAGCAGTAGTAATTCTTCCGATATTATCACCTATACTCCCGATGGAGCATCAGCTCTATTGGGAGTTTTATTTTTAACATAATAAAATTATTTTCAGCCTCGTTATATCGCCGAAAAAGTATATAATGAAGATGAAAATTGGTATTTCTAAGAGTTTGGAGAGCGCAATGGCGCAGGCAGTATTCAATACAGCACAAGTTGACACACGATGCTCGCTTAAAGATTGTTTAATGTTGCAGATTTTAGTTGCTGAGGGGACAATGGCGTATCGTATTTTTGCAGAGTTACTGCAAGACTGGCAGCTCTTTCAGTTGCGTTTGCGATTGGAGCGTGTAGCCTACCGTATGGGGCACGATACCGCACCGGCAGATGAGTTTTACAAGGGATATTCCGAGCATCTTGCCCAGCGTTTTTCCGATGCAGAGAGAATTTCGACTACCCATGCCGTAATAGATATTTTGGAGGATACCACTACGCTGTCATCTCGAATTTTTGCACTATACAACATTACGGCAAAGGTCTTCTCCCTGCAAGCGGAAAACGGGAAGCGGAAAACGGAAAACGAGAGTAGCAATAGTAATACAACAGAACCTACTCTGGCAATAACGGAGAAGATTGAAAACTCCGTTTTGGAGCGATTTGGTACGGACCTTACCGAATTGGCTCGGCAGGGAAAGATAGACTCGGTGATAGGTCGCAAGCGCGAAACGGAGCGTGTCGTACAGATTCTCGCTCGCCGCAAAAAGAATAACCCTGTACTCGTTGGTGAGGCGGGTGTAGGCAAGAGTGCCATTGTGGAGGGGTTGGCTCTGCGCATTGTCGCAGGAGATGTTCCACACACCATAGCCGACAAGCGCATCTTCGCGCTCGATGTCGCTGCTCTGGTTGCAGGTACGAAGTATCGCGGAGAGTTTGAAGAGCGACTCGAACAGGTGCTTGACGAGCTGCGAAGTCGTGGCGATACGATACTCTTTATTGATGAAATTCATACCATTGTAGGTGCGGGAGCAACACAAGGCTCGCTCGACACAGCAAATATCTTGAAGCCTGCTCTTGCTCGTGGTGAGATTCAGACCATAGGAGCCACCACGCCCGATGAGTATCGCGAAAATATCGAGCGCGATTCAGCCCTCGAACGCCGCTTCCAACGCGTGATGATTGAGCCGACAACCGAGGGTGAAACACTTGATATTCTGCAAAATATCGCCCCACTTTACGAACAGCACCACTCGGTGCGCTATACCGAGGAGGCTCTGCGTGCCTGCGTGGAGTTGTCGGGACGATATATCACCGACCGCCACTTCCCCGACAAGGCGATAGACCTTTTAGACGAAGTCGGTGCTACGGCGCACCTCAACCACGAAGGGGCATTTGTCGAGATTGGCAAGGCAGAGGTGGCGAAGTGTTTGACAGTTGCAACGGGCATACCTGCCGAGCAACTGACAACCTCAACGGCTCTCCATCTGCAAGGTTTGGAGCAGCACCTAACCTCTCGCATTATCGGTCAGGAGGAGGCTTTACGCCGTATCTCACGCCATATCTGTCGCTCCCATTCCGGATTGCACGATGAGCGCAGACCTCTCGGCGTATTTCTCGTGGCAGGACCTACGGGTGTGGGTAAAACACTTATGGCAAAGGAGCTGGCTCATCACCTCTTCGGCTCGCGCGATGCACTTGTGCGACTCGATATGTCGGAGTTTGGCGAGGCTCACAATGTCGCACGCCTTATCGGCTCGCCTCCCGGATATGTGGGTTATGGCGAGGGCGGACAACTCACCGAGGCGGTACGCCGTAAGCCCTACTCGGTGGTGTTGCTCGATGAAATTGAGAAGGCGCACCCGTCCATCTTCAACACTCTGCTGCAACTCTTCGATGAGGGGCGACTGACAGATGGCTCGGGGCGCACGGTCGATTTTCGCAATACCATTGTTATAATGACCTCGAATATCGGCTCACGCGAGGTGGCAGAGCGTGGCAACGGAATAGGCTTTGGCACCCCTTCGCGCCAACTCCACACCACAGCCGAGGCGGAGTATCGCCGTGCTGCCGAGCGTACATTCTCGCCTGAGTTTCTCAATCGTATTGACGAGGTGATACTCTTCGCTTCGCTCTCCGAGTGCGATGCCGAGCAGATTGTGCGGTTGGAGGTTACTACGCTGCGCCACAGGCTCGAAAAACTCGGTTATCGTCTGCGATTAACACCTACGGCACTGCGCGAGTTGGCTCGGCTCGGTTTTTCATCGCGCTACGGAGCGAGAGCGATTCGCCGTACTGTTGTCAGCGAGGTCGAAGAGCCGATTGCTGCGATGATTGTTGCAGGCGAGATTGCACCAACTGTCGAGATTATGGTCGGAGCAACAAAAGGCAAAATTACAATCAGACAACAAAAAGCAATAGCGGGATAGAGTTGAGAACGGAAAACGGAAAACGGAAAACGGAGAACGGACCGCTGCGATTAAGTCGAGAGCAGAGGCTGCTTGCAGACTATGCCGAGACGGAGCAGTGAAAAGCCCACGCAGTGGGATTAAAACGGAGAACGGAGAACTTTTCGAGTTGAGAGTTGAAAGAAAATAATTTTTAATTTTTAATTCTTAATTTTTAATTCTCAATTTTTAATTCTCAATTTATTGGTATCTTTGCGACCAATTATGGCATTTCGAGCAAAATATCTATCCAAAGTTGGCGAGATTCTGCGCCTTGCCCTACCCGTAATGTTGGCTCAGTTGGGTTATATTGCGGTGCAGGTGGCGGATAGTGCCATGGTGGGTATGTATGGTGGCGAAGATGCCGTACCGCTGGCGGCCGTGGCATTCGGCTCTACCATTGCGTGGGTATTCACTTTTTTGTGCATGGGGCTCTCGATTGGTCTTACGCCTATAATCGGAGAACTCTTTGTTCAGAAACGCAAGCACGAGATGGCTCACTACCTCGAAACGACACTTCTCTTCTATCCGATTTTCGGTCTGGCGTGTATGGCTTTGCAGATTGCAACCGAGCCCCTGCTCTACCGCCTGGGGCAACCTGTCGAGGTGGTCGATATGGCCCTACCCTACTATCGTCTGATGGCGTACTGCTTGCCATTTGCGATGTTCTACGGTTCGTTTAAACAGTTTTTGGAGGGCGTAGGTAACACCAAGTCGGCAATGATTGTCGCCATCATTACCAATATAATAAACATTGCGCTTAACTATGTCTTTATCTTTGGTAAGTGCGGTTTCGAGCCTATGGGGGCGTATGGAGCAGGTTTGGCAACTCTTATCTCCCGTATTCTCAACCCGATACTACTCGGTGGATATTTTATCTATGCAAAGCGTTACAGAGAGTACCTATCGCTATTCTCACGCAAGGCGAAACATTGGAAGAACTCGCTGCATCTGCTGAAAATGGGACTTCCGATATCGGGACAGATGGTGTTGGAGGCGTTGGCATTTATCGTAACGGGAATTATGATGGGTTGGTTTGGTGCAGAGGCAATAAGTGCCAATCAGGTAGGCAATACCTACGGCAACTGTACCTTTATGCTAATTCTATCCCTCGGCTCGGCTACGACAATATGCGTATCGCACGCCTTCGGTCGCAGGGATATCAACGAGATATGCGATGTGGTGCGCTCTTCGCTCTCGATGGCTGTAATATGGGGCATCTGCGTAATTGCAACCTTTGTATCCTTACGACACATTATGCCGATGTTATTTACCCAGAACGAGGAGGTTATTGCTCTCGCCTCGCAGATGCTAATCCTCTATGGAGCATTCCAACTCTCTGATGCATTGCAATGTATTTTAGTGGGTGTCTTACGAGGATTACAGCAGGTACGAAGTATTGCCGTAATATCGTTTATTGCCTATATCGTACTGAATATACCGGTGGGATATTTCGTGGCATTCCAACTCGGTATGGGTGCTACTGGATTGATTGTCGGCTATATCGTTGGGCTATCGACCGCAGCCATTCTCTATGGCGTTCAGGTTGCGCGTTATCTGCGCTATCTGCGAAAAATATCGTAGTAATCTACATTTTTTCTGTCATATCTTACATATTTATCGAAAAGTTTTCTTAAATTTGTGGAGGCGTTAGGGGCGTTAGAGTAGTTTAGAAAATTTTGCGACAAGCAAGAGGGCAGAAGAGAATAATTCTTAATTTTTAATTCTTAATTTTTAATTTCTGATGGAGGTTTGGCACTATTGGGTTATTATAGCCCTCGTATTTGTGATTGTGGAGATGTTCACAACAGGTTTTGCTGTGATGTGCATCTCGTTTGGTTGTCTGTTTGGAGCAGCGGCTTCGGCTCTGGATTGGGAGTTGAAGTGGCAACTGCTTGCATTTGCCGTTGGTACGGCTTTGGCATTTCTGACCGTACGACCATTGGTCTATAAATTCTTCTACAAGAAGGGGCAGGAGGTCAAGACTAATATCGATGCCTTGATTGGTCGCCGCGCTATCGTTACCGAGCGTATCGAAGGCGAACTGCACGCCGGTCGTGTAAAAATTGACGGCGATGATTGGAAGGCGGTATCGCTTGACACAGAGCCTATTGAGGTGGGTGCAACAGTTGAGGTAACCGCCATAAACAGCGTTATTTTAACCGTCAAGAAATTGTAAAGAACTAAATTTTAATTCTAAATTTTTAATTTTTAATTTAGGAAATAGCTATGGGAGCATTGATTATCTTCGGAATTATCGCACTGATTGCGATACTCTATGTGTTGGTAGGATTCACCATTGTGCAACAATCCGAAACGCGCGTGGTGGAACGACTTGGAAAGTATCACCGCACCTTGCAGTCGGGAATTAACTTTATCCTCCCGATTATCGACCGCGCACGACCTGTCTATTCGCGCTACGAGCGCAGCGGAATAGATGGGACTATTGTTGTTACAAAACTATCTGACAAAATCGACCTTCGCGAGCAGGTTTACGATTTTCCGAAGCAGAGCGTTATCACAAAGGATAATGTAACAACTACGATTAACGCCCTGCTCTACTTTCAGATTGTAGAGCCCGTAAAGGCAGTTTACGAGATTGACAACCTGCCTAATGCGATTGAGAAACTTACGCAAACGACTCTCCGAAATGTTATCGGTGAGTTGGAGTTAGACGAAACTTTGACCTCACGCGACACCACCAACTCGAAGTTGCGAGCAGTACTTGACGATGCTACAAACAAGTGGGGCGTAAAGGTAAATCGTGTTGAGTTGCAGGATATTACACCGCCTGAGTCAGTACGCCGTTCGATGGAGCAGCAGATGCAGGCAGAGCGTGAGCGCCGTGCCAAGGTATTGGAGGCACGCGGTCAGAAGGAGGCTATGATTCTCCAATCCGAGGGAGAGAAGGAGTCGCAAATCAACCAGGCTGAGGCGGAGCGTCAGACGCAGATTTTGAAGGCTCAGGGAGATGCCGATGCACGAATTTTACAGGCGACAGCCGAGGCTGAGGCTATTCGTAAAGTGGCAGAGGCTATCGCTGCAACAAAGACCGACCCTGCAACTTATATGTTGGTAAGTCGTTATATCGAAACATTGAAGGAGATGGCTTCGGGCAACGATTCGAAGTTGGTTTATCTGCCATACGAGTCGAGCAACCTGATGAGCGCACTTGGTGCTTTGACAAATCTTACAAAGAAGTAGTCTGTTTCGAAATAAAAAAGAGAGCCTGTCTAACTGTTCACTTGTTAGACAGGCTCTTAAATAAGTACAAACTCGCTTACTGTGCAGGAGTCTCTGCAGGTGCAGGTGCAGCCTCAGCAGGAGCAGCAGCCTCTGCCTGTGGGCAAGCCTTAGGGCACTCAGCCTTCTTCTCACACTCTACACACTCAGTCTTTGGCTGGCAACAAGCCTCACCACATGCGCCTTGCTTTTGCTTAGGCTGACCACAACAAGAAACCATAGCTACAGATGCGAGGGCGATAACTGCCAATGTCATAATCTTCTTCATAATTGTAATGTTTTTTAAGGTTTAACAAATGTTTGCTCGCTACAAATGTAGAAAACCATTTTTAAAAAAACAAATTTATATAATAAAAAATCGCATAAATAGTATTAAATCACCCATTTTATCGGGTAAACTCACCAATTTCGATGTTCTCACGCATAATAAACGCTTTCGGGAAGGTGCCACGCAGACGACCAAGCAGTATTATCGCCTCCTCTTGCGAGGTGCAGTTTCCGACTGTCACTTTAAAGTATGGATTTTCGTATGTCAAATAGGATTGCTCCTGCGGAAAGAGTGTTGCAAAGTTCTCTTGTGCCGTCAGGGCATCACGGCGAGCCGTTTGCGTATTGCTCATAAATATCACAATACGATAACCACTAACTGCCTTTGGTGCAACTTCAAGTCCCTGTTCAACAATTTTAGCAGCATCGCCCTGCTCAACAATCTGCACCGTTTCATTCAATACCGTCAGCGAGTCGAGCTGCACAGGCAAAGCAAGTCGCTCTTTAATACTTTTACGGGAAGCGACCTCTGGTGCTACGATATCTTGCGTATAAGCGGACCAAGCGGACAAAAGCATCACAATAGTAAAAAACATTCTCATATCTAACTACCTTTTAAGTCCCAAGTTAAACTGTTTCACAAGTTTTTCGAGAGATACACCCTCCTGCTCGAATACTCGATGGGCAACCATAGATGATACCGTTATACTATAATCAATCATCACCCCCGAAAAGTCGCCCTTACGCAAATTATTCAACAACGAGATAGCCGCCATAGGGTGCGAGAGCGTCAGTCGCAGTGGAATACTCACTCGCGAACACTGACGGCGTGGCAATACAATCTCTCCATCAAGAGCCAAACGCCCTATTTTTCGTCCATTATATGTCACAAATGCCGAAGCTGCCATAATACGCATATTCGAAGCTGTATTATTCGCCACAGTAATAGTCAAATACCACTTTTCTCCTATTGAGCCGGTCACCTTGTCGAGCGACACAATCTGGAATTTAGGTCTGCGATAGCGCTCTTTTCCTGCCTGTTTGGAGCAACTCGCCAAACCAAGTGTCGCAACAAGAACAAGTGTAACAAGAGTATATTTAAAGAATCTCTTCATAACTTTCTATTTTTTATGTGCAATGTATATATGTGCTATACCCATCGACTGAGACTTGTGCTCAACGCTATCGAATCCCACCTCTTTGAGAAGGACCGAGAACGCCTCAGGTGACGCGAACTTATCAATCGAGTCGGGCAGATAAGTGTATGCCGCAGCGTGTTTCGACACAAGACGACCTATTGCCGGCAGAATATAGTGCGAATATAATCTGTAAACCCAGCGTACCAATGCACAGCGAGGATTCGAGAACTCCAAAACTACGAGGTGTCCGCCCTTACGAATCGTGCGCTTCATCTCGGTCAACGCCTCCTTTTGATGCTCGAAGTTGCGCACCCCGAAGGCTACCGTAGCGGCATCAACCGCCTCGTCTTCGAGTGGAATATCCTCGGCGTTGCACTCTGTAAGCGATATACGCTCGGAGAGTCCGAGCTGCTCGATTTTCCGCTTTGCCACTGCCAACATCTTACTCGAAAAATCTGCTCCGTAGATTGTGGAGCCTTCGATACTCTGTGCCATCGCTATTGCCAAATCACCAGTACCTGTCGCCATATCCATAATATGTTTAGCTCCGAGTTTGCGGACAATGCGCACTACACGCTTGCGCCACAACTTGTCGATATCAAACGATAATATATGGTTTAGGCGGTCGTATGTTGGTGCAATGTCGTTGAACATTCCCCGCACCATTTCACCTTTACTCTCCTTATTCATAATCGCTTTTAGCCATTAGCCATTGGCTGAATTTAAAATTAAAATAAACACCTTTAATTGTCAATTCGTCAATTGTCAATTATCAATTATCAACTGTATTTTATCGCCTCCGCAACCTTTATGCGCCCCACAATAGCGGTAGCGAGGTACATAACAGCGATGATTATAGCTGCAAAAAGTATATCTGTCGCTACTATCCAACCTGCACCGAGCGATACGGGTACTTCCGATAGGAAATATCCGCTTTCGTCTAATTTTATGAGGTGCAGATACTTCTGTGCCAATAGTAGTCCCAACGCCAAAATGTTGCCTATGACTATACCTACCGCTATAATCTGTGTGGCACGATAGGTGAATATACGGCGTATGGTGATGTTCTGCATACCGAGTGATTTGAGTATGCCGACCATTCGTGTTCGTTCCAAAACGAGAATCAGCAGAGCCGTTACCATATTGAATATAGCTACAATAAGCATAATGGTCAATATCACCGTAGCGTTTACATCGTGAGTTTCGAGCCAGCCAAAGATGTCGGCATGCTGTTCGCGCGAACTTATTGCTGCAAGACTCTCGTCACCTTCATACTCACGCATCAATCGCAGATTGATAATACCGGCACTCTGCTCGGCAAGTTCGCTGTCGTATAAGCGGCAGGCATAACCCGAAATCTGCGTAGGCTCCCAACCATTCAACTTCTGCACATTACGGATATCGGTCAGAGCCAACTCTGCACCCGTTTCACCCAGTGCCGAATGGTATATTCCGCACACCTTAAACACTTCGCGGCGAGGTGTATCGCCCTCCAAAAGGAGCAATTCGATGCGGTCGTTGCACTCTACACCAATCTTCGAGGCGATACTTTGCGATAGAAAAATCTCTTTACGCCTTGCCTCCTCGAAACGGGGAAGTATGCCCTCCTTCAAACGCTCGGCAAAGAGCGATAAGTCAGCATCTGCATCGACACCCTTCAATGCAACACCCATTGCTCCATCTTCGCCACGAACAACACAACTGCGCAGAGCATAACGCTCGGTATGTGCGATGTTGCCTGTTGTTGCAATGATTGAGCACAATGGCTCGTTGTCGTTTATGGGGTGTAGTTCGGGTTGTCGCTCTCCGTATGGATTTGAGATGGTGATATCTGCCACCGTACCTGACACCAAGGCAGAGATTTGCTCCTTGAAACCGAAAATTACAGAGATAGTAATTATCACAATAGCGATACTTACCGCTACGGCAGCCGTAGCGATACGCACCATCACACTCTTTGACGATGTACCACGCTGTGCAATATGTCGGACAAGGCTCTTCATTTTTAATTGACAATTGATAATTGACGAATTGACAATTAAAGGTATTTTTTAATTTTTAATTTTTAATTTTTAATTTTTAATTTTTAATTTTTAATTTTTAATTATTGAGTATCAATACTCAATCCTGTCCTCTTTTTCGGTCCATGCGCGGAAGCCTTCGAGAGCCTCCTTGCGCATAAAGTTCTGACAAGGTATGGCACGCTTGGCGTAGGGTTTGCCAATCTCGTCATAAATGAAAGAGTCATCGAAATTTATCGCTTTTGCGTCATCTTTCGTATTACCATAGACAATACGCCCAACTCCCGCCCAATAGAGTGCGCTCAGGCACATCGGGCATGGCTCACATGAGGTGTAGCATACGCAACCCTCCAACTTGAAGTTTCCAACTTTTGCACAAGCCTCACGAATAGCACTCACCTCAGCATGTGCCGTAGGGTCATTATTTATAGTTACGCGATTCGTTCCCGTAGCAAGGACTTCGCCATCTCTAACTATCACCGCACCAAACGGACCACCTCCATTCGCGACATTTTCAATCGAGAGGTTAATAGCCATCTGCATAAATCGTCTATCTTCGGCAGTGAATTTAACCCTTTCCATACTCAATACCTCTCATTTTTGGCAAATTTAACAATTTTTTCTATTTTTGTGCGTATTAATAACGATTAATAAACAAAAATCGTACACAAAATGTTTCTGAATCTATTGCAAGCCTCGTATGATGGAGAGAGCCATCTCCTCACAAATCTCACAACAAGCGAGGCATTTTTCATGGTTATCATTGTCGGAATTATTGGATTCATCGTGCAGATGCGCCTGCGTTCGGTCGTCTCTAAGTATTCGCAAGAGCCATTGCCGGGCGGTATGACAGGAGCCGAGATTGCCGAGAGAATGTTACGCGAAAATGGTGTAAGTGGCGTTACCGTAACCCATACAGGAGGCTACCTTACCGACCACTTCAATCCTGCTACGATGACAGTAAATCTCTCAGACGATGTCTATTATGGTCGCTCTATCACCGCTGCCGCTATCGCCTGCCACGAATGTGGACACGCCGTACAACACGCACAAGGATATGCTCCATTGGGTATGCGTTCTGCACTTGTTCCGCTGGTAAATTTCTCATCGCAGGCAGCGACTTGGTTGATTATTATCGGGCTTATTATGACCGCATCATCGGGTAGTCAGATGATGTGTTGGATAGGCGTGGGGTTGATGTGTGTGTCTGCACTATTTTCGATTATCACCCTACCCGTAGAGTATAACGCATCGGACAGAGCGTTGGCATGGTTGGAGCAGAGCCGTATCCTCGTAGGCGAGGAGTTGGACGGAGCAAAGATTTCGCTTCGCTGGGCTGCTCGCACATATCTTGTGGCGGCATTGTCGGCTATCGCCTCGATACTCTACTATGTGGCGCTTATCAATGGCAGAAGAAGAGATTAGATAAACGGAAAACGGAGAACGGAAAGCGGAAAACTTTTAATTAGTGAGGAGTGAGGAGTTGAGAATGAAATGCAAAATGCAGAACTGACGCAGCGGAACGAGAGCAGAGGGTGCTTGCACACTATGCCGAGTCGCAAGGAGGAAAAGCCCTCGGAGAGGGGTTAATGCAAAATGCAAAATTGATAATTCTTAATTTTTAATTCTTAATTCTTAATTCTTTCAGCGCACCCCTAACGACACTAACGCCCCTAACACCCCTAAAAAACTTGCGCCGCGATGAGGTTAGGAGTTCAGGAAACGGAAAACTAAAATAACATGAAGAGACAGATAAAATTGACTATTGGCCTTGCACTTGCGATTATATCGTTGTGTTTTAGCATATTGCTGATAACCGATGCAATCCCTACATCACCAAAGAAACCAAAGTATGTATTCTACTTTATCGGTGATGGTATGGGCTTTAATCACATACTCGGCACTGAACAGTACAACGCCATAAAGGGTGGCAAAAGCGAAGTTGAACGCCTGAATTTCTCTAAGTTTGAGGTGCGCAACTTTGTTACAAATCACTCAACAACAAATCTTGTAACCGACTCGGCAGCCGCAGGTACGGCTCTTGCTACGGGAGTAAAGAGCGCAAACACCTATATTGGTGTAGATGACGAGGGTAATAAATTGCGCAACCTTGCAGAGGTCGCTACGGAACAGGGATATATGGTTGGTTTGGTAACAAATGTCGGAATAAATCACGCCACTCCAAGTTGTTTTTATGGGCACACCTCCGACCGCTTTGTATTTCCGAAACTTGTTGATGAGCTTCTCGCAAGCGAGGTAGCATTTATTGCTGGCTCAACGATTATAGATATGAAGAGTGGTGCTCTCTCTCCCAAATATGAGCGCGTTACCACAACACAGTTGTCCGACCGCATACGACAGAGTGGCAAGATGGAGTTATGTACCGATGTGGAGCAGGCTGCAAAAATTAGAGGTAAGCGAGTTGTGCTGATTGCCAACGATAAAAAAAATAAGCATGTGCCGTATGTTATCGACCGAGAGGAAGATGACCAACATACATTACTAAACCACTCCAAAGCGGCAATAGAGTATCTGTCGCGCGAGACAAAAGAGGGCTTCTTCCTTATGATTGAGGGTGGTAAGCTCGACTATGCAGCTCACGAACAAGATGCCGTAGCAACATTCTGCGAGGTGAATGAGTTTGCCGAGTGTGTCGATTTGGCTCTCGCCTTTGCCGAGCAATATCCCGATGAAACGCTAATTGTGGTAACCTCCGACCACGAAACGGGTGGCATGTCTCTCGGTTGGGACAACTACGAGATTCGCATGAATGTACTTGCGGCACAGAAGCACTCGGCAATGTATGTAACAAATGTCATTCAGCAGATGCGTGCTGAGGGCAAGCGTAATTGGAACGACTACAAGCAGGTATTGAGTGATAGTTTCGGACTTTGGAGCCATCTCCCCATAACCGAAGAGGAGGAGGCGTTGTTGAAGCACGACTTTTACGATATATTTTTGAAGTATGGACCTATGGTGCATGGACTCTACAATAAGAACGAGCGCTTGGTCTATGATGCAATTCGCATCTTGAATAGGTCGGCTTCAATAGATTGGACGAGCTTACTCCATACGGGGCAATACACACCACTATATGCTAAGGGTGTGGGAGAGCGTAAGTTTTTGGATTGTCGCGACCAGACGGATATTCCAAAGACGATTGCGACTTTGATGGGTAGTAATTTGTAAACCAAAAAATTAAAGATAATATGAAGAGAACACTAAAATTAACCCTTTGTTGTTTAGGACTTGCCGTTATAAGCCTCTGCATAGGCTTATTGTTGCAGTCTAATGATGGCTCACTTTTCTCGAAAAAGCCAAAGTATGTATTTTACTTTATCGGTGATGGTATGGGTATCAACCATGTACTTGGTACCGAATTTTACAACACCGCAAAGTCTGGTGCAAGCGAAACTCAGCGATTGAATTTCTCGCAGTTTAATGTTCGCACTTTCGTTACCAACTACTCCACTTCACACCCTATAACCGACTCGGCAGCCGCAGGTACAGCCCTCGCTACGGGAGTAAAAACGGCAAACTCCCACATTGGAGTAGATGCGAATGGAAAAAGTCTGCGCAGCATTGCGGATGTCGCTTCGGAGTTGGGCTACAAGGTGGGTTTGGTAACCAATGTAGGTATCAACCATGCCACGCCGAGTTGCTTCTACGGTCATACTGCTGACCGTTTCGGGTTCTCGGAACTTATTGACGAATATATTGCAGGTGATGTGGCATTTATTGCCGGCTCTACAATTATGGATTTGAAGTTTGGAACACTTAACACAGATAACAAACATCAGACCACTGCTCAATTGGCAGAGCGTATTCGCAATGCAGGTATCACTCTCACTGCTGATATAGAGGTGGCGGCAAATACTGCAGGCAAACGAGTTGCATTGGTTGCCAATCACGAGAAGAATGAAAATATGCTGCATGCTATCGACTTCAAAGAAGATGAACAGCACACCCTACCAAATTTCTCCAAAGCAGCAATCGACTATCTTTCGCGTGAGGCAGAGAGTGGATTTTTCTTGATGATTGAGGGCGGAAATCTTGACTATGCAGCCCATGCACAAGATGCCGCGACAACCTTCCATGAGGTAAACGAGCTCGCTAATTGTGTTGAATTAGCACTTGCTTTTGCCGAAAAGCACCCTGACGAAACCCTGATTATTGTAACTTCCGACCATAATACGGGAGGTATGTCTTTCGGTTCGAGCGAATGTGAAGTTCAAATGAGCAACCTTTTGGAGCAGAAACACTCGGCAAGGTATGTAACAGAGAAGATTTTGGAGATGCGTGCTGCGGGCAAGCGAGATTGGAAGGATTACAAGCAGGTATTTAGCAACTACTTCGGATTATGGAGCCATGTTGCCATTACAAAAGAGGAGGAGGCATTGTTGAAGCACGATCTTAACGATATCTTTTTGAAATATGGACCTGTAATACATGGACTATACGACAAGAGGGAGTATGTGATTGATGATGCCACCCGCATATTGAACAAACACGCCTACATCTATTGGACAGGACCAAACCATACCGGAGAATATACTCCACTCTATGTCAAGGGTGTAGGAGAGCGCAACTTCTTGGATTGTCGCGACCAGACGGATATTCCGAAGGTTATGGCTCGACTAATGGGCGGCGAACTGTAAAAAATCGTTCTGATTGATAAATTTTGCATTCTGCATTCTGCATTTTGAATTCTGCATTCTGAATTCTGCATTTTGCATTTTGAATTTTGCATTTTGAATTATGAACTACACTTTCGACCACGACCTATTTTTATTCCTCAATTTTGATGGGGGAAAAGCGATGGATTTTATTATGGAGACCATATCGGGAACGCTGATGTGGATTCCGTTGTATCTCTTTATTATCGCCTTTGTGTGGTATAAGTTCGGTTGGCAGCGAGCCATTGCCTTTGTTGTCTGCTTGGCGTTAGCGATTGGTCTGTCGGATATCATCTGCGGTATCTTCAAACACTCTGGACCTCTGAAACATTTGTGGGAGTCGTTCCCTGTGCGTCATCGTCCGATGTTCGACTCGGCAGTACGCGACTTGGCACATGTTCCATCATACAAGCATGGAGCCTACGGTACTGTTTCGGCACACGCTGCAACGGTGGTGTCGTTGGCATGGTTTTCGGCACTTACCATTCGCAAAAAGTGGTATAATTGGGTAATTTCTGTGGCGGTGATTTTGATATGCTATTCGCGCATCTACCTCGCTTGCCACTTCCCGATGGATATTCTCCTCGGTTCGGTGGTCGGTACCGTATGCGGTCTTTCGATGTTTTTCCTATGGAAAAAGTTTGATAAAGTAATCGAAAAAAACTACCTTTGCGGGCGAAAATAAGAAAAAACAAAAAACGATATAAATTATGGAACATTTAAGTGAACAAGAACAATTGCGCCGCAATTCACTACAAGCGTTGCGCGACCTCGGTATCAACCCCTATCCGGCAGAGCGTTTCGATGTGTCGGCTACCGCTGCACAGATAGCAGCCGAGTTCGATGCCGAGCCTGCAAAGTTCGAGTCGGTAACCATCGCAGGTCGTATTATGAGCCGCCGTATTATGGGTAGCGCTTCGTTCTTCGAGTTGCAGGACCACACAGGTCGTATTCAGGTATATATCCGCCGTGACGATGTTTGTCCCGAGGGCGACCCAACACTCTACAACACCGTATTTAAGAAGTTGCTCGATATTGGCGACTTTATCGGCGTAGAGGGTTTTGCATTCCGCACCAACACAGGCGAGTTGTCGGTACACTGTCGCAAGTTCACCGTTTTGTCGAAGTCTATCCGCCCACTCCCAATCGTAAAGGAGAAAGACGGTCAGCAGTTCGATGCTTTGACAGACCCTGAGGTGCGCTATCGTCAGCGTTATGTCGATTTGGTGGTTAATCCGAAGGTGCGTGATGTATTCGCAAAGCGTGCAAAGATTATCGCTACCATGCGTGAGTACTTCAACGAGCATGGTTGCTTGGAGGTCGAGACTCCAATCTTGCAGCCAATTCCGGGAGGTGCTTCGGCTCGTCCGTTTATCACCCACCACAATGCGCTCGATATCGACTTCTATATGCGAATAGCTACCGAGTTGTACTTGAAGCGTCTTATCGTAGGTGGCTTCGATGGCGTATATGAGTTCGGCAAGAATTTCCGTAATGAGGGTATGGATAGAACTCACAATCCGGAGTTTACATGTATGGAGATTTACATCGCCTACAAGGACTACCGCTGGATGATGGAGTTCACCGAGAATATGTTGGAGCGTATCGCTTTGGCTGTTAATGGCACTACCGAGGTGGAGATTGATGGCAAGCAGATTTCGTTCAAGGCTCCGTTCCGCCGTTTGACTATGACCGATGCTATCCGCGAGAAGACGGGTTACGACATCACAGGTCAGAGCGAGGCAGATTTGCGTGAGGCTTGCAAGCGTTTGAATGTCGAGATTGACGACACGATGGGTAAGGGTAAGTTGATTGATGCCATCTTCGGACAGTACTGCGAGGAGGATTTGGTGCAGCCGACATTTATCTGCGACTACCCAATCGAGATGTCGCCACTCTGCAAGCGTCATCGCGACAATCAGGATTTGACCGAGCGTTTCGAGTTGTTCGTTGCGGGTAAGGAGTTGTGTAATGCCTACTCGGAGTTGAACGACCCAATCGACCAGTTGGAGCGTTTCCAGGAGCAGATGCGATTGTCGGAGCGTGGCGATGACGAGGCGATGTTTATCGATATGGACTTTGTGCGTGCGTTGGAGTACGGTATGCCGAACTGCTCGGGTATGGGTATGGGTATCGACCGCTTGACAATGTTTATGACGGGTCAGACCTCGATTCAGGATGTGTTGTTCTTCCCTACGATGCGCCCCGAGAAGAAGGTTGTTGCCGATGGCGAGGAGGTATATACCGAGGCTGGTGTTCCTGCCGAGTGGGTTGAGGCTATTCAGAAGATGGGCTACATCACCCTAGAAGCCTTTGCCAACACTGCAAAGAGTGGCGGTATGAAACTCTTTAACGACCTCTGCGGCTTCAACAAGAAGAATAAGTTGGGCTTGGCAACCGCAGGTATCAAAGAGTGGATAGAGTCGAAGAAGGAATAAAACGAAAATATAAAAGTTAAACTTAAATTATATATTTGAAAACTATGGCAAGAAAGAAGATTGTTGCAGGTAACTGGAAGATGAATACCGTTCCTGCTGAGGGTGTAGAGTTGGCAAAGAGTGTCGTTGCAGGTCGCTCGGAGGTTTGCGAGTGCGTAAACTTTATCGTTTGCCCTCCATTCACCCACCTTTCGCAGGTTGTCGAGGCTGTTAAGGGCTCGGATATCGCTGTTGGTGCGCAGGATTGCGCTACCGAGGCAAAGGGTGCTTACACCGGCGAGGTTGCAGCGCAGATGTTTGCAGCGCTCGGTTGCAAGTATGTTATTCTCGGCCACTCGGAGCGCCGTCAGTACTATGGTGTGACTTCGGAGAGTTTGAACAAGAAGATGGCTCAGGCTTATGCTAACGGCTTGACTCCAATCTACTGTGTAGGCGAGAACTTGGAGGAGCGCGAGGCAGGTAACCACTTTGCAGTTTGCACGGCACAGATTGAGGAGGTAGTATTCAACCTCACCGAGGAGCAGTTCGCTAACCTCGTTATCGCATACGAGCCTGTTTGGGCTATCGGTACAGGTAAGACCGCTACCGCAGAGCAGGCACAGGAGATTCACGCATATATCCGCGAGGTATTGCGCTCGAAGTTTGGTGCTGCTGCCGAGGAGTGCCCAATTCTCTACGGTGGTTCGTGCAAGCCA
>JAZOBZ010000089.1:0-5973 GCA_045596245.1 Alistipes sp. | reverse complement strand
CATACCCCCTCCGCTACGCTCGTCCCCCTAATTTAGGGGGACAATACTTTATTTATTCCTCCCCTAAGTTAGGGGAGGTGCCCGTTAGGGCGGTGGGGTATAACATTCTATTTCTCTACAACACTAAACTATATAATTCCGTTTAGTTTTCCGTTTTAATCCCACTGCGTGGGCTTTTCACTGCTCCGTCTCGGCATAGTCTGCAAGCAGCCTCTGCTCTCGACTTAATCGCAGCGGTCCGCTTTCCGTTCTATAAAAATCCCTCCTGAACAAGCCACTCGCGAACCTTTACCCAATCGACATAAGGGCGAGAGGTGGTCATCGAGCGAACAAGTGGTACACCAAGTGCGCCATCGTCAATATAGACATCGGCATGCACCTTTGGTGATTTAGTCCACTTCTTCTGTGTAGGATTGGAGTTTACGGCATAGAGTGGAATATCGTGCTCCTTAAACCATGCTATTGCCTCCTTTTCGAGTTTGCCACTACGCATGGTGTAGAGAATCAGGTGATGTCCTTGTTCAACCAACTCCTTTAATACCGGTACTGCACCCACATCTTGCCCTAAGTATGGATATTCGTGGGTTACGCAAGTACCATCAAAATCGATAGCGATGTATAATCCTGTATAAGACATATTGGTATGGGCTATGTTTGTGTAATCTTACTTAATCAATCCTAACATCTTAAAGATTTTACGCCAACCGTAGTTGTTCTTGTCTGAACCCGATGTGTATTGGTAACGATAGCTATATCCGTACGATTGACGAGACTCGCTCGCTCCATTGAGCACGATACACATATTACGCAACTTCTTCTCAGTGTGGAGAGCGTTGATGTCAGGGAGCTGTTGACGCTCCAACAATCCTTCGCGTACTACATATATGCTCAAATCTGCTACACGGCTTGTAATCATTGCATCTGCAATAACCAATGCAGGAACGCTATCGATAATGATATAGTCGTAGTGCTTGCGACACTCTGTAATAAGGTCATCAAGACGCTGTGACATCAATAATTCGGCAGGGTTTGGAGGCTGCAAGCCGGCGTAGATAAAGTCGAAGTTCTCATGTAAACCGCTATTAGCGATGATTGAGTTTATATCCACATCTGTCGAACTTAAATACTTGGTTGCACCATTAGGGTTACTGCGCTGTCCCATGTGCTTCGAGAGCGTACGGCGGCGAAGGTCAAGGTCAATCATCAAAACCTTGTTGCCTGAGAAGGCGAGTGTCATACCGAGGTTCATCGATACGAAGGTCTTACCTGCGTGAGCATTAGACGAAGTGGTAAGAATAACCTGCTGTTTTTCACCACCCGACATAAAGCCCATATTGGTACGCAAAATTTTGAATGCCTCCGATACCTTGTCGCGACCACTCTCACGAACGGCAATAGAACGGTTGAGGTGTCCTTCGTACAATGGAATATCGCCGAGGTAAGGAACGGTGCAGAACTTGACAATATCGTGCTTACCCTGAACCTTTGTGTCGGTAAGAATAGCAATGTAGATAACACCCAATGGTATAGCAAATCCTAATACCAGCATAATCAACAAAATCATCGATTTCTTAGGCGATATAGGACGAGGACCACCGAATGCATAATCTACAATACGACCTGGACGCTCGGTGATAGCCAACGATATGGCATTCTCCTCGCTCTTGGTCAATAGGTAGAGGTACAGCTCCTCCTTAATCTTCTGCTGACGGGCGATAGAGAGATACTCCTGCTCCTGCTTAGGTACAGCGCCAATCATTCCACTCATCTTGCGCTCCTCCTTCTCCAAGTTCGAGAGTTTAATCTCCAAAGCCTTGATGTGCGATGCAAGTGATGCAAGAATTGCATTCTTGGTGGAGTTGATGCTATTGTTAAGCTGCATTACGAGAGGGTTATTGTGGCTCTCATCTCCAAGTTTTAGACGGCGAATTATCAACTCGTTGTAGTCGGCTATTTGGGCTGCAATGGCTGTACTTCCTTCGAATGTAGTCGCAGGAATGATATTTACATCCTTGGTATTGTCGCTGAGGTAGCTACTGATGAATTTCGACATTGCAATCTGGTTGCTTGTTGCAGCAATCTCCTGCTCATAGCGTATAGCACCTTCGGTACGGCGAGTTGCCTCAGTCTTGATATCTACGATGTTGTTCTTGTCCTTGAAACTTTTGATGTCGCCATCAATTGAGCGCAACTCCTCGCCGATAACAGCCAAGCGCTCGTTGATAAACTCTGCGGTCGCTGCTGCTACAATCTGCTTGTCCATAACGGCATCTTCGTTATAGACATCGAGCAAGGTGTTAAGAATATCATCTGCACGCTGTGGCACCACATCGTTAAGCGAAAGACTGATAATTGAGGCCATCTTGTTCGCCATCATTATCTGTATTTTGTTACGATAAGCCGTTGCAACTGCATCAACTGTACCCTTAAACACCTGTATCTCTTTACCCACGAGTTCAGGCGTGAAGTAAAGCGTTGGATTGACAACAATCTGTCCGATAGGCAGATTTACAACCTCTCCGAATTTGCCGGTTGTAACAAATAGTTTGTCGGCCTTCTTTTCATCTCTCGATTCTCGTTTGCAAGAGAAGTCCGATATGGAAAATCCATCTTCGGTGAAGAGTAGGGTGAATGCACAACCCTTGCCTCCAAGGTTGTCTATGTAGGTGACATCGATAGGTGAATTTTTGTAGAGTGTTACAGAGCGAAGTCCCGATTTCATGGAGAAACCATTTGTTAAGCCAAGTCGCTCTACTACCTGTACCATCAATCGGCGAGCTTGCAATACATACAACTCATTGTCAACGCTACGGCGGGTTGAGATACCTGCAATATCGGCAAATGCCGACAATTCGCTGGCTGCACTACCTCGGCGAGCATCTTTAATGAGTACTGTTGCTTCACGATGATATACTGGAGGTGTCGATAGTAAATACAATACGCCAATACATAAGAATAAACATATTGATATGGCGTACCAATACCAATTTTTTAGCGATTTATGAATTATATCGCTAATTGATACTGTTCGTTGGAAGATGTTCTCTCCCTCTTGGTTCTGCATGTTAAATGTGTTGTTATCCATGATTTTTAATGTTGTCTTTGAGCAAAGTTAACAATTGTGAGTACCAACGATGTTGCGGTGATAAGTGTGCTGATAATCGAGAGCCAGAATGTTCTATTCTGGTTAATCTCCGAAGTGGCAGCCTTATAGCGGTTTGGCTGAACATAGACAACATCGCCTTGCTGCAAGTAGAATGCAGGAGAGGACATCTGTTTGCCTTCGAGGAAGTTTAACTCGAATACATCATAGCTCTTGTTGGCGTTGCGGCGAATAACGGCAACATTCGAACGGTTACCGTAGATTGTCATATCTCCCGCCATTGCGAGAGCCTCCAAAACGGTTATTTTATCACGAGTGATATCGAACTGTCCGGGACGAGCAACCTCACCGAGCACAAAGAACTTCATATCGGCAAATTGGATATTTACGATGGCATCGCTGATATATCCTCCGTCAATGATTCTCTTTGCGATTTCGTCTGCTAGCTCCTTACGGGTTTTTCCGGTACACTCTATCTTGCCTATGATAGGTACTTCAAGCATGCCGTTCTCGTCAACAGTGCGTATTTGCAATGATTGCGAGCCGTTTGCCGAAGAGATGTTGAGTGGGTTGAATGACAACGAGTTGTACGATGAAGATGTGTTGAATGGAGCCGCCAGTTCAGGATTTTGGCTCGATACGATTACCGAAAGACGGTCGTGCGGTTTGATACGGATTTGACCATCAGCAAGAACCGCCTTCACTGCTTCGTCTTTGTTAAAGTCGTACACTACTCGCTTCGATGCGTTACACCCTACAAGCATCGATGCAATCAGTAGCACTGCAAAAGATTTAATAGTTGTTCTCATATTTTTGTTAATTATGTGTTCTTGTTATCGTTTTGGTTCCGATGCTCATCGTAAATTATAGATAGAGCATATATAAACACGCGCAAAGGTAACATATATTATTGAAAGTAGCAACAAAAATGTCAAGTAATGTTAAAATATATTGAAATTGATTTTTGGAACTTGTTTATTAAAATTGTTTTTTGTACTTTTGAGGTTGCGAAGATATTTGAGAAAAAGTAAAGTTTGAAGAGATGCAGCATACTATTTGGAGTTATGATTCTGTGGTCTATGAAATGAATATCCGGCAACTTGCAGAGGAGGGTACATTTAAGACGGCAATGCGATATTTACAACATTTAAAAGATGTGGGTATAAGTGTTGTGTGGCTGATGCCTATCTATCCGATAGGTAGGGCTGAACGCAAGGGTTCACTTGGCTCGTACTACTCGATATCGGACTACTGTGATGTGAATCCGGAATTTGGCTCAATGGCGGACTTTGATGCCTTTGTCGAAGAGGCTCATCGTCTTGGGATAAAGGTTATCCTCGATTGGGTTGCAAACCATACGGCTCGTGATGCTAAATGGTTAAAGGATAGACCAATGAGTTGGTATGAGCGAGATGATAACGGAGTTGCAAAAGTGCCTTGGGATTGGAGCGATACGGCGAAATTGAACTATGCTGAAAAGGAGGTATGGCATGGTCAAATCGAGGCGATGAAATTCTGGGTGAAAAATCACAAAGTAGATGGCTTCCGTTGCGATATGGCAATGCTCGTTCCTTTGGAGTTCTGGCAGCAGGTGCGCCGAGAGTTGGAAAGCGTGAAAAAGGATATCTTTATGCTTGCCGAGGCGGAGGGCATAGAGTTTTTTGATAACGCCTTCGATGCTTGCTATGGCTGGGAGTTGCACCATGCAATGGTAGATGTTGCGCAGGGAAAATCCCGTGTTTGGGAGTTGCGCAATAAGATATACTCGTTGCTGAACGACTATCCTCAAAGTTCGATGCATCTGTCATTTACATCTAATCACGATGAAAATTCATGGAGTGGCAGTGAGCAGAGTCGATTCGGAGGGGCGTTGGAGGCTATGACTGCGCTTACTTTTGTTTTGCCGAAGTCGTTGCCTCTGATATATACGGGACAGGAGTATGGTTACGACCATTCGTTTGCCTTCTTCGACAAAGATGCAATGCCGCAGTTTGAACCGAACAAAACCACCGAATTATACCGCCGTTTGTGTGAGATGAAACGCTCATTTACAGCGCTTAGTTCGGCGGATTTGGGTGGCTCGTTTGTCGAGATAAACAACAATGCTCCCGACTGTCTGCTGACCTTTGTGCGTGAGAATCAGCAGGGTAGAGTGGTCTATATTGCCAATCTCTCGCCGTACAAGGTGTTTGCCGATTTTCATACGGGCGTTTATGCTGGCGAATATACCGATGTTGTTACGGGTGAGGAAACGACTCTCTACGAGCATACTTGGGGTGATATGGAGCCTTGGAGTTATCGCCTATTGACGCAGAAATAGAGGTTAAAAATAGAGGTTATTATGGGTAAGGAGTTTGAAGTTCGAACTCTTTGCCCAAATTTTTGGTGTTTAACTTTTAATTTTCAATTAAAAAGAGTATCTTTGCGCCAGTATAAAAGAAAATTTCTGTTTTAGAGATGAAAATAGCTCTCGCACAACTCAACTACACAATTGGAGATATTGCCGGCAATACCGCTAAAATCATTATTGCGGTGGAGCGAGCAAAACAAGAAGGGGCAGATGTTGTCATCTTTGCCGAGCAGGCATTGAGTGGTACACCGGCATTTGACCTCCTTCGCAAAACAACATTTTTGGAGCTTTGTGATGAGGCTCTCGATGAGATTGCCTCGTACTGTGATGGCATTACGGCTGTTGTAGGTGCGCCGGTACTTATGCAGAACGGAACACAGAGTGCAGCTGTCGTAATAAACAATGGCAAAATAGAACGATATATCACCAAGGCCAATATTACGGCACGCCGTGAGATGGGGTTCCTCAGTAGTGGCGAGGGAGTCAAGGTGGTTCGTATCGCTGGCGAGAAGGTTGCTGT
>JAZOBZ010000088.1:0-17007 GCA_045596245.1 Alistipes sp. | reverse complement strand
TTTCAGCGTTACGCTTGCCCTCAAAATGCTCATTTACGCCAAGTAAACTCCGCTTTTTCGGGCTACGCAAGCCTTGAAATCCCTCTTGTTATACAACTTCTAACAAAAAGGGAGTGCCTAAAAAACTTGTTAGACACTCCCAATAGTTATCTATTACTTTCTGTATTCCTCCCCTAAGTTAGGGGAGGTGCCCGCAGGGCAGTGGGGTATAATATCCTAATTTTCTACAACACTAAACCATATAAATTCAAAAAAATCCGTACCCCAACGCAGGAGTACGGCTTTTTTTGTAAAGTCTTATTTTAAAAAACTACTCAGTATAGTAGATAGTTACGGAGTTGATATATATCACACCTGCGTTACCTGTAGATGTGTATGCGCGGAAGAATACTTGTTTAACTCCACTTGTTTCAACCTTAAATGTGTATTCTGCTGCATTATCTCCCAAAGCGTAGTGAGTTACAATAGCATCGCCATCAGTTGAGTTAGCAAAAATATCGAGAGCAGCACCAGTACCCTTTTTGATATTAGCCTCTATTTTGGTTATATTTCCGCTTACAATAGGCGAAGCAAGATAACCATATACTCCTTTATATTTAATTTGTATATTATTTTGGTTTTGCGAACGAGTAGAACCAGTTGCAACCCACTCTGAACCATCACTTGCTACATAGGTATAAGAGTGATCGGTGGCATAAGACCAACTTTGATTTATGTTAATATCATCACTTGTGAGAGTAAAACTCTTAACAGATACATCTAAAACGGTTGTCGCAAAGGTCTTCTCCTCGCCATACGCCTTAGTTGTGCCACCATCGAGCGAAGCCCATGCACGATAGGTATATTCGCTACCGGCAGTAAGACCTGTGAGTGTATATGTAAATGTTGCAGCCGACTCAGCAGTAACAGAAGTGTAGTCGCTTGCGCTCGACAACTTATACTCAAATCCGCAAGTTACGCTCTCATTGCCCGAAGCATTTGTGATAGCATACGAACCATTCAAAGTTGCGGTAGTACCCTCAACAGACTCCGTATCAGTAGCCTCTGCTGTGGTTGCAGCAACGGTTGCATCAAGAGCTTCGAAACCGAATGAAATCTCTTTATATCGACCTGCTGTAAAGCCCCAACCTGCGTTGCAAGTTGCATTTTTTGCGCACTCCAACTGCATTTCATCCGAGTTGGTTGCAGTAACCTTAAATGATATGGTGCTGCTCTCAGTCAATGTAAACGGAGCCACTGCCATATAGAATGTTGCGCTCTCGCCAGCAGCAATAGCCTCGCCATTCGTCACTTCGAGAAGTGCGGTACTAAAAGTGTTGCTTGCTGTTTTGTCGTAGGTTACAGGATCTTTTGCAAATTTAATATAGAACTCACCAACAAGGTAATATCCCTCAGCAGTCATTTCAACGCTTGTAATGGTGATAGGCTCGCTAAGCTTGTTGGTGATAGTAAACTTTGCAAACGATGCAGCATTGCGCAAGGTGATAGCAGGAGTCTCGCCTGCGGCAACACCCTTTGCTACGCCGATAAGTGGTAGATACTTACCACTAATGTGTGCAGAGCTATTATTGCCATTCTGAGTCTGCTTGCGTGTATCTTTGGTACAGCCAATGTTATTGGCTTTACCTGTACCTGGTTTTGTGAAACCACTGTAATATGGATATGTAACATACCAATCGTACGATTCGGCGGTAAGTTTACCTGCCAAAGTACCGGAGAAACGACCTGTCGAGGCATCGGCAAGGGTAAATTTACCATTATTTACAAAGGTTTCCGTTCCGTTCTCGGCGTGGAATACGGTGAGTTCATCGCCATTTTTCCATAAGGTGTTCAAGCCATCGTTTGTGGTACGGGTTACCGAAGCAAACAACTCGAATGGAGTGCTTGGAGTTGGCTCGGTAGTTGTGAAATCATCGTTCTGTGAACAATTTGTTAGGCTGAAAGCCGCTGCTATCAAACCCAACGAAAGGATAAATTTCTTCATTTTCTTCATCTCTTTTTGGGGTTCGACATTAGAGTACGAGCGAATCTTCGTCACTCTCCCATGGAGTGATAGAAACACTTGGTAAACTGTCTTGGAAGCCTGCCTCTGTTGCGACTTCAACAACATCAATTGAAGGTGTATTGTAACCCCCCCCCTTGATCTCTGAATTGTAGATTAATTTGCTCATTGTGCTATGAATTTTATGTATGTATCTTTCAAGTTGCAAAGGTATAACAATATATTTATAAAAGAAAACTAAATGCACTAAAAATCAAACCTTCTTATTTGATTCTCAAAACATTATCATTTTTCAATGAAATTATTCATGATGATATGGTTCTCCTTTGATAATTGTGAAGGCGCGATAGAGTTGCTCAGTGAAGATTGCTCTGACAATCTGGTGCGAGAAGGTCATCTTTGATAGTGATATTTTTGAGTTGGCTCGTGCATATACCTCCTCCGAAAAGCCGTAAGGACCACCAATCATCAACACCAAGCGGCGTACTCCACTGTTCATGCGCTTCTGTAACCACTGCGCAAAGGCTACGCTGCGCATCTCCTCGCCTGCCTCATCGAGCAATACAACATAGTCGGCTGCGGTAATACCACTCAACAACATCTCCCCCTCGGCACTCTTCTGTTGTTGTTCAGAGAGATTTTTGGTATTGCGAAGGTCGGGCAGATATGTTATTGAGAACTTGGCATAGTGATTTATGCGCTTGGAGTACATCTGCACCAGCGCATCAACCTCTTTCATATCGGTCTTGCCGACTACTATCAACTCTATATTCATAAAACTGTCAATTGTCAATTATCAATTGTCAATTTGAATATCACTGTTCCACTCTCCATCTGCCGAGGTGCATATTACGGCTCGCTCCTTCTCAACGCTCTTCAACCATTGATAAGCCTTGTACATATTGTATCCATTGCCTGCTTGGTCACCACCGAGTGCGTAGGCGATAATGCAGGAGTGATTTCGGGTGCGATAGTACATCGCTTTGATACGGGTGAGGTATTCACCTACGAGATAAGGGTTGTTAGATGGTGTACCCCCTATTTTGCGATTTTGCGACTCATCAACAGGGTTGATATTGGCTCTTTCGATAACATACATACCCAACCCATCGCAGATATCGTAAAACCACTCGGGTTGCGGATTGTCGGGGAGAAGAGTATTGATGCCCTTGGCGCGTAGAGCCTTAATTTCGGATAGAGCTTCGGCGTATGTTGTGCGAGCGTTGTATTGCGCTGATTTTATGGTGATAGGCTTGCCATTGCGGAGGATTTTGCCATCTGCAAAGGTTGTAGAGCCTGCACCGAGGCGGAACGAGATATATTCGCGTGGTTTACCGTCACGCTTGGTGTAGAGTGTCAGACGATATAATTTCGGATTTGAGGAACTCCACAAATAACGACTCTCCTCGCCGAGTGAGGTGCGGATTTGCAGAGTATCGATACTGCGCCCTGCCACCGGGAACTCTCTTACAGCATAATCTATCAACTTATTGTCGGGCGAGTAGATATCGTAACCCACCTGCACAACCTCCTCGAAGTTGAAATCGTTACGCACGAGGATATCGAGTTCGAGCGTAAGGGCTTTGTTGTTGGCGGTCTGTACGATGCGGGCATCGTAGTCGTAGATATGTTTGCGATGTTGAGCAAATAGATAGGAGCCTCGAAACTGCTCCACAAGGTTGCTCTTCGAGCCGCTATTCAACTCTATGCACTCCGAACGGCGCAGAAGCAACAGAATCTCGTTCTTGCCCTGACGCAGATAGGGCGAGAGAAGAAAGTCCGCAGGGGTGTAAGAGTCCTCAATAGATGCCACCCACTGTTCGTTCACCACAAGGTCGTACGCCTTGATGGTGTTTTGGATATGTATATAGACATTGTAGTCGCTCCAAGCAGTTGGGAGGTCAACAACCTGTCCGACAACCTCAACCTTTCCGACAGCTTCGATTGTTTTGGGGTTAAACAGAATGTGGTGTTCGGTCTTGGTGTGGTCGTTTTTGAGTGCCGCTTCACGAAGGTCGAATACTGAAAATTCGGTGCGATATACCTGTTGCGCCGATGCTGTGAAGGCTATCGCAATTGCGAGTACCGCAAACAGAAATTTTTTCATACTATCTTCCTATGTATAAATAAGGGCCGACTAACAGAGTTTGTTAGGCAGCCCTGAAAAAACTATTCAGTTACCTAACTATATTGAAATATCGAGAATCTCTAATTTAAGAACTCCGGCAGGAACAGTAACCTCGACAACTTCACCCTTCTTTTTTCCGAGCAAAGCCTTGGCGATAGGTGTTCCGATGGCGAGCTTGCCCTCGCGAAGATTAGCCTCATTCTCGGATACAATGGTATAGACCACCTCTCGTTTGTTGTTGTGGTTGAGAAGAGTTACCTTACTCAATATCTGCACCTTGTCTTTGCTGATAAGACTCTCGTCAATAACGCGGGAGTTGTTGAGTGTAGCCTCCAACTGTGCGATACGCATTTCGAGCAGACCTTGTGCTTCGCGAGCTGCATCGTACTCTGCATTCTCCGATAAGTCGCCCTTGTCGCGAGCCTCAGCAATTGCAGCCGCAGCCGCAGGACGCTCTACCGAGCGCATGTGGTCGAGTTCATCTTTCAACTTTTTGTAACCCTCAGCTGTGAGGTAATTAATCTGTGCCATAGTTCTATATAATCTTTTTATTCGTTTACAATTTTTTAGAGCAACAAAAAAATAAAGAATTTCAATCCTCGCAAAGATTGAAACCCTAATGTTTGTGATGCAAAGATAAGACAAAAAATTTAATCTGCCAAAATTGCAGCATGAAAACTAATCTGTTTGGGGTGAGAAAATTTTATGACCGTTGAAAATCTCCTCATGTACTCGCCCAAATGGGTCGGTGGTTTGCACCTTGATTGTGGAGGTCATCGAGGAGCGCACCACACGAAACAAGTGACCGCAATTGTGTCGTGAGAAATTGGATTTCTGACGATTTCGGTTTTGCGACACTCTTGGTGAAGTGACCACATAGAGAGGATCTGTTTGGCGTATCTGTCGCACTCGCAGAGGTTTATTATCCTCGAATACCTTGATTTTAGCACCATCTTCTACTCCCCACCAATTTATATAGATATACTTTGCAAACTCCTTTGTGCTGTAATCAATAAAGATTTTAGGGTGTTCGCGCAATAAGTTTTGCATATCGAGATTATCTCGGTAGTAGGCTCCTACCTCTGCTATATCATATACACGAAACGGCTTTGAAGAAGCTGTGGTAGTGCGGTGATACCACGAGATATCACTGCCCTCAATATCGAAAACTTCAAATCCTGCCGGTACTCCCCAAGTATTTATCAGATTAAAACCGCTATATCCGGTGCGCCATCTATTGCCTGATGTAGAGGCTATGGCGTGTTCGGTGATATTTGGAATCTCTTTCGATGCGGAGATTTGACGGTTTGTTGTGCCGGAGGTTACAAAGTGAACATTCTTAAAATCAGCAAAACAGTTTACTAACGAATCGACCTCTTCTGGTTTTGAGAATCGTTTCGAGATGCGTTTTTTCGAGTTTGTGGATATTGCGGCGTGATGCATACATACCACGATAGGCTTCTCCTTATTTTCAATAAGGGCCAAGTCGCGGCGCAACCAATCGAGTTGGTCGGCGGTTACAAAGCGGTCGTAGTTGCATTTGCCGACAATCTCTGTTGGATATTTACCCTTACCCGGTTCATTGCGGAATACGGTGTTGTCAAGAACAATGTAGTGAACCTCTCCGATGTTCATTGAGAAGTATTTTGGACCGCACGAATAGACATATTGTCGTTCAGCCTTGTAGTCGGTTAGCCCTGTTCCGGGAACGGCGCCATCATTATCTTGGTCACCCATTACAGTATATAGCATTGTAGGGTAGCGCATGGTGGCAATTTGCGATACTGCATCACTGATGTCGAACTCACGAGAGTACCACGATTGGCAGTTGCTGATGTCGCCGAGCAGAATTGTATATACGGCGGTCGAGTCGCCAACCTCCTCTTTTATTCTCTGTGCGGCAGGTACAACATTGCGTTTGAACTGCAAAAGGTCATCGTTTGAGTTTTGCAGGTATAGGTTAGACATGAAGAGTATTCTGTGGTTGGTCTGGTTGCGCTTGACAAGGTGGAAGTCATGCTGTTCTGCGACTTCTCGTTTTTTACGCAAAATAGCCCAGAATTGTGGTAATATGCGTTTGTTGCATACTGGCTCGTAGCCCGATGGGGTTATTACAAAGACGGTGTTTTGCCACTTGTAAGAGGCTATGGCGTAGCGTCCCAACGAGTCGGTCTTGACAATGTGCACTCCGTCTGATACAGGTACTCCTGCAAGAGGCTTACCTTCGCACAGCACACGCCCGAAGACGGTTATCGAGTCGCGCTGTTCTACTCTCTGTGACTTCTGCACTTTTTTTGCCTCGACCGAAAAAATCGATGCTACAAACCAAAGTATTAAAATCGCCTTACGCACCATTATATCAACTTTTGACATTGCATTTTTAACTTTTACATCTTCGAATACACCACCTGCTTTGTCTCGAAGAACTCCTCTTCGAAGAGGTCCGATATATAGTGTTGTTCCCATTTGCGGTGGCTTGCCCGTAACTCTTCGGTCAAATCGCCCCCTTTGAGGTACAAGATGCCGTTCGGTCGGGAACCCATTTCTCCACTGCGTATCGAACCTTTTACCCAACCCACAAAGGTTGGCATATCGGTTACAGCACGCGAAACAATGTAGTCAAACTGCTCCTGCACCTGCTCGACACGACCATTTATGGTGCGTATATTTTTGATGCCCACAGCCTTACAAACGCCCTCTACTACACGAATTTTCTTGCCTATCGAATCGCAGGCAACAAACTCTACATTCGGGAACATAATAGCCAATGGCACCGAAGGAAAACCGCCTCCGCAACCTACATCAAGAACCTTTGCCCCATCGGCAAAGTGGCACACTTTGGCTATGGCGAGTGAATGTAGAATGTGATGCAGATAGATATGTTCGATATCTTTGCGTGATATGACATTTATCTTGGCGTTCCACTCTGCATAGACCTCTCCGAGTTGGGCAAATTGATTGCGTTGCTGCTCGGTTAGCGAGTCGAAGTATTTTTCGATAAGAGATATATTGTCCATAACTGCAAACTCCATCTTGTTTTGCGCACTACTCACCTTGGGTGATTAGGCGACACATCATATTTCGTACTCTGAAAATGCGGGTTTTGACTGTGCCGAGTTTCATGTCGAGCTTCTCGGCAATCTCCTCGTAGCTATACTCGTCAAGAAATCGCAACTCAAAGAGTTGTCTGTAATCTGCGGGCAACATCGATATATATCGTTCGATTTGTGCTCGTTGTTGTGCATTGATAATACAATCCTCCGGTGTTGGTGCCGAGATATGGGCGGTATCGCTATTTTCAAGTGGTATGTTTTGCGGATTTAGAGCATTACTTTTGCGTGTGCGACTGAAATCAACAAAGGTATTGCGAGCGATGGTGTATATCCACGCCCCGAAATCGTATTTCGGATTGTAGGAACTAATTTTTAGATAGGCTTTCATAAATGCCTCCTGCATCAAATCCTCGACATCGTCACTATTGCCTGCAAAACGCAACAACATCGTGTATATCATATCACGGTGGCGAGCAAAAAGATTGTCAAAGGCGATGCTGTCGCCCTCAATAACCATCTCCACCAATGTACGGTCATCGCAAGTATGATAATCTGTCATAGCCATCTTACAACCACATTGATTTGGATTTTTTACCCGATAGAAGAGCGATTGCCAAGCGTATCATTGGCTCTGCAATGTCGTAGATAAAGTGCATGGCGGCAAGCCCTGTCTCACCCAAGCGGCTGGCATTGCGTACCATTACAAACATCACAACGAAGTATCGTAAGAGTGCTATTGCGAGGGCTGCGACCTTAAACTCCCAAGGCATAAAGATAATGGCAGTGAGTATTGCCGCAAAGAATAGAGCTCTGACAACTAATTCGGCAGTGAGAGGAGCCAAAGCACCCTTCGGATAGAATCGGTGCGTTGTTCGTAGCAACTTTACCTTATGCCACCACCAGCCCCAACCGCCCCAAGTGCGCTCTGTGCAGGTTGCTCGTGGAGATAATACAACGCTTACATTGTCGCGAGTGGCAATCTGCTGTACAAAGAGGTCGTCTTCGCCAACATTCATGTTGAGGTGATTAAATCCTCTCGCCTCGAAATAGAGGCTCTTTTTAAAGCCGAGAGCGTTGCGTGATGCGGAGTATGCGCGGCGGCGTATGGCAGCCGATAGCCATGCAACAGAGTTGCTAAATCGATACTCTCTAAATATGAAGTTGCTAAAACTGCCCTTGTGCTCTATGCCACTATAACCCAGCACTATGTCACCATACAAAAATCCCTTGGCAAGGAGTGATAGCCATCGCTCCGATACTGGTGTTGCATCAGATGAAGTGGTTAATACAAAGTCATATTTTGCACTCTTAATTCCCACATTGAGGGCTATTTTTGTTGATACAGGGTAGTGGGGAGAGTAGTCGATATGTACGGGCGACAGATTCGGATAGATTCTGCGCAGTGATTGTATTTCAGCGAAGAAGTCGTCACTATTTCCCACATAAACAACAACCACCTCGAACTTTGTGTAGTCCTGCGTCAGCAGGGTTGGTAGGGTTGTATCGAGGTAGGTGGAATCTTCGGCAAATAGTGGAACAACGACCGATATGGCAGGCTCTTCCTCTCGAAGTTGAGTCTTGCTCATCAAACGGAAAGATGCTATGCGTCCGTAAAGTGCGAGATGGAGTGTGATTTGTACGAGAAACAGTGCGAATATGAGGGCTCCGAGAGCGATGCCAAAACCGCCGTAAGCCATTAATGCACTGTAAATTATATCATATATTTTCTCCATCTTGTCAGGTTGTGTTGTCAATTATTTTGCAAACTTACGCAAAATTTCGTGAAAATTAGTAATTTTGCACAAGATTATGAAGTTTTCTTTACAATACAAGGACACAATAACAGGTGCGCGTGCGGGAGAGATTGTTACCGACCATGGTGTTATACAGACACCAATCTTTATGCCTGTCGGTACTGCGGCAGCGATGAAAGGCATCTTTCATCGCGATGTTCGCGATGAGGCGAAGGCGCAGATTATATTGGCTAATACCTACCATCTCTATCTTCGCCCCGGAATGAAGATTTTGGAGGAGGCGGGAGGTGTACATCGCTTCTCGACTTGGGATAAGCCGATGCTGACCGATAGCGGAGGTTTTCAGGTCTTTTCGCTTGCCGCATGCCGTAAATTGAAGGAGGAAGGTTGCCACTTTCAGTCGCATATTGACGGTTCGCGCCACCTCTTCACTCCCGAAAGCGTCATCGATACCGAGCGTACCATAGGTGCCGATATTATGATGGCGTTCGATGAGTGTCCTCCGGGCGATGCTCCGAAGGAGTATGCCGCCAAGTCGTTGGCACTGACCGAGCGTTGGCTCGACAGATGCTTTAATCAATACCACAAAACCCAGCCGAAGTACGGACACTATCAGTCGTTGTTCCCCATCGTGCAGGGCTGCGGATATCCCGACCTTCGAGCGAAGGCTGCCGAGAATGTTTTGCAGTACAACGCCGATGGCTATGCTATTGGAGGTTTGGCGGTCGGAGAGCCTACCGAGGTGATGTATGCGATGATTGAGGTTGTCAATGCCATACTACCGCAGGATAAACCTCGTTATTTGATGGGTGTCGGTACGCCGATAAATATCTTGGAGGGTATTTCGAGAGGCGTGGATATGTTCGATTGCGTAATGCCTACCCGCAATGGTCGTAACGGACAGTTGTTTACGAGTGAGGGCACAATCAATATCCGTAACAAGAAGTGGGAGAACGATTTTTCTCCTATTGACCCGAATGGCACGACCTTCGTGGACCACCAATACTCGAAGGCATATCTCCACCATTTGGTGGTGTGTGGTGAGATGTTGGCTGCACAGATAGCATCGTTGCACAATACGGGTTTCTACTTGTGGTTGGTTGGCGAGGCTCGCAAGCATATTATCGCCGGCGACTTTGCTGAATGGAAAGCTGTAATGGTCGAAAAACTCGGACGAAGACTATAAAAAGAGTTGAGAGTTGAAGGTGGAGAGTTTAGAGATAATTCTCAATTCTTAATTTTTAATTTTTAATTTGTTCGCAGAACAATGGAGCCGCAATATAAGACAGGACGCAGTTGGTGGCCGGGATTGAAGATTCTCGACCGCTATATTATTCGCAAGTTCCTCGGAACATATATCTTTGCTATTGCGATGATTATTATCGTGGTGGTAATTTTTGACTATGTCGAGAAGATTGACGGTTTTACACAGACGCACGCTCCGTTCAAGAGCATCATGCTGGACTACTACTTGAACTTTGTGCCGTTTTTCATAAACCAGTTTAGTGCACTATTCACCTTTATTGCCTGTATCTTCTTCACATCGAAGTTGGCATATCAAACCGAGATTGTTGCAATGTTGTCGGGTGGTATGAGTTTTCGCCGATTGATGTGGCCATACTTTATAGCAGCATTGGTAATTACCATCATCTCGTTGGGTTTGAGCTTGTGGGTAATTCCTATTTCGCAGCGTAGTTGTGTGGCATTTGAGCAGCAGTATATACCTCGCCGACAGCGTTTCCAATACGACAGACACATCTATCGCCAGATAGAGCCGGGAACTTTTGCCTATATTCGAGGATTTAGCAAAAACTCCTCGCAGGCATCTTTTGTTGCACTCGAAAAGTATGAAGGTAGCTTTATGCGCTCGACATTGGAGGCTTCTGATGTTAAATTCGACAACGACACAAAGCGTTGGACTGCATCTCGTTACATAACTCGCCATTTTACCGATGACGGACACGAAACATTTACACAGCATCGCAACCTCGATACACTGTTAAATCTCGACATTGTGGAGCTGGGTAATTTGCAGGCATTGGTCAAGACGATGAATATCGTGGAGTTGAACGACTTTATCGACCAACAACGCGCCAAGGGCTCCGACTCGATACGACACCTCGAAGTCGAACATCACACACGCTACGCCTATCCGCTTGGAACATTTATTCTGACACTTATCGGAGTGTCGCTCTCCTCGCGCAAGGTGCGAGGTGGTACTGGCTTGCATATCGGTATCGGCATTGCGTTGTGCTTCTCCTACATCATGCTCAATCGTGTGTTCGAGGAGTTTGCCAAGGGTGGTTCACTACCTCCGATGTTGGCGGTGTGGTTGCCTAATATAATCTACGCTATAATTGCCGTTTATCTCTATCGTAAAGCACCGAAATAGTATGACCGTAGAACATATAGCCGAAAAGTTGGAGCGCAGTGAGCGCATAGATGCCACCGAAGCCAAACTCTTGTGGGAGAAGGCTCCGTTGTGGTTGCTGGCTCGTTTGGCGACCAAGGCAAAGGAGCGTAAAAGTGGAGATAAGGTCTTTTATAATAAAAATTTCCATCTCGAACCGACCAATATCTGCCTTTTCGAGTGTCGTTTCTGCTCTTACCGCCGCCGCAAGGGTGAGGCTGGGGCGTGGGACTACTCTATGGAGGAGGTCTTGGAGCAGGTCGAAAAGCGCAAGGCAAGCGGTGCAACGGAGGTACATATTGTAGGAGGTGTTCACCCCAATAGGGATTTGTATTACTATGCCGAGATGATTCGCCGTATCAAGGAGATTATGCCTGAGGTATGCGTCAAGGCTTTTACAGCGGTGGAGTTACACTATATGATTCGCAAGGCTGGTCTGACGATAGAGGAGGGCTTGCAGCTGCTGAAAGAGGCGGGTATGGAGTCTATTCCGGGTGGTGGAGCCGAGATTTTTGACGAGGGAATACGCAAGCAGATTTGCCCGCAGAAATGCTCTTCGGCGGAGTGGCTCGATATGCACGAGAGGGCTCATAAGTTGGGCTTTGACTCGAACGCTACGATGCTCTACGGACACATTGAAAACATCGACCATCGCATCGACCACCTGATGCGCTTGCGTGATTTGCAGGATAGGACGGGGGGCTTTAACGCCTTTATTCCGCTGAAATTCCGCAGTGCCAATAATGGCTTGGAGGCGTTGGGTGAAACATCGGTTGTAGATGATATGCGCACATTGGCAATGAGCCGTTTGATACTTGACAATGTGCCACATATTAAGGCGTATTGGGTGATGTATGGCAAGGAGGTGGCAGAGATGGCGTTGTCGTTTGGTGCAGACGATATTGACGGCACAATCGAGGATTCGACAAAGATATATTCGATGGCTGGGGCGGCTGATGAGCGACCACGCCTGACGATTGGAGAGATTGAGAAGATGTGCGCATCGGCAGGCTACCGTGCCGTAGAGCGAGACACACACTATAATGAAATTGATAATGGATAATTGACAATTGATAATTGTGGTAAAAACGACAAGTCGTTTTTAGATATTATTGAACTATAATTTATTACAAAATAAATACCTTTAATTGTCAATTGTCAACTGTCAATTGTCAATTAAAAACAGAGAATTATGAAAAGTTTTTGGTCTTGGTTGAAACGACATACAATTTTGTACCACTTGGCGATGATAGCCTTGCTCTTTTTGGGTTTGGCATTGGCGGCATTTGTGGCTATGGCTCTTGGTACGCGACACAGCGCACGCCGTACGGTGCCCGATTTTGTGGGGTTGCAACTGAATGATGCGGAGTATTTCGCAGGTCGCCGAGATTTGCAGATTATTGTGAATGATTCGCTCCATGTTTCGGCATATCCGGGTGGTGTGGTGCTCGACCAACTGCCAAAGGGGGGTGTGGTCGTTAAGCCGGGGCGAAAAGTCTATGTTACGATAAACTCCTCACGCCAGCGTATGGTGGCGGTGCCGTATGTGGCAGGTCTTTCGTTGCGTCAGGCGAAGAATATGCTCGAAACAGCGGGCTTGACTATCGACCACCTCGAATATGCAGAGGATATCGCCACAAACTATGTCCTTGCCGAGTTTATCAATGGCGAGGAGGTCCTTGAAGAGAGCGAGTTGCAGGCAGAGATGGGCAGTGGAGTAGTGCTGCGAGTCGGTGTTTCGGCTACCGATACAGCTACGGTTGCTCCGCAGGTTCTTGGTCGTTCGTTGTTCGAGGCAAAGAGCCGACTTTGGGAGTCGGGATTGAATATCGGCGAGATTGTCTTTGAGGAGGGTATGCCTGCTTTGGAGCGCAATCGTGCCAAGGTCTATCAACAGTCTGTATTGCCAACCGAGGTGGTGGCGTATGGTGCGCGAGTATCGTTGCACCTCACGCTCGATGCCGTGAAGGTAGATAGTGCGATAGTTCAGCAGGAACGCCGTATTGAGGAGGTATTGCGAGCAAAGATGGAGGCAGACTCCATCGCCAAGGCGGAGCAGCGACTGCTCGACTCGATAGCAAATGCCGAGAAGTCGCAACCGCAACAGACACCGCAGGCACAAGACGATTTCTTCTTTTAAGACGAGAGACGACAGCGACACACCCCTCCGCCCTAACGGACACCTCCCCTAAGACAGGGGAGGAGTATATAAAACAAAGAATACCTTTAATTGTCAATTGTCAATTCTCAATTGTCAATTAAAAAGCTAAAAGAATTAGAGATAGGTATGGCAGACGAGAAGTACATAAACGAGGAGTTAGACGAGGATATCGAGGTCGATTTCGAGGGTGATGACGAGGAGTCGGGTGTGGGCGTTATGCCTCGCCGTTTCTTGTCAGACCAAAAGCCCGATGAGAACGGCTTGTACGAGCATTACGCCATAACGGTCGATAAGGGACAGTCGATGATGCGCTTGGATAAGTTCCTTACCACGCATATCGAAAATTGCTCGCGCAACCGTATTCAAAATGCCATAGACGATGGCGGTGTCTTTGTGAACGAGAAGCCGCAAAAGGCATCGTATAAGGTAAAGCCTTTCGACCATATATCGATGCGCCTTGCATTTCCGCGCTACGAGGTAACGCTCACGCCTGAGGATATTCCAATCGACATTATGTATGAGGACGATGATGTTATCGTAGTGAATAAGGAGGCAGGAATGTGCGTACACCCCGGACATGGCAACTACTGCGGAACGCTTGTTAATGCGCTCACTTTCCACTTGAAGGACAACCCGATGTTCCAGCAGGGCAACGAACGCGCCGGCTTGGTGCATCGAATAGATAAGAACACTTCGGGCATTCTTGTTGTCGGCAAGAACGAGCAGGCTTGCCAGCACCTCTCGCACCAATTCTTCCTCCACTCCACGCAACGCCGCTATATTGCACTCGTTTGGGGCAACTTGACAGATGACGAGGGAACAATTACGGGGCACATTGGTCGCAACCCGAAAAATCGCCATCAGATGTATGTCTTCGCCGATGGCTCGGAGGGCAAACACGCCGTTACGCACTACAAGGTGCTGAAACGCTACGGATATGTTACTTTGGTGGAGTGCCGCCTCGAAACGGGCAGAACGCACCAGATTCGTGTCCACATGCAGTATATTGGCCACCCACTCTTTAACGATGAACGATATGGTGGCGACAAGATATTGAAGGGTACGACCTTCTCGAAGTATAAGCAGTTTATCGAAAACTGCTTCGAGACAATGCCACGCCACGCCTTGCATGCCCGCTTGCTCGGCTTTGAACACCCAACTACGGGCGAATATAAGGAGTTTACGCTCGACCTCCCAGCCGACTTTAAGGCGGTGCTGGAGAAGTGGGACAACTATTCAAAAGCCTCCTCTTCTGAATAAATGCAAAATTGCGCCGCAGGCCTAAACTAAAAATACCTTTAATTGTCAATTATCAATTCGTCAATTGTCAATTTTTTTGAAAAAAAACTATGGGATTTCTGCCAACAACCGTCAAGGAGATGCGTCAGCTTGGGTGGGACTATGTCGATATAGTTCTATTCTCTGGCGATGCCTATATTGACCACCCGTCATTCGGTACGGCGGTGGTGTCGCGACTCTTCGAGGACGAGGGGTTGCGTGTGGCGGTTGTACCACAGCCAAATTGGCGTGACGACCTGCGAGATTTTAAGAAATTCGGCACGCCACGCCTCTGCTTCTGCGTTACGGCAGGTGTTATGGACTCGATGGTAAACCACTACACCGCAAACAAACGACTACGCTCAAACGATGCCTACACCGCAGGCGGTGCAGCAGGTTTCCGCCCCGACTATGCCGTTACGACCTACACGAAGATACTTAAAAGCTTGTTCCCGAATACCCCCGTTCTGATTGGCGGTATCGAGGCTTCGTTGCGCCGACTTACTCACTACGACTATTGGCAAGACGCGCTCAAACCATCTATCTTGGTTGAGAGTAGGGCAGATTTTCTCCTCTACGGAATGGGAGAGAAGGTTATCCGTGAGGTGGCTCGTGCAATGCGCAACGGCTACAATGCAAAACTTTTGCATACCCTGCGTCAGGTGGGCTTTGTGGCAGATAAGAAGTTTGTTGAGGCTCTGCCGAGCGAGAGAGTTGTGATGTTGCACTCCTTTGAGCAGTGCCGAAAGGATAAACGAGCCTTTGGTGAGAATTTCACAAAGGAGGAGGTGGAGAGCAACCGCCTCGAAAGCGACAATATCCTCGTTGAGCGTACGGGCAACGACTATGTTGTGATAAATCCGATGCACTCGGCACTTTCGAGTGAGGAGTTGGATTCGGCATTCGACCTTCCATATATGCGCGCACCGCACCCACGCTACAAGGGGCGTGGCGATATCCCTGCGTGGGAGATGATTAAGCACTCGGTAAATATCCATCGTGGTTGCTTCGGTGGTTGCTCGTTCTGTACCATTTCGGCACATCAGGGCAAGTTTATCTCCTCTCGTAGCGAGGGTTCGATTATGCGCGAGGTGAAGGCGATAACCGAGATGCCCGATTTTCATGGCACAATCACCGATATTGGCGGTCCATCGGCAAATATGTACAATTTGGGTGGAAAGAATAAGGCGTTGTGCGCCAAGTGTGTGCGTCCATCGTGCCTTCACCCGAAGGTCTGCCCTAATCTCAATAACGACCACCGCCCACTGCTCGATTTGTACCGCAAAATCCGCACCTTCAAAGGGGTGAAACACGCCTACATCGGTAGTGGTATCCGCTACGATTTGTTCGATAATTCGGACTATCTGCGCGAGGTTGTGGTGCATCACACATCGGGGCGATTGAAGGTTGCACCCGAACATACCGAAGATGGCGTTCTTAAACTTATGCGCAAACCATCATTTACGCTATTCGAGGAGCTAAATCGCAACTTTAACAGGATTTGTCGTGAAAATGGGTTGCGTTATCAGTTGATACCGTACTTTATCTCCTCACACCCGGGGTGTCGTGAGGCGGATATGCGAGCCTTGTCGCAGAAGGTACTCGGCAAATTGCACTTCACTTTGGAGCAGGTGCAGGACTTGACACCAACACCAATGACACTCTCCTCGGTGATGTTCTACACAGGTGAAAACCCATACACTGGCGAGAAGGTCTATGTGGCTCGCTCGCAAGAGGATAAACGCCGACAGAAACAATACTTCTTTAAGAGAACCAACTTAAAACAGAGATAATATGAAAATTATTCGGAATTATATAGTTTAGTGTTGTTGTTTTTACATACCCCCTTCGCTACGCTCGAGCCTGTCTAACAAGTAAAAAAGTTAGGCAGGCTTGTTTGTTGATGTGTATTTATGTAGGTAAATTTCAATAGACGGAAATCGTAAAAGTTTCGATAAAATAGCATTAAGCGATGCAGAGTTGCGTTAAATTGATGTTTCTTGGATTCATATTGTTCGTATTAGTGTTATTCGCTCTGTGATTATCGTTATTTGGCCTATTATTACCGTTATTCGGTTTATCAGTTATTAGTTTTGCCAATTTTCGCAGGTTATGCGCCATCGCTACCAATCCAAACTCGATATTCACTTTGGGTAGTGAGCGTAAGCGAAATCTACGAAAATGATGTGCATCTTTAATCTGCCCAAAGACAGCCTCAGGT
>JAZOBZ010000087.1:0-31792 GCA_045596245.1 Alistipes sp. | reverse complement strand
CACCGAGAAGTATCCGTCGAGGTTCTCGTAAGAGGTTACCTCCTTTGGAGTGTACTTCTCCGTTCCGTTTGTAGGCACATCCTTGTCGCCGAACTTGTCAGGAAGCTCTACACCCGAGGTGTTGTTCCAGGTCGAAGTGGAGATATAATCCTGCTGAATCTGCGTGTTGAACATCCACATAAAGGTAATGCCCTTATCAACCTTCGAGAGGTTGTAGTGCGCCGAGATATTGTGCGAAAATGCAGGATTGAGCGAGGTGTTTCCTACACTGATATATTGCGGATTCGACACATCGAAGATGCTTTGCAACTGAGTAACCGATGGATTGTCTGTCCACGAACGGAAGAATATACGCAAGGTATTCTCCTTGTTGAAGGCGAGGTTTGCCATTGCAAAATACATGAAATTGTTGTAGTGCTTGTCAATTTTATCGCCTTGCTCTCCAACTACGCTACCATCTAACTCGGCACGCTGGTACGAAAGATTTACAACAATGGTATTTCTGCTCTTTGCATAACGGAATCCTGGACCTATGCGATGTGTCCAGAAAGAGCTCTTATACTCTTGTGTCATATTGGGATTGATAACCTTGTTATCCCAATTTTTGTCGGTATAGAATGTGTTTTTGTCATTGCGCTCGTGCTCATACCACATACGATATTGTAGCGAAACCTGAGCATGTTGCGAAATAGGCTCGTTGTAGGTAAGGCTTGCACGCGCCATGTACTCCTCGCTTGGGCGGTGGACATACTGATAGAGTGGCGAGTAGAGTATAGTATTATTTACCATATCTTGCCACGACTTGCCCTCACCGAAATAATTGTCGTACTCGGTCTGATAGTTCGGATCTTTGTATGGAACACCATTTGCCTCATTGGCAGCAGTTTTTTGTTTACGCTCGTTGTTTTGGTAAGAGAATCGACCATCAACGGTGAGCGTTCTGCCCGGCTTGCCCAACTTGGTACGCAGCTGCAAGAACTCATTGAATCGAAATGCATTCAAGTGGCTTCCGTTTATGGAGTTTGTGTATGCCAATGACTGATGTTGTGAACCCTCCAACTCCTCTGCATCCTCGTTTTCTCCTATGGTGTAACCCTCTGTTTTTGACCAAGGGTCATTGCCCTGATAAGAGAAGTATGTTCGCGACATCAGCGATGCGTTACGCGAAATTTTCCAATCGAGACGAGCATTAAAACGAGCGTTGAGGTTCATGGTGTTTGACTCGCCCACCTGATACATATATCCGATAGGCATTGGCGCCTCATACCAACGCTCTGTGCGAGAGTTGTTGTCGGTGTCGGTGTGGTTGAAGAACAATGAGCCTTGAAACTTAACATTCTTGCGGCGTCCCCATTCGTCCGAGTAGTTTGCACCAATCGAGTTCACAAGGGCAATTCCACTTTGAGGGCGTACCATATAGGAGCCTACGCTGTGGCGCATACCACGACCTCCGCCACCTTGATTTGCTCCACTCACACCGAGAATATCCTCGAACGAGAAGTTCTGCTGATTGACATTGTTGAACAAACCTATTAATGATACACGCGCATCATCATGGAAGAAATTTACATTTCCACCGACAATCCACTTGTGTCCCTTTGCCAATTCGTCATCGGAGTTTGGTTCATAACCATAGCCGGCATACATCTTACCGAATTGACCTTGACGCATATTCTCCTTTGTTACAATGTTGATAGCTTTGTAACCTTCGCCATCGTCCATTCCCGAGAACTCGGCATTGTCGCTCAATTTGTTAAATACCTCAATCCTATCTACTGCCTCGGCAGGTAACGACTTAATAGCTGTATTTACATCCTCACCGAAGAACTCCTTGCCATCAACAAAAATTTTCTTAATGGTTTCGCCCTGTGCCTCGACCGAGCCATTTGTGATATTGATACCCGGCATCTTCTTCAATAAGCCCTCGACATCGGCATCATTTGAAACCTTGAAAGCACCTGCGCTGTAACTTAAAGTGTCGCCATTCTGCGATGTACGCAATGCTTTGACGGTTTTAACTACGGTTTCGATACGCTCAGCCTGTTCGGTCATAACCAACTTACCGAGTGAGAGTGTCTCTCCTGATAGACGAAACTCCTTGGTCATATCCTTGTAGCCGATAAAGGTTGCTATGAGAGTGTAGTTGCCATACGATAATCCCGAAATTGATACATATCCGTTTGCTCCCGAGGTGTAGTACTTTTTATTATCGGGTTTTGCTGTCGGATATATCTCTACTACTGCACCCATGACGCCCTGTTTGCTCTGCGCATCAATTAGCGAAAACGATACTTTACCAACCTGTGCAAATGCCGAAATTGTAAATGCTGCAGCGACAAGGGATAGAATAAAACGCTTCATTATAGTTCTATTTTTTGTTTGCATTGTATTGTGTTTTGGGGGAGAAGCTACTCCCCCTAACTTTAAAACAATACAAAGGTAGTGAATATAATTTATTATATTCAACAAATTTTGGTGAAACATTAAAAATAGAGGGGTGAATCGACCTATTTATCGGTTGAAGTAAGCCAATCCTTAAATTCATGCACTCTTGCTTTTGGGATAATGATGCGTTCTGGTGTATCGATTGTGAGATTTACAGTTAGACGACTACCAAACCATACCGATATATCTTTGACAGCCTTGCGCGAGATAATAAACTGGCGATTTGCACGGAAGAACTCTCCACCCGATAACCTATTTTGCATGGTTTCAAGAGTGAAGTCTATATGATATCTGCTCCCATCGTGACAATATGCCGTAACTCGCTCCTCGAAGGTGTGCAAGAATGCGATATCCTGACTATGTAAAGGAATGATTTTATCTCGGAAATGTACAAGGAAAACCTGTCGCTCAGCCTGCTTGTTTTTTGCTACGGAGTTGATGTGCAAGGAGTACTCTTTGCGCTCTATTGAAGTCAGTCGTTGCCATTTGTCGATAGCACGCTTGATATCTGCCTCGTTTATAGGTTTTAGCAGATAGTCAATACTATTTACCTTGAACGCCTCAATAGCATATTGGTCATAGGCGGTTGTGAAGATAATTGGAGTCTCGACCGTCACATTGTCAAATATGCGGAACGAAGCACCATCAGCCAGGTGTATATCCATAAACACAAGGTCAATGGCTGGTGCCGAACGGAAAAACTCGACACTATCTACCACAGTATCGATGGTCGTTACAATCTCGATATCCGGACATACCTTACGCAATATAGCAGAGAGATTCTGTGCTGCTGCGGTTTCATCTTCGATAATAACTACTCGCATAAGCTCTTATTCATTGGGTTTTTCAAGGGGTAGTCGTACTATAAATTCCTTATTGTTGTCGATAATCTCAATTTCGCGATTGAGTAACAATTGGTAGCGGCTGTTAAGGTTTGATAGTCCGAGCCCTGTACCCGGATTCGGTTCGAGCATCGGGCGCTTTTCGTTCGATACAATCAGATAACCATCCTTAGTGTAGATACGCACCTTAAACAAACTCTTGCTGCTTATTGTGTTATGTTTAACAGCATTGCCGATAAGAGGCTGTAACGATATCGGAGGGAGCTTGTAGTTGAGAAACATCTCTTCTATGTCAAATTCGAATTTGATTTTGTCGGCATAACGGATTTTGAACAGATAGCTGTACGCCTCTGCAAATTGTATCTCATCTCGTAGAGCAACAAAGTTGGAATTGGCTCCATTCTGCGACAGATAGCGGAATGTGTAGGATAGTTGGTCAATATAGTTCAGGGCACGCGCCTCATCTTTTTCTCGCACAAGCATCGAGAGCGAAGATAGCGAGTTAAAGAGGAAGTGCGGATTTATCTGACTTGCCAACATATTGTACTTGGTTGTTAAGTTCTCGTTACGCAGCATCTCGTTTTCGAGCGATATCTGCTGTTCTCTGTACAGGAGGGTGTAGATACGAGAGTAAAGCACAACAACTGCCAATACAAATATAGATTTCAGTATAACCACAAACTCTACGATTTGTCGGCTTTTATAGACGGGTATCACCTCTCCCGAATGCATCAGTGGCACAGGAGAAACAAAGTATGTAGCAAAGGTGATTAGAACGCATATTGCGGCACGGATAAGGAATTGCTGCCATGTAGCATCACGCCCTTTGGAGTTCATTACGACAAGCAGAATAAACGATAGTGCTATGTAGAACAAGAATTGATAGAGTACCATACTCCACTGTTCCGAACCACGATAGAGAGCACCGTAATCGAACTCCTTTCCGTTACGCTCCAATACTCGGCGCATATAGAGGTGTGAAGCCTCGAAGTTGGTTCGTTCTGCCGCTTCCACAAGTAATGTGTCGCTATTGTTGAGGTTGAGCCAATTTAGTTTGCGATGGTCAACAAATACACTATCACCCGACTCGGTTATGATATAGCCGAATCCATCACCTTTGACTGAAAGGTAGCCTTTGATAATTACCGATACAGCGCCTTTATCGCGATTACGACTTATACGGCGATTTCCCGTATCTGTCTGGTTAGTGACAAGTAGCAACAGATACGAAAAGTTACATATCAGGCTGACAACTATCGCAACAAATATGTAACCAATATACGGCGAACTGCTCTTTAATCTCTTTATCATATTAACTATTAGCCATTAGCCTTTTTTAATTAAAGTTACCTTTAATTGTCAATTGTCAATTGTCAATTGTCAATTCTCAATTTGAAAACTACTCCTCGTACCACGAAGCGTACATTCGGTAGTCGCGGGCGATGCGGGAAATTATCTCCTCGCGCTGCTCAGGGGTTACCTCCTTGACCTTCTTGGCAGGGATACCGGCATAGACCGAGTTTGGCTCCAACTTCGAGTTCGAGAGCACCAATGCATTTGCAGCAATGATACAACCCGATGCCACTACGGCATTGTCGAGAATTGTTGCACCCATACCAATAAGGCAGTTGTCCTCGATTATCGCGCCGTGAATTGTGGCGTTGTGTCCAACCGAAACATCGTTGCCGATATGCGTCTGCGAAGGCTTTGGCGACTTGTCGTAGAGGGTGTGAATAACTGTTCCATCTTGGATATTTGTGCGGTCGCCAATGGTGATTTTGTTTACATCGCCACGCAACACCACATTGTACCAAATCGAAGAGTCCTTACCTACGGTAACATCTCCAATCAATACAGCCGTTTCGGCTACAAAAGTTCCTTCACCAACCTCTGGCGTGTGATTTCTTACTGATTTAATGTATGCCATAAACTATAAAAGTTTTCCGTTTTCCGTTTTCCGTTTGTTTTTGCTTCTTGCCAATACTGCTCCATCTCATCGAGCGATGCCTCGCTCACCATCTTGCCCTGCTCGGCTACGCGCTTTTCGAGGTAGTTGAAACGCTCGATAAACTTCTTGTTTGTGCGCTCCAAGGCATTTTCAGGGTCGATACCACTCTTACGACAAGCGTTGATAAGTGCAAAGAACAAATCACCGAACTCCGCCTCCAAATTATCTTTGTTGCCACTCTGCATCTCGGCTTCAACTTCGCGCATCTCCTCATTTACCTTATCCCACACCTCGCTTGCCGAGTTCCAATCGAAACCTACGGCGGCAGCCTTTTCGCTTATGCGGAACGCCTTGACCATTGCCGGCAACGAGCGCGGAACACCGCCAAGGACGCCACTTTTGCGGGCCTTCTTGCGGAGTTTCAACGCCTCCCAATTCTGCTTTACCTCCTCAGGTGACTCCGCCAAGACATCGCCATATACATGCGGGTGGCGGTAGATAAGTTTATCGCATACTCCGTTTGCCACATCTGCCAAGTCGAATGAGCCCTGCTCCTCGCCAATCTTCGAGTAGAACACTATGTGCAGGAACAGGTCGCCCAACTCCTCTTTGATGCCCTCCATATCGTTGGCTGTGATAGCATCTGCCAACTCGAAGGTCTCCTCGATGGTGTTGTTGCGGAGAGAGTGAATAGTCTGCTCTCTATCCCAAGGGCACTCCACACGCAGGCGATTCATTACCTCTATAAGTCGTGCCGTAGCCTCTAATTTTTTATCCATATACTTGTATATCTCTTTAATGCCGCAAAGGTAGTAAATTCCTCTCTTATTTGCTAATATGCAATGCGAAATGGCATTAAATGACGATGAATTACCTGATTTCAAGAGGTTGAATCATTATGCCGTTCTCAGCATCGCTTACACCATCTGCGACTATGCGTATTGCAATGAGCTCTCTATTCTTAGGTCGAAGAATAATGTTGCCATTGTGAAGATTGCCCGCCTTATCAAAGTTCTCACCATCGTAGCACACTTCGACATGTCCGTTGGTGATAAGACGGCGATACATATAGGCATATCCAGTCGTTACTTTGATATAAGATGCCCTTACCGGCTCCTTGAATCGGAACTCTATCCAATCTCCTCTCTTGGCGGCACGAGTAGTGCGAGAGACCCCCTTGTAGAGTTCGCAATTTGAAATAAGATAACGAGAGCTGAATGGTATTGAAGAGGTGATTTTTACCTCAGGTTTTCTCGGATTGTGGTAAATCGTACTCCCTATCCAGGCACTGCGCCCCGTCATTAGTTGGCTTTGGAAGATTACGAATGGTGCCAAATCTGCATTGAGAGGAGCTTTGTATTCCTCTATCTTGTTGGTGCGAATATCTTTATAATACAACTTTGCGCCATCATCTGTTGAGACAAAAATTTTCCCATTCTCAATCTTTACTTCTGGTGTTTCGAGACGGAATGTGGCACTCATAGCGTGTAATTTATGGTAGAAATTCTCCTTCAACACCTTCGTCATATCACCATACGAACGGCGCTTTTGGCTCCATGCCACCTCCGATACACCGAACAGACGAGGGAATAGCATATACTCTAAATAGTCCGAGAAGTGTTTTTTTGAGTCAATATTCATTAGGTACATTTCGCTCCAAAATGCGCCCTCTATGCCTGCAATATATTTGTGCTGTTCGGTCGTGAAACCGGCATTGTCGAATGAAAAGTCGCAGATTGTTTTGAGTGATATGCCACTTCTTGACGAGGCTCCACCCTCGTAGATGGATTGTCGTATATCGAGATAGAATACGCTCGAAGGCATAATGATAGTGGAGTAGCCCTGCGCGGTGGTCGATAGGCACTGCTTTACACCGCGCCAGCCGGTAACCATTGTGGTCTTTGGTAGTAAACCTCCATCAACCGCTTCGTCCCAAACTACAGCCTTGCGGTTGTATTTGGTGAGAATATCACTCACGCGATTGAGGAAGTGTTGTTCGAGTTGCTCGCCATTTTTCAACCCCTTCTCCTTCATCAAACGCTGGCAATCGGGGCAAGGCTTCCAATGCGAGAAATTGACCTCATCGCCGCCAATGTGGATATATGCCGAAGGAAATATCTCGACCAACTCTTTGATAATATCTTCGATAAGGGCGTAGTTCGACTCTTTTGCCACGCACCATACATTGCGGATATCCAAGCCGTTCGTGGAGGAGGTGTCTGGCGTATAGTTGCAACGAATGGCAGGGTGTATTGTACCGAGAGCTTTGCTGTGTCCCGGCATATCAATCTCGGGTATAACCTCGATATTGCGTTCAGCCGCATACGCCACTATATCGCGCAACTCTTCTTGCGTATAGTAACCACCATATTTCTGATTGAAACGACCATATATAGAGGCAAGTGGCGAATCGCCGCCGCGAAAACCTCCGACCTCTGCAAACTGAGGATATTTTTTCAGTTCAATACGCCACGCCTCGTTGTCAATCAAGTGGAAATGCAACTTGTTCAGTTTAAGGTATGCCATATAGTCGATAACACGCTTGACCTCGTGTACGGGTTGGAATGTGCGTGCTACATCGAGCAACAGACCGCGATAGTGATACTGCGGAGCATCGTTGATTTCGATATATGGCAACTCCATGTTCAGCGCACAGTTTTTGGTGTATATTGCGTGTGGCATAAGCTGGAACAGCGACTGTATGCCGTTGAATATACCTGCGTGGTCGCTACCGCAAATCTCTACGCCCTTGTCGTTGATGGTTAGCGAGTACTCCTCATGCTTCAACTTCTTGTCAAACATCAGGCGTATAGAGTTACTTCTATTGCCACTTGTACGGCTAATCGGGATATACTGTAAAAGATACTCTTTGGCTTGTAGAAACTCTTTGTCGCAGATTAGGGCTGTGCGTTCATTAATGGTAAAACGCCCCTCGCCCTTCACGAGCGAAAGAGGTTGAGGGATAATATCTGTAAACAATGGTGCAGGCGGAGCAGGTGGCACAACCTTCACACTGTCAGAATCTTTCACTTTGCGCTCTTTTTTAACCTTTTCAACCTTTACGGTATCAGCCATTTTTCTTTTAGACTTTACCCTCGTAGAGTCGCTGGCACACGCACTTTGTGTAAGCAGTAATAGGATAGAAAGAAGTATAAATTTCATAGGTAGATGGTTATTTTTTGCAAAGATACAAAAAATATGAAATAAAAACAACGAGGGTATTCACCATACCCTCGTTGTTGATTGTTTTGTCAAGTTTGAGCGATTAGTTCAAACTTGGCAAGAATGAGTAATCCTTCGAGTAGTGGAGGTGCTGCTCGATGTAGTTTGCAGGGTACGAAACCTTTACATCCACAATCTTGTCCCCCTCCTTAACCAATTCGTACTCTGGGTTTACGAAACCTCCGTAAGGCTCGATATTGAGAGCGTAGTAACGCTCGCGCACCTCCTTGTGAAGCTCTTGGTCAATCTTAACCGCATACTTCTCAATCAACGCCTTACCTGCCTCGAAGTCGCCCTCCGACTTGATGCGCTGAATCTCACGCAACTGCTCGCCGAAGATTGTGCGCAACTTCTGGAAGTCGTTTACAACGATATAACGCTTGCCATCTTTAACAACCCACTCGATAACATTATCCTCCTTGCCGAGGTCGTATGCCCAGCAAGAGATAAGCTTGCGATTACGCATGTGAGCCTGCTCGACATCTTTACCCAACTCGATACGAGAGAGCTGTGTCATTGCGCCATTCATAATGTAAGATGCGTATTGTGCCCATGCTGCATCGAGCGAAGGAATCAAGCCAATCTCAATCATCTTCTCGTCAGCCAAGTAGTAGAGAGCGAAGAGGTCTGCACGAGTCTCTTCGAGAGCCGAAGAGTAAACACCCAACTCCGTACCGGTAGTGCCCGGAGCCAACTGACCTGAGCCGTGACCAAGACACTCGTGAAGGTCGGTGTGGAGGTCATCAGATAGCTTGCCGTACTCCTTCATGCGAGCGCGGTCCTCCTCACGAAGTACAAACTCCTCCGAGAAGCCATTGCCCTGTGCTGCCTTCTTGTATGCGTAGGTGATATTGTCGATAGTTACCGACTTCGAGCCGTAGTCCTTACGAATCCAATCGGCATTTGGAAGGTTGATACCGATAGGGGTAGTAGGGTAGGTGTCGCCACCGAGCATTGCAACGGTGATAACCTTTGCCGAAACACCCTTCACAACCTCCTTGCGGTATGCAGGGTTGATTGGCGAGTGGTCCTCGAACCACTGTGCATTATCCGAGATAATCTGTGTACGCTCGCAAGCTTTCTTGTCGCGGAAGTTTACAACCGACTCCCACGAAGCCTTATATCCGAGTGGGTCACCATAAACCTCGGTGAAACCATTTACGAAATCGACATTCGACTCGGTGTCCTGTACCCATGCAATATTGAACTCGTCAAAGTCACGCAAGTCGCCCGACTTGTAGTACTTGATAAGTTTTCCGATAATACTCTTGGTAGGCTCGGCAGCAACCTCTTGTGCCTTCTCCAACCAATATACAACCTGCTCCAAAGCCTCGGTGTACATACCGCCAATCTTGTAGGTCTTCTCTACGATTTTGCCCTTCTCCTTTACAAGTTTCGAGTTCAAACCATACGAAATTGGGCGTGGGTCGTTGCCTGCCTTCTTTATCATCTTGTTGTAGAACTTCTCAACCTCTTTCTGAGTCAACCCCTCGTAGTAGTTGCCTGCCGATGTTGCGATAACATCTGCGCCCTTAGCCTGATTGAGGCGGGTAGCATAGAGTGCAGGGTTGAAGATAGCCTCCAAGATAACCTCCTTCTCGACAGGAGACACAACGCTGTACTTATCCCACTGTGCCGAGAACCACTCACGCGAGAACTCTGGTGCGAACTTGTCGTTCGAGTAGTGGTGGTGGATACCATTAGCCAACCAAACCTTCTTCAAATACTTCTCCATAGCCTTGAACTCAGGACACTCCTTGTTGCCATCGTACGAGGTGTAAATCTTCTCCAACGCACGGCGGATAGTAAGGTTGTACTTGAAGTTCTGGTCGAACAAGATGTCACGACCACACTTCGCAGACTCTGCCAAGTAGTAGATTAAGAGTTTGTCGTTGAGCGACTGATTCTCAAACTCAGGCACCTCGTAGCGGATAATCTTGACATCGTCAAAGCGGTCAACAATCCAAGGCTGCTCCGTTGCCTTCTCCTTACACGAGGTAAGTGCCATTGCAATAATTCCCATTGTTACAAAAACGATTTTTTTCATAATTACATATATTTATTTAAGTGTTGTGTCTGTTTTTTTAGACGAAAGACGAGAGACGAGAGACGAGAGAAATGCAAAATGCAAAATTCAAAATGCAAAATTAGTTTTCCGTTTTCCGTTTTCCGCTTTCCGTTAATATCCGAAAATCTCCTCCTGCGAGAGATACTTTATCCTGCCGAGTGTGCCGATATATTTCATATCGAGGTCGTGCCTATCGCCCAAGATGCAGTAGGTGTAGGCTCTGCCCTTGATAAACTCCTGCTGGAACTTCACCACATCATCGAGTGTAAGCGACTGAATACCCTCGTAGAGAGTCTTGTTGATATCCTCTTTAAGCCCGAACTTCTCCTGTTCGAGATAGCTCCACAATATATCCATCTTGGTAGTGCGCTTACTCTCGATATTTGCCAATATGCCACTCTTTGCCAACTCAAATGCCTGCTCCGAACGAGGCATATTTTCGATAATCTCGTCAAACGCTTCGACTGCCTGCTGCACTTTGTCGTTCTGTGTAGCAATAAAGGCGTAGAAGTAGTATGGGTGGTGCGGAATACGACCTTTTGCAAGATAGGTGTATGCCGAGTATGCCAAGCCTCGTGCTTCGCGCATCTCCTGAAAAACAATAGCGTTCATACCACCGGAGAAGTAGTTGTTGTAGAGATTGCCCACAGGCGAATAGTCGAGATTCCATTTATCCCCCTCACGACACGAGTACTGCATATAATATACCTGCTTTGCATCGTACTGCGCAAAGAGGACATTTGACTTTTTTACGGGTTTTGTCGGCACAGGTTCCGACTTCAAGTCGAGGAGATTGTCGCTCGTCTTGTGTGTGGTATAGAGCATACCAACAACATCGTTGAGGTGGGTAGGTCCGTAGTACATTATACGATGCTTTACCTGCGACAACTGCTTGATATTGTTGAGCAGCTCCTCCGATGAAATCCTCTGCAACTCCTTGTTTGACATTGTGCGTGTGCGAATGTAGTCGCTGCCATAGAGGCAGTAGTTCTGCAAACGGAGGAAATTCTCCTGCTGCGAAGCCTTGGCATTGATGCGTTGTTGTGCGAAGTCGCTCTTTACGCCCTTCAAAATATCCTCATCGCCCTCAACATTTGCAATGTAATCCTCGATAACGGTCATTGCACGCTCCATATTCTCGGAAAGACCACTTATTATAAGATAGGTCTTGTCGCCCGTTACGGTGATATTGAACGAGCAGGCGAGGTCGTACAACTCTCGTTGAATCTCCTCTGCCGACTTCTCCCCGGTGCCAAGCAACTCCATGTAATCGGCTGCCAAAGCCATCGACTTAACGGTTGTAGTGCCAAAGTCGTAGAGGTAGATAAGCGAAAATAGCTCATTTGTTTCGTTACGCTTGTAGAGTACCTCCACGCCGTTGTCGAGCAGCGAACGACCTAAATCACGCTCGTAGTCGATAAATTGTGGCGCAATAGGTGCAACCTCCGACTGCTGGGTGGCAACGAGATAGTCGCTCTGTGCATCACGATTTGCCGAGATAGGGGTTATCGAAGGTTTATCGATTTTCTTCTGCGACTTATCTTCGCCCTGACGCTTATATACTACGCAATAGCCCTCGGCAGGCATATTCTTGTTTGCCCATGCAACCACATCATCTTTGGTAATATCGGCTGCTCGGTCAATCTCGGTTGCAACACTTGCCCAATCCAAGCCATTGATAAATGCCGCCTCCATCTTGTAGGCGCGGACAAAGTTGTTCTCCAAATCAGCCATCTCGCTACGGCGATAGTTGGCAATGATTGATTTGAGAAGGTCGGAGTCGAACTCTCCGTTGCGCAACTTTGCAGCCTCGGCAAGTAACAAATCTCGCACCTCTTCGAGCGACTGCCCCTGCTTTGGCTCGCCCATTAGGGTTACGATACCTGCATCGGTAAGATACTCCACACCGCCCCAAGCATCGAGAACCTTCTGCTCCTGCAAAAGATTGGTGTCGAGCAGACCGCAATTTCCGCCATTCGAGAGGACCGATGAGAGTAATGCTCCTACAAGGCGACCTTCGCTCTTTGCGCCTTCGATAGGCCAAGCGATAGCCACGCTCTCACTCTCCAAGCCGTAAACCTCCGCCTCCTTAACTTCGGTCATACGAGCAGGCTTGTACTCCTTGACCTTCGGGAGTTTGCGATTTGGTTTGAGTTTTCCGAAGTACTTGTCAATAATCGCAATCGCCTCGTCAGGGTTGAAATCTCCCGCCATACATATTGCCATATTGTTCGGCACATAGTAGGTCTTGTAGTAGTTCTTGATATTTGTGATTGACGGATTTTTCAGATGCTCCTGCTTGCCGATTGGGGACTGCGTTCCGTATGGGTGGTCAGGGAATGTCATTGACAAAATCTTGTCAATGAGTTTGCTGTTATCGTTCGTAAGCCCCATATTGTACTCCTCATATACGGTTTCGAGTTCGGTATGAAAACCTCGAATTACAGCATTCTCGAATCGCTCCGCCTGAATCTTTGCCCAATTCTCAATCTGGTTCGATGGGATATCCTCCACATAGTTTGTTTCGTCATACGAGGTCCAAGCGTTTGTGCCGTCAGCACCAATTGCCTGCATCAACTTGTCGTACTCGTTCGGAATGGCATACTTCGATGCTTCCTGCGATACGCTGTCAATCTTTGCATATATCGCCTTGCGCTCCGCCTCGTCAGTGGTTGTACGATAGACCTCGAACAGACGCTCAATCTCGTCAAGCAACGGCTTCTCCGCCTCGTAGTTCTGTGTTCCGAACTTGTCGGTACCCTTGAACATCAAATGCTCAAAGTAGTGCGCCAAACCTGTCGTCTCGGCAGGGTCATTCTTCGAGCCTACACGCACGGCAATCATCGTCTGCAAACGAGGTTGCTCCTTGTTTACCGACATATAGACCTTCAATCCGTTTTTGAGTGTATATATGCGTGTAGCGGACTTATCGCCCTCTACGCTCTCGTAGCGATAACCGCACGACACGGCAACCATCGCCACCAAAATCAAAATCCAATAAAATCGCTTCATAATATTTCTAAGTCGTTCCAATAATATTTAAAACTCTATATTCCTATTTTTTATAAACTAAGCCAATTAACAGCTGCTTTTTTTATTTCATCGAACCATAGTAGTTCATTCTCACATTGTTGAGATAGTATATTGGAGTACTCAAAAAACTTCTGAACATGTTTGGGCGTTGGTATATAGTCTACTTTATAGCTATCTTCTAACATCTTTTTAAAGATGCTTAGAGGCAGAGGAACAATCGTTGATTTTCCACCGTAATATGAAATATTCATATTGTGAAGGGCGTAGAAATGTGCTATGCAAGCCTCGTTTATGTGTGGAGCAACAAAAAGACAGTAACATGGTTTTCCAATATTTCTTTTTATTTTTCCTAGATGTCTACTAACAGGCTCTCCTTCCATGTCATATTGCTTTTGACCATTAGCCATGGTAACTTCTACTGTAAGCATATATTCTCCATAATCGCAAATGATGTCAGCCATATTCCCCTGTGCAGTAGACAGAGGCTTGCCAAAGTCATCAAACTTTAAGTTGGCTTGTATATTACCTCCATTAAGCATAGTCATTGCTCGCCATGTGTTCCATTCCAACATCAATGGAGCGTCATATAATTTATTTTCCTCTATTTGCTGATATATTAGTTGAATATCATCGTATAGTTTGTAATCTTTAATATCTTTGATTTGTTTATCTATTGTTTTGATCTTTCGTGCTTCGACATGCTCGTATAGCATATCTTTTAGTGAATAGACATCTGTATCATAATCAATATTGACATTAAATTCTTCTCTTAGTCGTTTAACAAGAGAATGTTTGTCATCAGTTAATAATCGGGGGTATCTAACATCTCCTAGGTATGTAGAATAATCTTCTTCCGAGATAATTGCAAGAGGTTCTCTATCAATAGTGCTCAATATATAGTCCACATCAGGTATACGCTCTTTTACTATACTCAAAGATTTACCGACATGCGAAACATTGACCAACCCAGTTGCCCTTAGATAGCGGAAACAGGCATCTGCATAATCTCGCATGTTACTAGATTGGGTTTTAAGAAATTTTTCTAAGGAGCAATCATTACTCTCTCTTGTTGTAGTGTTACCGCTAGCAATCCTTTCGGCATATATAGAGCGAAGTTCCTCGTGCAGGTACTCCATTTTGAAAGTTCGATACCCAGCCTCATTATCAATCTTCGCTTTACGGAAGTTTTCTATTTTTTGAACAATGGTTTCAAACTTACGCCAATCTGTGAGTTGCATTCCAAATATTTGCAATTCATCAAATTTTAGAGTCCCCATTGTTCTAACTAAACGCAGTAACTCCAAATAGGGCTTTACACAGAACTTAGTAGCTTTTGAAGTTGGCTTGTGATACGGAGAAGGTATCTGAAATTTTAATAATTGGCGTAAAAGCACCTCCTCTTTCTGTTTAGAATTTAAAAGTGCATCCCCTGCTGGTGTTAACGATATCACAGGCTTTAATCTTACAAAGCCTAGCGACTTTGGAGCTCGATTGATGCGATCTCTCGCACTAAGGGCAGGATCATTTTCTCCTTTCCCATGAAAAAACTGCTCTTCGCCCAGTATCTCCATAAATCTACTTTGAGTATTGTAATCCCATAATTCCCCATCAAAATTCTTGATGAGCAAATCTATTTCAGGAATCATTTTCTCTGGTGTCCTAGGAGAAGTAGTTAAAAATAATAATTGACTGCTAATATGTGCCATAATGTTCTTCTGCGTCAAATAGCCTTAAATCATTTGTTTCTGGTCCCTGTGTCATGTCATAAAGGGCTGGCAACTGCGTTGCGTCTTCCCAACATTTACGATAATTAGTTACAATAATATGTTTAGCAACAGCTCTAAATCTATTTCGAATATTAACTGAATAACTTTTGTCATACTCTTCCACAATGTATCCTTGGTATAAACTTTCTGTCAAAGGAGTTTTTCCTATAACCATTAGTGCTTTACATGGTAAATTTTTAAAATCCTCTGCTAATTGTCTATGATTTAACTCATTAAAACCATCTTTATATTCTTCATTGCCATAATCGGAGAATATGCAATCATATGGAGGATCAAGAAATACGAAGTCATCACTTTTGCACATCTTGAAAATTTCACTATAATCTACATTGTATAACTCTGCTTTTTGTAGTAATAAACTATGAGAGAGAGAAACCAAGTCAGTGTTTAAATGTTGATATCTTCCAAATGGTACATTAAATTCACCTTGCGTATTGTATCGAATCATGCCTGAGTATGCGGTTTTGTTGATATAGTAATACAACGAGGCATCTGAGTACGATTTCTCCAATAAGCCATTATACATGGAGCGTATACGATAATACATTTCTTCATTTTTGTCCTCAATTCGTTCGTTAGGATATAACTTTTTTAGATTGTCGAATTCTCTACGATTATCGGCGTAGATTTTTTCTATCATATCCAATTCTTGTCTGAGTATATGGTAGTTATTGCGAACACCACGATAAAAACCCATTAGTTTGCCATTTATATCATTTATAATGGCTTGTTTCGGCTCTAAGTGAAAGAATAATGCACCTCCACCAAAAAAAGGCTCAATATATCGACCAGAAAATCTAGGGATATGCCACATAATTCGAGGTATCTCTCTCGACTTTCCTCCTCTATACTTAATCATTGGTTTCATAATTCGCTTTTTTAAAATATAAATTTGCAGACATCGATACAAATCTCCACCGTAAGCCACAGCGAGAGTGCGAGTTTTATGCCTGTGCCGACAAAGAACGAGAGGAACGAGCCAAAGCCACTTCGTAATGCACGCTGCTTATCGCTATTGTCAAAAATCAACTCTCCAAGTACTGCCCCCACAAATGGTCCTACGATAATGCCGATAGGTCCGAAGAGAAAACCTCCTAAAACACCAGCCATTGCTCCGCGCTCGCCGGCTTTCGAGCCGCCGAACTTCTTGGTCATATACGAAGGCAACAGATAGTCGAGTACCGATACAATAAGTGTGAGAACTCCGAAAACTACAAGCCAAGCGACAGATATTTCGGAGTATGAGCAGAAGTATAGACACAAGTATCCTGCATATGCAAGCGCAACGCCCGGAAGTACGGGAGCGATACAACCCACACAACCCACCACGCCGAACAATACGGCAAGTATCGATAACAGAGTGTCCACTTTGAAATTAAAAATTAAGAATTAAAAATTAAAAATGTTTTTCTCTCGTCTCTCGTCTTTCGTCTCTCGTCTATTTTACCAACTTGTTGGTTGCGGTATCAGGGAAAATCACATTCGGCTCAAAGGTTTTTGCCTCCTCGAAATCCATCGAAGCGTAGGAGATGATGATAACTATATCCCCCACATTCGCCTTGTGTGCTGCTGCTCCATTCAGGCAGATAACACCACTGCCCGCCTCGCCAGGAATAGCGTAGGTTTCGAGTCGCTCTCCATTAGTGACATTTACCACCTGAACCTTCTCGCCACGAATGATGTTTGCCGCCTCCATTAATGCCGAGTCGATGGTTATGCTACCGACATAATCGACATTTGCCTGCGTTACATGTACTCTGTGAATCTTTGATTTTAAGACCTCGATAGTCATCTTATTTAAGTTTAATGTTATCAATCAATCTGATTTCGCCAGCCTGAACAGCGATGCAACCCTGCACACGCTCCGAGTCGCTCCAATCTTCGATGGTCTGCATCGAAAGGGCATCGACAGCTGCGAAATATATCACTTTCAGAAGTTCATTCTTCTCCACCTCGGCAGTAACCCAAGCGGTCAATTCCGCAGGCGACATCTCGCCAACCTTCGCTTGTGCAGCGCTCAATACCTCGTAGATATGAGGTGCTGCGGCACGATGCGCAGGGGTGAGCAATAGGTTACGCGATGAGCGAGCCAAGCCGTCTGTATCACGCACGATTGGGCAGTCGATAATCTCAACCTTCAAGCCGAGTTGCTTAACCATTGCACGAATTACGGCAATCTGCTGAAAATCCTTCTCACCAAAGTAGGCGCAAGTAGGCTCGACAATGGCGAAGAGGCGGCTTACAACCTGAGCCACGCCGTTGAAGTGTCCGGGGCGGGTTGCACCCTCCATCACCTTGTCAATCTGACCGAAGTCGAACTGACGAGTGTCAGGCTCAGGATAAATCTCCTCGACCGAAGGAAAGAGTACCAAATCCACCCCTGCCGCTTCGAGCATCGCTGCATCAGCCTCGGGGGTACGAGGATAGTTGCGCAGGTCGTTTTTGTCGTTGAATTGAGTTGGGTTTACGAATACACTCGCCACCACCACATCACACTCCTTGCGAGCGCGTGTAACAAGCGAGATATGTCCCTCGTGCAATGCGCCCATTGTAGGGACAAAACCTATCTTTTTACCTTGGCACGCAGCGAGCTCCTCGCGCAATGCCTTTACTGTTGAAACTGCTTTCATCTTTTTGGGTATATACTTGTGGGCGCAAAGATAAGAAATCAAATGGAAAACAGAAAGCGGAAAGCGGAAAACTTTCAGTTTTTCGGTTTTCGCTTGGAGTGGGAAAACAGAAAAACTTTCAGTTTTTCGTTTACGCTCTCCTATTTTTAGATTAAATAGTGCTAAAAAGTGCTATTTTCGGTTGGCGATGGCAGCTAATAGACCATATATTGCCACTAATACCCACAGTAAGGTGAGCTCCGGAGTGATATCTGATAGAGTCGCACCCATTGTCTGAACTCTTATCCAAGCATCTACTGCTGAGGAACTCGGTATGATTTTACCAATCAAATAGAGCCATTGCGGAAAGGCTTGTGTAGGTAGAGATACACCGCTTACAAGCAAAAAAGGTATGGAGAACCACAAAAGCCACACAATCGAACTCTCGCGCTTGCGAAATATCGAACCTATTGTCTGTGCCAACAAAACAACAGAAAGAAGGTAGGGTGCGATAACTGCAATACATTGCCACCATATACCACGCATAGGGTAGTCGAATAGAGTGTAATGCACCGTAAGCATAAAACCGAGTGTAAGGGAGTATATTGCGAGGTAGGTAATTGTTCGCCCAATGGTTATGATAACAGGAGAGCTGGTTGGGTATCTCTCGTTTCGCTCTCTGCGTGTGGCAGAGAGCATGCCGATACCTATCAATGCTGTCTGCTGAACAATCAATAGTATTATTGCCGGCATAACAAAGACTCCATAGCCCAACTCTGCGTTGAAGATGTTGTGTTGCTCGAATAGTATCGGAGGGTTGTAAGAGCCGTTACGCTCTTTGATAATCTCGTTATTCATCTCCTGAATTGCAGCTACGCTACCCTCTGCAACCTCTCTATATGCCAAAAAATAACTTGCATCGCCAAGAATTGCTGCTTTGCCTTGTTGCCCGGTAAGTATATTGCAGTCAAGGTCCGGCGATAAAGCAATAGCTCCCCATATCTTTCGCTCGGCAAGGAGGCGTTCTACTTCGGATATATCGCAGGCATTGTAGGTTACACATATCTTTGGTGAGGCATCAATTTTCTCTGTAAGAGTACGGCTTATCTCTCCATTGCTCCCTCCTACAACAGCTATCGGAACCTCATTTAAGACCTCACCACCATAACCAAGAGAGTACAATATGGCGTAGATGAAGAGTGCAAATACAACTATCAGTACAACACCCTCATCGTGCCAAACCCTGCTCCATTCATCGGTTGAAGTGTGCCATATATCTTTGAAAAAGTGCCTCATAACCTGCCCCAAAACTTACGCCTTACCATAATCTGTTTCAATCGCCCAAAGAGCAATAACGGTAGTAGACAGAATAGTAGCATCGCCGCTATCTCCTCCGTTGAGTGCCACCACGCTACACCTCGTACTGCTTGGTCGATATACAACTCCATAAAGTATGTATAGGGAAATAGCATTGTGAAGGGCTGTATCACCGAGAACATTGCCATAGTTGGAAATGTGACACCCGAAAATGTGAATGCTAAGACCGAATAGCCGCCACCAAGCGATAGCGACAGTCGCATCGAAGCGGTTATCGCAATGATAAATAGTGCTACTGCCTGATAGGCACTAATCAGGGCTATCACACCCATCGCCAATATCAATAATGAACCTTGCAGAGGTGCGCCAAATACTCCGAATATCAACCCTCCTATCGTAAATGCCAATAGCCATAGGAGAAGAGTTATTGGAGATAGCTTTCCCATTAGTGCTGCCACTAATGAGCCGTTTGCCGTGCGTAACCACTCGGTCGATGTAGCGTAGCGTAGCTCCGAGCCTACGGCGTATATGGTCGATAGCATCGCGGCAATAATCAATATCATAACCCAAAAGCAGGGTGCAACATAGTATGCGTAGTTGAGCCAAGGATTGAAGAGCCCGTATGTGGTAAAAGAAATAGGCATCACCTGAGCCATAGCCGAGTCGGGTGTTGCGCCCTCCATCTCGGCTCGTTGAAGTGCAACCCCTACACCAAAGGTTGTAATGGCAGTTTGTATCCCCTTTGCAGCAAGCGAATTGGTAGAGATGTTCGCCCCCGAATCGAAAAATTGCACATTGGCACTCTCTCCCGATAAAATCTCTTTTGAAAAGCCACTCGGTATCTCGACTACCGCTACCACCTTATCCTGTAAAACCTTTGTGCGAGCTTGCTCCATATCGCAGACCTCCTCGACCAAAGCACTCTGCGGAGTGGCTCTAATCATTGAAATTAACTTGCGGGAGAGGGTGGTGTTGTCCTCGTCAACTACTGCTACGGGTAGCGCCCCGACTACCTCTTGTGAGAAGAAAATGGCGAAAAAAAGAATAACACCCAAAGGTAACCACCACGCCACTGCCCGATACTCTCCGTTGTTGGCAATGCGTAGTACTTCCCGCCGAGCCGTAGCCGTTACTCCCGACCAAAATCCTCTTATGGTCATTGTTTAGCGGTTTTATGCAACTCGATAATAACGCTCATTCCTGCTCGTAATGGCAGGGTTTTGCTCAGTGGTCTCATCTTGACCTCGAAGGTTCGAATGTCGAAATCTCCTCGTGCCGATGTCGCACTTTGAGTGGCATAGTCTGCTTCGACAGCAATATATGCAACTTCAAATCCGACTCTCTTGTTGAGCGCAGGTACATTCGCCTCGAAGTGCTTGCCACAGGTAATTTGCGGTAATAGAGTTTCGGGGATATTAAAGACCGCCACTGCACTATTACTCTCTGTTACGGTTACAACAGGATAACCACTGCCTACAATCTCACTCTCGTTTGCAACAACGGCTGATACAATGCCATCTATGGGGGAATAGACAACTCTATCTGAGAGGTATCGTTCAACCTCCTCGACAACACTCTGAGCCTGCTGTACTTGTGCAGCCGCAGCCTCCTTATCCTCGCGAGATGCACCCTCGACTGCCAAGAGGTATTGCGACCTTGCAGCCCTCTCGGTTGCTTGCGCAGCCTTCAATGAAGCGTATGCCTCATCATTTTTCTGAGCAGATACTACCCCCTCTTCATATAGTCTTTGAACTCGCGAATATGTCTGTCGGGCGAGGGTAACTCCTATTTGAGCCTTTCGCCACATATCTTGTGCCGAATGTATCAACTCTTTGCGAGTACCAGCCTTCGCCTTCTCGTCTATCGCCTTGGCACCGCTTAAAATCGCCTCTACTTGTGCCAGCTTGGCATCGAGCTCAGGCGTGGAGATTATGTAGAGCGTATCACCCTTACATACCGAATCTCCCTCCTCGACAAAGACCTTGTCAATGCGTCCTGCTATTTTAGATGCCATACGCAATGTGGTACATTCAATATAGCCCTGTGCGGTTATGCGGTTGCTCTGTCCCCAACGGTAACCTATAAAAATAATTATTGAGATAAGTAAAACTAACACGATTATAAGCGATATATTACTCTTTTTCATCTTTGTAAATAGTTAAAAAATGGATTGTGTGGTGTGCGCATGCAGATAATCCAAAAACACTTCGTTGATACCAACAACATTCAATAGTCGAGCCAAAGCAATATCAAATTCGTAAGCAGACTCTATACGCTCTAACCTTGCGCGTGAAAGATTTAATGTGGCATCTACGATATCGGTGGAGGTCGCCATGCCCTCACGAAAGGCGATACTCTTGGCTCGTAGATACTCCTCGCTGAAACGGATTGAACGCTCCACAGCTGGTATTGTGGATAGTGTAGCTTGAACTCTATTATATAGATTCTTTATGAGTAGTGCTATATCTTGGTCGGCTTTCTGCTCCAATACCTCCACTCTGCGTAGTTGTAGTCGTGCTGCGGCTGCTTTATATTCGCGGTTGAGTCCATCGAAGATTTTAAAGTTTAACCCCACGCCGACAGCCATGCGGGGTGCGATAGATGTGAGATGATGGTCGCAGAATATCATACCTCCCATCGCAGCAATTTCAGGAAAGTAGTCGGCACGATGCAGGCGTAGGTTCATGCGAGCTAATTCACGAATCTGCTCCACTTCGCCAAGCTGCGGATTGTGAATTTTTGCCATTGACACGAAGTACTCCAAAGGCTCTATGGTGGAGAGCAGGAACATAGGTGTTGAGGGCTCTACCACCTCCGTTGTGCCGAGTGAGGTCTGTAATGCTTTGCGTGCAGTTTCGAGTTGCAATTGGGCACGGTGTAAATCGCGCTCTGCCTCTGCTAAGCGGTATTCGGCATATAGCCTTTCGCTCTCTACTGCCATTCCCTCTCTCTCCAATATCGAGATATCGTGCAGATGCTGCTCAACTGCTGCTACTGCCTCTCTACGAATAGATACGCCACGCTGTGCCATCTCTACTCCGAAATATCGTTCGATAATCTCGACCATCAACGCTCCTCGAACTTGTCGGCTCTGCTGTTGAGTTCGCTTCTCGTTGATTTTGGCAGCCCTATTGGCTGTCCATATTTTACCTCCTGCAAATATAGGAATGACTACATCACCCCCGAGAAAGGCGGTGTTTTGGCGTTGTAGGGTGTATGAGAAGTCAAGAGCCAGGAGTGATGATAGACCTCCCTGAATGGCAGGCATATATGGCGCAAGCACAGCTCCGATATTCGGATTGGATAATAGACCGCCAATTGTGCCTGAAAGGTTGGTTTTCAGATGGTTGAGGTCTATTTTAATATCCTTGTTGAAATGAGTGTATGCGCCCTTTACCGATACTTTCGGCATAAATAGACCTATTGCCGCCTGCCGTTCTCGATGAGCTGCCTTCTCGGCGTAATTGGTGGCTGTAACAGCGGGGTTGCGCTCGAAACCGAGCGATAGAGCATCGTTAAGTGTAAGATGTGAGGTTTGTGCCGTAGCCCCTGTAACCACCAACATCGAAAAAATAGTCAAAAGCCTTCTCATTGCTCAATTGTTGTTTTTTCGTGTCGGTGCGATGGGACTTTGTACGCTAATCGGCTCGGCGGAGCGTCAGTTCTGTGATTTCTGGTGGGGCACCCACGCGTAGATGGAAGCCTACACTGCCTATACCATCAGAGATGTAGAGATGACTATCACCCTCTCTGTAATGCCCACTCCACTCCCGATACATAAGTTGTGCTGGCGAAATCTCGCAATCGCCAATACGGCACTTCATCTGCATCGCGTGTACATGACCTGAGAGTACCAAATCGCCATATCCGAGTTCCGATATCTTACGCCACAATTGAGGCATGTGCGATATCGAGAGGTTGAATTTATCGTTCGGAAGCTCTCTGTATATAGGCCGTATATCGAGTGAGTCTGCAACACTTGTCGAGTGACGATATTCGAGTAGTTTGCGCGAAAAACCTATACCTGTTATAGTTATAGAGTCTTTGTCGCGCACCAACCATTCGCTCTCATCATCGAGGATATGCCACTTCATCGCTTCGATACGCTCCTTTATCAAGCGGGTATTCTCCTCGATAGGCAGAGCAATGGTATCCTTTACATATACTCCCGTGTCGTGGTTACCAAGTACGGCAATTACTCCATCTTTCGATTTGATACCACCCAGAATATCTCTCAACTCTGATGTGAGTTCATCGTAGCGGGCATTTATTAAATCCCCGCCGAAGATGACCAAATCGGCATTGAGTGAGTTTATCCTCTCCACAAGGTTGTTACACATCTCCGTAACAGAGGTTAGTGAGCCGATATGTAGATCCGAAAAGAACACTATGCGGTAGCCATCGAAAGATTTTGGTAGATTGACAGAGGCAATCTCTGTGCTTCTAACGGTTATATCTTTGCGAGTATGCACCACACCGACAAGCAAAATATAAGCAACAATCGTGCAGAGTGTCACTCCGACTATCCACTTTGCATAGCGATTCTTGATTGTGAGAACGCCTGCATATAGTGCAATGCGCGACAATGAGAGTATTACATATACAGTAAGTAGCCACATTAGTGGTGCAATGCTGGATAGGTCTAAGAACTGCAATGCAATTACGGCTATATATGGGAGAGTATTAGCAATTGTAAATAGTGCTACTGCCGACCATCGAATATATGGGGCATGGCGGCGTATAAATCTTTGATATAAGATATAATCTCCCCAAATAAGTAACAGGGAGATGGCTACAATTATGGCGATAAGCATATTCGGCTACTCTCTTTTAGGATTCTTCGGGAACCAGCCTTTGCGAACCCTTTCACGCTGTTCGAATAGCTCTTTGATACTCCAAAACGAAGAGGCTCCGACTACGGCCAATATGGTGGACCACAAAATATCTGCCACGAGTAGCGATGCTACCGTAGTGGCAACTCCGATAAGGCAGAAAACCCACCAGCACTTGACTCCAAAATAGTACTCACCCTTTATGACGATAGGGTGAAAAAGCCCGATGATAAGGAAGGTGGCAATACCGATAATTATTCCTGTGAAATGAATCTCCATGCCGATAAACAAACTATGTTTTTCTGCTGCAAAGTTAGAAAAAAAAGGCGATTTCGCAATGAAACCGCCGACTAACTAACTAAATAAACCAAAATTAACAAAGGACAAACTATTAGTCCATATCGTTTGCTGCCAAAGCGCGTTGTTTTATGATTTTGCTTGCTTCGCGCGATATTCTTTCATCTACACGATAGAGCTTCATTACTTGCAAAGGTTCGATGACTTCGGCAAATATCAACAGATAGCGTTGCTTTATTGTTGAGGTGTAGATATTGTTTGCAAGACGGGCCGAGACAACCTTTAACGCATTCTCGTTAGTGATATTCTCCTTCTTGGTGCGGGCATCGCGGTTGAGGCTCGTTGCCTTCTGGATATCCTGACGATATTTGCGATATATAGGGTCGAATTTTGCCAACTGCTCATCGGAGAGCTGTAGCTCCGTCTTCAATAACTCCAAACGAGTTTGCATTATCTGTTCGCGTTTCTCCTTTGTAGTATTGGGTTGAGCACTCCCTGGTGTTTTGAGGCTCTGCTGCGCAAAAGCCTCCTGCGCAAATATCGTAGAGATAGCTATCAGTAAAATAAAAATCCTTTTCATAATCGATTGAATTTTTTGTGTATATTTATTATACTTAATTGTTTATAATTGATTCTCCTCCTCCAAATAGTATCCGTCCTCCAACGACAAGTCGTAGATGACATCGTCAGGTGCTGTTTGCATCTCAGCAATTAGCTCCTCCATTGGGGATAGATATCGTTTCTCATAGTGGAATTTTACCAATCCTACTACACCCACTACAACCATAGCCACAGCCACTGCACTCACCCATCGCCATTGCGTTGTGCGCAGATGATGTTCGGTAGGGTTGGCTATCTCGCGTACTGCCATTTTCGTTCTATACTTAGCACGCTCAATAGCACCCTCTTCAATTCTGTACGGCATCTCTTTAATCTTCATAATTTTGCTCTATTTCAATAGTACTAACCTGTTCTCTAATTTTTTTTACGGCGTAGTGATAGTTCGTTTTCAGAGTAGAAACGCTATCTCCCGTAGCCTGTGATATCTGCTCGAACGACAACTCATCGTAGTATCGCATATTGAAAACCAACCTCTGCTTTGTTGGCAACGCCAAAATAGCCTTTTGTAGTTTCACTGTAATTTCGTCTGCCGAAGGCTCAATCTCTTGCTCAAAGGTGGTCAATAAATCTCCTCGTATCGAGTCGAGCGAGGTGAAAAAACCTCTTTTTCGCCTTCTTAAAACTTTGATTGCCTGCGTAGTGGCAATGCGATATAACCATGCTATCAAAGAACTCTCCATCTCACCTCGAAAATCCGATATAGAGATAAATGCTCGTGTAAAGGTCTCTTGCAGAACATCTTCGGCATCTTCGTGCTGTACGACCACACGGCGGATATGCCAATATAGTCTGTCGCCATATCGCTCAATCAGCGTGTCGAAAGCATCGACCTCATTGCTCTTTAATCGAGCGATTAACTCCGCAGTGTCCTTCATCATTTGCCCGAGTTCACTTATATAGATATATGTTATTCCGAAAGGTTAAAAATATCTAATCGCAAAGTTACGATTTTTTTTTTTAAAATTCGGAATTATATAGTTTAGTGTTGTAAAAAAATCGTCATTGTGAAGGAGCGTAGCGACTGCGACAATCTCCCTTATATTTTATTAAATTAACAGCGGGAGATTGCCACGAGCCTATCGGCTCTCGCAATGACGCTCTTGTTTATTATCAACAACACTAAACTATATAACTCCGAAATGCAAAATTGATAATTCTTAATTTTTAATTTTTAATTTTTAATTCTTTCAGCGCGCCCCTAAAAAACTTGCGCCGCGATAAGAATAAGAGTTCGCAAAACAATTAAAAAAACGGAATTTATTTACTTTTTTCGCTCGCTCCGCATCGTCAGTTCCAATTATTTGTATCTTTGCGAAAACAAAGATTAAATTTATGAAAGCTAACTACAAACAGATTGCAAAGACAGTGGCAATTTGTGCTGCTATTTTTGGCGTGGCATATCTCTTGGGATATGGTATTGGTCGAGGAATTAGAAAAATCAAAGATATGACAGAAGTTTTGAAATACCCCGAAACAGCCCGTGAGGGGGTGGTAGATAACTACCATGGTACAGAGATTGCCGACCCTTATCGTTGGCTCGAAGATGACAACTCGGAGCGCACAGCCGAGTGGGTAAAGGCGCAGAATGAGGTAACTTTCGGCTACCTCAACTCGCTCCCACAGCGTAAGGCTATTCGTGAGCGATTGGAGGAGTTGTGGAACTACCCAACACAGAGCGCACCCGCAAAGCGTGGCGAGTGGTACTACATCTCGCGCAACAGCGGTCTGCAAAATCAAAGCGTCATCTACCGCAAGCGCAACCTCTCGGATACCGAGGAGGAGGTGTTTTTCGACCCCAACACCCTCTCGGAGGACGGCACGGTGGCTCTCAACACGGGAACATTTACCAAAGATGGTCGCTACTTCGCCTATTCGCTCGCCTCGGCAGGTTCGGATTGGGTGGAGATTTTTGTTCTTGATACCAAGACCATGAAACCTCTCGCTGACCACATCAAGTGGGTTAAATTCTCTGGTGCTTCGTGGACTCGCGATGGTCGCGGCTTCTATTACAGCGCCTACGATGCCCCGAAGGAGGGTGATGGCGTATATTCGGCACAAAACACCAATCAGAAGGTCTATTTCCACCGTCTTGGCACCAAGCAGGAGGAGGATATTTTGATATTTGAGGATAAGAAAAACCCTCTCCACTACCATCACGGCGGCGAGAGTGAGGATGGCAAGTGGCAGTTTGTAACCTCATCGGCGGGTACTTCGGGTACGCAGCTGCTCTACAAACGCACCTCGGAGCGCAAGTGGCGCACAATGTTCAAGGGTTTCGAGTACGACTACTACCTGCTCGACTGCTACAACGACGAGGCGATGATTATGACCAACGACCACGCAGCAAACTATCGCCTTGTAGGTGTAAATCTCGCTACGGGCAAGCAGTACGATATTATCCCAGAGGGCAGCTCACTGCTCGAAGCGGTGGGTATGGCTGGCGACTACCTCTTTGCCGAGTATCTGATTGATGCGCAGAATAAAATCTTCCAATACGACCGCAAGGGTAACCTTGTGCGTGAGGTTGAGTTGCCGATTATCGGCTCGGTGGGCGGTTTCGATGGCGAGCGCGAGGATAAGGAGGTCTATTATGCCGTAACCAACTATACCACCCCGGGTACAATCTATCGCTACGATATCGAGAGTGGCAAGTCGGAGTTGTACCACCGTGCGGAGGTTAAGTTCGAGAGCGAGAAGTACGAAACCGAGCAGATATTTTTCGAGAGTAAAGATGGTACGCGCGTGCCTATGTTTGTATCGCACAAAAAGGGATTAAAACTGAACGGCAAAAACCCTTGCTACCTCTACGGTTATGGCGGCTTCCAAATCAACCTCACCCCATCGTTTTCGACTACGGCGGTGATGTTTATGGAGCAGGGTGGCGTATGGTGCGTAGTGAATCTGCGTGGTGGCTCGGAGTATGGCGAGGAGTGGCACAAAGGCGGTATGTTGGAGAACAAACAGAATGTCTTTGACGACTTTATCTCGGCTGCCGAGTACCTTATCGACAATGGCTATACATCGAGCAAAAAACTCGCCATTGCAGGTGGCTCGAATGGAGGTCTGTTAGTGGGTGCGTGTATGACACAACGCCCTGACTTGTACGCTGTTGCACTGCCTGCGGTAGGTGTGTTGGATATGTTGCGCTACCACCGCTTCACGATTGGTCATGGCTGGGTTGTGGAGTACGGCTCGGCGGACAACAAAGAGCAATTCGAGTATCTTCTGAAATACTCGCCACTGCACAATCTGCGTGAGGGGGTGGAGTACCCTGCAACGCTCGTCACTACGGGCGACCACGATGATAGAGTTGTGCCGGCACACTCGTTTAAGTTTGCAGCCGAGTTGCAGCACTGCCACAAGGGCAAAAACCCTGTGCTTATCCGCATCGACACCAACGCAGGACATGGTGCAGGCAAGCCGACCTCTAAGCGCATCGAGGAGGTGGCGGATACCTTTGCGTTTGTGTTTGAGAACACAAACACCAAGTATAATTGACAATTGACGAATTGACAATTGACAATTAAAGGAAGATGTTATATGGAGATATTAGAATTACGCAGTAAGAAGGTCTTTGAGTTTTTGGAGGCGCACGGGATAAAATACGAGGTCTATTTTCATCCTGCCTCGCCGACCATTGAGATTGCCAAGCAGTATTGGCGCAAGGACGGCTCGGTGCACTGCAAAAATCTCTTTTTCCGCAACCACAAGGGCAACCGCCACTACTTGGTATGCTTCGATTGCGACCGCGATATGGCAATACACGACCTCGAACACCGCCTGCATCAGGGCAAGTTGAGTTTCGCATCGCCACAGCGAATGGAGCGTTATCTCGGCTTGGAGCCCGGCTCGGTGTCGCCCTTCGGACTTATCAATGACGAGGAGAATCACACACATCTCTTCCTCGACAAGAATTTGGAGAGTGCCGAAAGCCTAAGTTTCCACCCCAACGACAGCCGAGGTACGGTGGTAATCTCGCGCGAGGAGTTTATGCGCTACCTCGAAGCGGTGGGCAATAGTTGGGAGTTTGTGGAGTTGTATTAGTTTTTGGAGCTATTAGCCTTCTCATACACAACAAGGTCGGGTATCGTTAACAATACCCGACCTTTTAAGTAAAATATTAATTCGAATTAGAAATAGTATTTCAAGCCAACAGAAGGATTGATACCAAGATTAAAATTAACACCATTAGTATTAAGCTTAAATCCATAATAACTGTCTCTATATGTCATATACACATAGGACAATGAGAGTAATCCGACTGACAATCCGAATTTTGGAGTTGGGCGGAACTCAAAACTTCCAAGGGAAAGAGATAATCCAAAACCTGGCATTGCCATACCTTCGCTAAAACCAGCAACAAAGCCAAATCCGAGTCCTGGCGTATAATATAATCCGTCACATAGTCTAACATAATATTCAATGTTGGGCATAATTTCGAGAGTGTGAGTTTCACTTTCGATACCATAACCCAATAATACGCCAACCTTAAATTTGTCAGCCACGAAATAGCCAAACTCTGGAGCAATGGCGAATTTTATTGCAGAAGCACTATCTCCATCGATAATTAGCGATGTTGTAGCGATACCTACATTACCACCTACATACTTCTCTCCTTTGTTCTGAGCAGAGAGGTTAAAAACAGCACAGAGTGCTACAATACAGATTAAAAACTTTTTCATAATACTTTGAATTTTTAGTTAAACATATATTTGAGCTTGTAACTCTCGTTGCTTTCAGGTGGCAACCGCTTAACTAAAAAGAAGAAGCGTGGATATAGCTCGCTGTAACAAGGTACGACCAAGCACCCACAAAAACATAAGCACAACCCACGCCAAAACAGCGTGAGCATTTAGTGTGCCTACTGGTGTTTTTGTTTCTAAAATTGGTCGTTTTTGTTACAAATCCAATAGCCTAAATGCCATCTACAAGAATTGCGTATTCCGCAATTCACTTACAAAGATAGACATTTTTCGATAAACTACGCCAAAAATCGAAAATAAAATACTCGTCATTATCGGCAGAAAAATAGATGGCATGCGCTCCCGATGACGATTTGTTATTTTTTTGTGCGCCAAGAGATAGAAGGTTATTAAAGGTTGTTAGAGGAAATTAGTGTGGCGCACTCTAACAACCACTAATAACCTCTAATCTCCTTTAACCACCTCTATAAGTCTGCGCCACAGAAACAAAAAAGTTTTCCGTTTTCCGCTTTCTCTCGTCTCTCGTCTTTAATTATCGTTATTTTGTAAAATTTCTCTCGTCTCTCGTCTTTCGTCTCTCGTCTTTTTATTATCTTTGCACCAAAGAACAGAGCTAACGGCCAATGGCTAATGGCTAAAAGCAGAAGAAATCGTATGAAAGTTTACAAATTTGGAGGAGCATCGGTGCGTCACGCTGAGGGTGTGCGCAACCTGTTGAATATCGTAAGTGGCGAGGAGGAGTTGTTCGTTATCGTCTCGGCAATGGGCAAAACAACCAACGCCTTGGAGGAGGTTTTCGATGCTATGCGCAAGGGCGACACCGCCTTCTGCGAGAAGAAAATCGAGGAGATTAAGGCTTACCACTACACCACTATCGCCGACCTCTTTGGCTCGGCGGGGTACCGTATCGAGGAGGTTGATGCGCTCTTTGAGGCGTTGCGTAAGGCTGTAACAACCAACAAGTTCGAGCGCAGTCGCGCTGAGGAGTGGTACGACCATATCGTAGCCTACGGAGAGTTGGTTTCGACAACTATCATCTCGGCATTCCTCAACAAGGAGGGTATATCGAACAAGTGGATAGATATGCGCAAGTGTTTCCACACGCAGGCACGCCACAAGGATGCAAATGTCCTTATCGAGCAGTCCAAAACACCGCTTCGCCTTGCTGTTGCAGGTGCGGAGAGTCGTATTTTCGTAGGTCAGGGTTTTATCGGCTCTGCACCCGATGGCACAACCACAACACTCGGTCGTGAAGGCTCGGACTACTCGGCAGCAGTCGTTGCAAATATCCTCAATGCAGAGTCGATGACCGTATGGAAAGATGTTGACGGAATCCTCAACGCAGACCCTAAAATCTTCCCCGATGCGGTGAAAATTGACCAACTCAACTATGTGGATACCATCGAGTTGGCATATAGCGGTGCGCAAATTATCCACCCCAAGACCATCAAGCCGTTGCAGAACAAAAACATACCGTTGTATGTAAAACCTTTCGGCAATAAACTCGCTGCCGGAACGGAGATTAACGGCACTGCACCAACATTCACCACGCCGATTATCATCTTGAAGCGCAACCAGAGTTTCCTGCGCCTTCGTTCGCGCGATTTGTCGTTCGTGTTAGAGGAGAAGTTCCCAATCATCTTTGCGACTTTGGAGCGTTTCCGCATAAAGACAAACCTTATCCATAATACCGCCGTAGAGTTGGGCTTGTGCGTAGAGGAGAGTTGGCACTTGGAGGAGGTTGCTACCGCCTTGCAGGAGGAGGGATTCAACACCGAGATTATCGAGAAGGTTGAACTCCTGACCATTCGCCACTACAACGATGATTTGCTCAATAGGTATGTCGAGTGCGATGACTTTATCATCAGCCAGCTGACACCAGACACAGTGCGTTATGTAAAACCTTTGTAAGGCTCTCGAACATGCGTTTTGGGGTTTCATTACCATAAAATACGGGGTTGCTCAACTAATTCAGTTGGACAACCCCGCACTCATCTAATATAGCCCCCTACTATTCGCGTGTATGCCACACAATCGAACTCTCGGCATCCCACTCTGGCAGCGGTTT
>JAZOBZ010000086.1:0-10691 GCA_045596245.1 Alistipes sp. | reverse complement strand
AGAACGACATGGCTACGATCCGACTTGTGCGATCACCCGAAGAGAAGGCGGAAAAGAAGGAAGTTATCTCGTCAGTTTCGCACGAAAAGACCTTTGTTTTACCTCGCTCGGTCAGTTGAAGTACTTGTTTATATGTTTCGCCTTTATCGTTGTTACACAACACAATATCAACGCCTTCAATCTCGGCAATTTCGTAGGGTTTCAACTGTGCATAGCACCCCGTAACGGCAATGATTGTATCGGGGTTGCGGCGATGAATTTTTCTGATTAAATTGCGACATTTTTTATCTGCCTGCGCCGTTACGGAGCAGGAGTTTATAATCGCGATATCGGCCTCCTCGTTTGTACCGACACGCACAAATCCGCCCGCCTCAAATTGGCGCGCCAAAGTCGAACTTTCCGAGAAATTCAACTTGCAACCGAGTGTATGGAAATTGACTCTTCTCATATCAAGTGCAAAGATAGTAATCAAATTGGTAATTGACAATTGGTGATTGACAATTTAAGGTATTTTTTGATTTTTTATCACTCTTATTTTTAATTAAAAAAAGCCAATAGCTAATGGCCAACGGCTGATACTCCTCAAAAAAACTCTTAAAAACATAGTTTTTATTCGGAAAATTACTATCTTTGTGGAATTAAACAGGGATAGTAACTTTTTTATTGAGATATGAAAGGTATAGGAAAGAGAACTACAATTGCGTTTTTGAGTATCGTTGCACTGTTGTCGGTGTCGGGTGTTATTTCGCTCTTCGAGTTGAGTAATTTGAGCTACGATACCGATGCGATACTCTCGGCAAGTAGCCGTGATATGACTGTGGCAAAGGATTTGTTGCGCTCGGCGCACGACCATAGTCGCGCTATGATTGATGTGACGATTTTCGACAACGAGAGGGCGAAAGAGTCGTGTCACAAGGCGTTGGCAGAACTCGACTCGCATATCGCCTTGGTGCGTGATAAAGCTCCTGCTGCGGTGCAGGGAAGCCTCGACACGCTCTCGTTGTATAGCGCAGAGTTGCGACAATTGACCGACAGTTTTCGCTCGACAGAGAGTGTTGTGATAGATTCGCTGACTGTCGAAATACACAAGGTCGATGGGCGCAAGTGGTATGTGGAGGTCTATGAGCCTGCATATAATCGTTTTACCGAGCAGGTTAAGCGATACATTACCCTCTCGCATGGCGAGTTGGCTCCTCGTGCAGCGCAACTCTCGAAAAATGCCTATCGCTCGGTGGCTCCGGTGTTGATTTCACTATTGGTGATGATTGCCATTGTGTTGATGTTGTTCTACTTTGTCTATATCTACGGCGTGAAGCCTATAAAGCGTATCAATCGCTCGTTGGCGGAGTATCTCTCATTCAAGTTGCCATATAAGCCGAAGGCTGAGATGGTCGATGAGATTAAGGAGTTGAGTGATAACATTGAGAATTTGATAAATATCTCGAAGTCGAACAAAAAGCAGGGCGAAGATGCGATTTAGTGTAATTTTGAGATATGTAGGTGCGGTGATGCTCTGCCTTTCGGCCTTTATGGCGGTGTCGGCAGGTATCTCGCTCGTGTCGAACGATACGGGCTTCTATCCGCTGTTGCTGTCGGCTCTGCTGACGCTGTTGCTCGGCATATTTCCGATGATATTTGTGCCGAAGGCGGACAACATCACCACCAAGGAGGGTTTTATGATTGTCGTAGGCTCGTGGGTGTTGTCGTGCGTGGTGGGAATGTTTCCATATCTGATTTGGGGTGGCGAGTTCTCGCTGGTAAATGCTTGGTTTGAAAGCGTTTCGGGCTTTACGACTACGGGAGCATCGATTTTGACCAATATAGAGGCTCTGCCACAAGGTCTGCTCTTTTGGCGCTCGGCGACATGTTGGATTGGCGGTGCAGGAGTGGTGATGTTTGCCCTGTTGATTCTGCCATCTCTCGGAACAAATAAGATGGCGTTGTCGGGCATCGAACTCTCTTCGCTTGCGAAAGACAACTATCGCTATCGTACGCAGATGGTTGTGCGTATTCTGCTTGCCGTATATATCGGTCTGACACTCGTAACTACCCTACTATTGAAGGTTTCGGGTATGCGATGGTTTGATGCGCTTAATCACGCTATGTCGGCGTGTGCTACGGGCGGATTTTCAACGAAAAATGCAAGTATCGGCTTCTATGATAGTCCGCTGATTGAGTGGATATTGATTGTGGCGATGTTCCTTTCGAGTCTGCACTTCGGACTTATCTTCTCGACCTTCACACGCAAGGCAAACAATATCTTCCGTTCGGAGGTGGTGCGTGTCTATGTCGGGATTATCGTGGTAGCAACGCTCTGCATCGGAGCAAGCCTATATTTTGCCGGCATATATCCGAACATATTGACCTCGCTGCGACAGTCGGTATTTCAGGTTGTATCGCTTATCTCAACAACCGGTTTCGCAACGGCAAATACCAACCTTTGGACTCCGTTTGCAATTGTTATATTGATAATTCTCTCGATTATTTGCGGTTGCGCAGGCTCAACTTCGGGAGGTGTTAAGGTCGATAGAGTTTTGCTCTATGGCAAGGTGTTGAAGGCTCGTCTGCGAGGACAGCAGCACCCTAACGCCATTATCCGTATCCGCCTTGACGGCATTGTGCAGGAGGAGCGACAGGTGAATGCTGTAACACTCTTCCTCACAACATATTTCGTGCTTATTTTGGTGGCAACATTGACAAGTACGCTCTTTGGGTTGGATTTGCTTACGGCATTTTCATCTTCGGTGGTGTTTATCGGCAATGTAGGCCCGGGATTTGGCGAGGTTGGCTCGTACGACAACTACGCGATGATGCCATCGTTGCTGAAAATTCAGGGCACGATATTGATGCTTATGGGGCGTCTTGAAATATTCGGATTTATACAATTCCTATTTATCAGAATGTGGCGATGAAACGAACGATTATATCCATTATCGCATTGGCGAGCGTGGCAGTGTCGCAGGCGCAAACTGCAAAAGAGCTGGAACGCGCTAGCTTTGTGCGCGATTCGGTTGCAGAGGTGTTGGCTGAGCATCGTGCCAACTACGCCAAGAACGAGTCTATGCGAGAGCGACTTGCACCGATGATTTTGTCGTTGGAGAGGGAGGTTGTGCGCATGCAGGCGGAGTATGACAGATTGCTTGCGCAAATCTCGCAGCACGATGTTAAAAGTACTCTTACGGCATACGAGAAGGCGAAACAGCAGGCTGCGAACACAAAAAAGGAGCAGACTGTTGTGGTTGAGGACAATGGGGCGTATATTCCCGATAAGGCTCGTATGAAGCGTGATTTGGTAAAGAATGACTACTTCTCGGAGCGACTTTCTCCAAATGATTATAGGACTCTCTGTGAGGCGCAACAACGCGAAAAGAGAGTTAAAGAGCTGGTGGCAAGGTTACACTCCGAGTATGGCGAACTACTCTCGTTGCAGAGGGAGTATATGGAGGTACCTACACGCGCAGAGGCTGATAGCGTGGCGCAACTCTTTGCAGCGAAGCGTGGTGTTATGTCGGGACTTGATGAGGAGATAACTTCGTTGTGGTCTTCGCTCTATTTCAATAAGATTTACGCCTACGACCTCTTGATGGAGCGAAGTGGAAACAGTGCCATGCTCGACCTTTCGGCTGCGGTTACGGCACGAGCCGAACGAGAAGTAAACGAGAATAGTGACTTGTACGAATCTGACGCTTTGGTGAACTACTATGTACGCAAGAGGGCGCTGACGGAGTATGAGTTGAAGATTGCATCAACTTTGTCGCTTACCACCTCCCGAGATTCGTTGAAGGTGGTCGCTACCGAGTTAGGAAACCGTGATTACAAGGTGTCAAAACTATCGTTGCAGCGCCGTAGTTTTATCAAATACGAGGATATTAAGGTGAAAGTGCCAACCATCTATAATTCTAAAAATCCGGTACCGCGCACCAAGGTTTACGACTATGGCACAGTCTATCGTATTCGCGTGGGATTGTTCTCCAAGCGACCAAACATCTCGGCTCTGCGAGGTGTGATGCCATTGTCATATACCGATGCATACAATAGAGGGCTGTATGCCTACTTTGTGGGTGGTTTCCGCACCGAGCAGGAGGCGAAAGAGGGAGTTGTACAGTTGAAGAAACTCGGATTTCGCGATCCGATTATTGCGGTGTGGGTTGATGGTGAGTACTACCCTACGCTCGAAGATATGCGCCGTTCCGAGAGCCAATACAATGTGGAGATTTCGGGCGTGCCGACTTTGACTGACGATGTTAAGGCGAAGATTCTTTCCCATAAGGCGGACTGCACCATATCGCGTATCGGTTCAACCTTTGTGGTTGGCTCATTCGAGGGTAAGTCAGCGGCTGAGGCTGTGGCTACCGATTTGCGGGCAATGAATAGCGAACTTGTTGTTGAAATAACCAAAAAACCATAATAGTTATGAAGAGATTATCAATGTTAGTATTGGCAATGTTAATGTTGCCGCTGTCTGCATTTGCGGTAAATAACCCAAAGGCTGACGAAAAAGCACAAGTTATTGTCGGGAATGCTCGATTTACGGTTTTGACTCCGCAGATGATTCGTATGGAGTGGAGCGAAGATGGTAAATTTGAGGATAGAGCAACGCTTACATTCGTAAATCGTAAGTTGGCAGTTCCGCAGTTTAAGGTGCGCCAAACTCGCTCGAAGGTTACTATTACAACCTCGAATGTTACGCTGACCTATAAGAAGGGTGAGAAGTTCTCGGCTGAAAACCTCTCGGCAGAGATTATGGTGGCAGGCAAGAAGGTTGTTTGGCACTATGGCGACAAGGATACCCAGAATTTGATGGGTACTACCCGTACGCTCGACCGTTATTATGGTTCGCAGGATCACCCACGAAGCAATAGAAGACGCAGTTCGATGGAGCATGGCATACTCTCACGAGCAGGTTGGACTGTGGTTGATGACTCGGAGCGTCATGTATTCGTGCCGGTAGAATCACATTGGAAAAATTGGGTTGAGTGTCGCCCTGAGGGAGATAGACTCGACTTGTATCTCTTTGCCTACGGACACGAATATACAAAGGCATTGAAAGACTATACTCGCGTTGCAGGCGATATTCCGCTACCTCCAAAATATACTTTTGGCTATTGGTGGAGCCGCTATTGGCAGTATTCGGACAATGAGTTGCGTGATTTGGTTGAAACGATGCGCTCGTTGGATATTCCGCTTGATGTGCTGATTATCGATATGGATTGGCACGATACATGGGGCTTTACAAGCAAGAATTCAAAGAAAGATGAGTATGGTCAGAGTATAGGTTGGACAGGCTATACTTGGAAGAATCAGTTATTCCCTTCGCCAGAGAACTTCCTTGCGTGGTGCAAGAAACAGAATTTGAAAACATCACTCAATCTCCACCCTGCATCGGGTATTCAGCCGTATGAAGAGCCATACAAACGCTTTACCGAGGCTTACGGCTGGAAAGAGGAGGGCAAGAGCGTGCCTTACAAGATGTCGGAGCAGAAGTGGGCAGATGCCTACTTTGATACCGTACTTGCCCCTATCGAGAAGCAGGGCATCGATTTCTGGTGGCTCGATTGGCAGCAGTGGCCAACAAGTAAGTATGTTAAGGATTTGAGCAATACATTCTGGCTCAACCACACCTTCGACCACCACATGGCGGAGAAGGGCAACGAGCGACCAATGATTTATCATCGTTGGGGAGGACTTGGCTCACATCGCTATCAAACAGGTTTCTCGGGTGATACCTACATCTGCTGGGAGTCGTTGCAGTTCTTGCCTTGGTTTACGGCTACTGCATCGAATGTGGGCTACGGCTATTGGGGACACGATATTGGTGGTCACTATTTCCATAGGGACGATAAAAAAGTGATTGATCCGGAGTTGTATCTCCGTTGGTTGCAGTATGGAGTATTTACACCAGTATTTAAGACACACTGCACCAAAGACCGTGTAATCGAGCGTAGAATTTGGCACTACCCCGACCACATGTTCGATATGCGCGCTACGATGCATTTGCGCTATGCTCTGGTACCGTATATCTACGCTGCTGCGCGTGAAACATTCGATACAGGTGTTTCGATGACACGCCCAATGTACTACTCGCATCCAGAACACGACTTGGCATACACATCGAAAGACCAGTTTATGTTTGGTAATGACCTGCTGGTTGCTCCGATTATTACCCCTGCCGACAAGGTTACAGGCTTGGCTACCCGTAAGGTTTGGCTGCCAAAGGGTAAGAAGTGGTATAATATGGTTAGCGGTAAGATGTACGAGGGTAGCGATAGCGAGATAGAAATTCACTGTACACTTGGCGAAAATCCATATTTTGCAAAGGCAGGCTCGATTATTCCGATGTATCCAAAGTCGGTGCGCAACCTGCAAGGTGTAATCAATACCTATGTATTGACTTGCGTGCCGGGTGGCGATGGCGAAACAACTATCTACGAGGACGATGGAAAATCTAAGGACTACTCTACCGCTTACGCTACAACAAAGGTTACAAAGCGCACAGAGGGCAATAAGGTTGTTATTACAATTGCTCCTCGTGAGGGTTCTTTTGAGGGTGCAACAGCAACTACTTCGTATGAGTTGCGTATGCCTGCAAACTACCCTCCAAAGTCGGTGCGTGTAGATGGTCGCGAGTTGAAATATAATCGCTATGCAGAGGCTGGCGAGTGGGGTTATGATGGCTATTCGCTTGCTCCATATATCCTTGTTGGCGAGGTTGATAATGCCAAAGGCTGTACTGTTGAAGTGGAGTTTGCCGAGGCTGATTTGGCACAACTGGATAAGTTGTACGGCGTACAAGGCATTGCAAATCGTTGTGTGGCGCTTACCGCTGAGTTTAAGGAGGAGTATGCAAAGCATATCGATTCGGGGGCAATGTTGCCAGACTTCTATATGAATGTATCGCAGGCTCCAAACTTTATTATGGAGTATCCGCAGGACATTCACAAGAGCGTAGAGGGCTACTACAAGTCGCTTGCAGAGAGCTTGATTGAGATAGATAAGATGGATAAGTTTACGCCTGAGTTCCGCGAGCGTGTTAAGGCTCAACTAACAAAACAGTAGAAGCAGATGCTTAAAAATATAGTATTTGACCTTGCAGGTGTCGTTTTTGCCCGTAATCCATTGCGTTTTCCAAAGCACTTGGAGGAGTACTTCTCTTTCGTATTCACTACGCCGGAGGGCGGTGTGCCGAAGTTCTGGGAGGATTACGACCGAGGTGTATTGCCCGTTGATGAGGTGGCAAAAGCGGTGGCAGAGTATCGTGGTAGCGATGTCGAGAGTGCAAAGGCAAATATGTTGCTTGCTATCAACTATCAGGAGGAGGTTGAGCCTACGGCTCGACTTATAGCGGAGTTGAAGGAGCGAGGGTATAGACTTGTTGTATTGTCAAATATGTCGCCCGAATATATTGAGTTTTTGCGCAATAAACCCGTATATCGCCACTTTGACGATGAGATAATATCTTGTGAGGTAAAGTGTGTGAAACCCGAAAGGGAGATTTACGAATTGTTACTGTCGCGTTGCGGGTTGAATCCTGCCGAGACTATATTTATAGACGACCGCAGGGAGAATGTTGAGGCGGCTGCCGAGTTGGGAATTGTACCGTTTCATTTCGATAGGACAAACCCTGAAAAGGCGTGCGAGGAGTTGAGAAGAGTGATTTATAATGAATAATAGCCAATAGTTATAAACTAATGGCTGATAGCTTGAAAATAATAGATGGAAGATAATCTCGAAATGGAGCTGACGCACCCACGCTACGATGTAGTTGTGATTGGTGGTGGTGCGGCAGGATTGATGGCGGCAGGAACGGCTGCACGAGTGGGTAACAAGGTTCTGTTGCTCGAAAAGATGGAGAAACCGGCGCGTAAGGTGCGTATTACGGGTAAAGGACGCTGTAACTTGACAAATGCCCGCCCTGTTGAAGAGTTTGCAGAGAATGTACGCACGAATGGCGAGTGGTTGCATGTGGCGATGTCGGAGTTTACCAATCGTGCCACGATGCGATTCTTCGAGCGTATGGGCGTAAAACTCGTTACCGAGCGTGGCGAGCGTGTATTTCCTGCAAGTGGCAAGGCGGCAGATATTGCTAATGCGTTGGAGTTCTATTGTCGCGATTATGAAGTCGATGTCCAATGCAATAGCCGCGTAACGGAGATACTTGTCGCAGGGGGTAAAGTCTATGGCGTGAAGTATATGAACAAACGAGGCTTCGAGCGTAAGATTGAGGTCGAAAATGTGATTATCGCTACGGGTGGAGTATCCTACCCTGCCACAGGCTCTACGGGCGATGGATATAGCTTTGCCGACCGCGTAGGACACACTATCGAGTCGGTGCGACCTTCGCTTACTCCGCTTGTATCGAACCACCCGCAGATTGAGTATATAAAGAGCGTTTGGCTCAAAAATATCAATGCCCGATTGTTTGTCGGTGGCGAGATGGTGCGTGAGGAGTTTGGCGAGATCTCCTTCTCGGATAGAGGCTTGGAGGGTGCAGTAATTCTCCGTTTGAGCCGCGATGCCGTAGATGGTCTGCTCGAAGAGAAGAGTGTCAAAATAGAACTCGACCTGAAACCAGCCCTCACAGAGGATATCCTTCGTGAGCGAATTAAGCGCGAGGTGGCAGAGATGCGCCCCGAGGATTTCTTTGCCGAGTTGGTACGCCGCTTGGTACCAAAACCGCTTGTTGTGCCTATTTGTAAGGAGTTAGATGTCCATTCACGCCTCTATATCTCGAAGGTGTCGGACAAGGAGTTTGAGCGTTTGATAAAGGTATTGAAGGGGTGGTCGTTCCCGATTTCGGACTATGCTCCATTCGAGTATGCTGTGGTTACCGCTGGTGGCGTGAGTTGCTCGGAGGTAAACGAATATACGATGGAGTCGTTGAAAATCAAAGGTATGTACTTTGCCGGTGAGGTGCTCGATGTAGATGCCAATACGGGAGGCTACAACCTCCAAATCGCATTTTCGACAGGACACTTGGCAGGACTGCTTAAAAAATAGAGGGAGGGTAATATGAAAATTAGTGGTCGTAATTTAGAACGCAGATTGCAGATGCTTGGGAATAAACTCTCGCGAGCAAAGTATTATCATGGCTATGGCGTTCATTCTCCATTTGTGTATGGGCTTGTGCGCAAAGTCTTTATGAGCAAACGATTATTTGAGGGTACGGGAACAACACTTTATGATACCCTAATGGCGAGTGGCGTCAAAGATAAACGGGCACGACAGTTGCACAATACCCTATATTATATAGAGGGGCAGAACTTCTCGATTAACGATGTAGATGGAGATTTGTCGATACTTCTGGCAGACTACCCTACTGAACAACTACGAGAGGCGTACGAGAAGGCAAAATCCAAGGGTGTAACACTAGTTATCGGGCAGCCATACCTCAATCGTGAGCGACAGAGCGCGGTACGCGCTTTGATAGATGAGCATCGCTCGACAACGGTAGATAATAGAGCCTATATCCTATTCTTTAACAATAGATTACCTAAACAACACTATCGCTTATGAAACTATATACAAAAGGTGGCGACAAGGGGCGCACTTCGTTGATTGGCGGAGAGCGCGTGCGTAAGACCGATGTCAGAGTCGAGGCGTATGGTACAGCCGATGAATTGCAGGCAAATATCGCCTATCTTGCCGATAAGATGTCGCAAGAGGAGGTGTTGTCTCTCTATGTCGAGGATTGTCGTTGGATATGTTCAAAGTTGATGACCGTATGCTCTCTGCTTGCGATAGGTTGTAACTGCAAATATGAGATACCGAAGATTTCTGATGCGGATATTGCCCATTTGGAGGGGCGTATAGATGCCTTGCAGGCGGAATTGACGCCTGTCGAGTGTTTTACAATACCCGGAGGTTGCGAGTTGGCATCACTTTGTCATATCTGCCGAACAGTTTGTCGCAGGGCTGAACGCAGAGCTATTGAGGCGGCGGAGAGTTATGAGATTGACCATGCATTGTTGGTGCTCTTAAATCGCCTCTCGGACTATCTCTATGCACTATGTCGTACCATTACGGAACGCCTTGATGCAGAGGAGGTTTTGTGGAAGCCTTAAAATTGTATATATAAACATTTGTATATTAGAAATTTTTTATACATTTGCACTCGCAAGGAACGAAACATTAATAAATTAAAAGATATAACTATGTATTGGACACTTGAACTTGCATCGAAATTGGAGGATGCACCATGGCCAGCAACCAAGGAGGAATTAATTGACTACGCAACCCGTTCTGGCGCACCACTCGAAGTAATTGAGAATCTCCAAGAGATTGAGGATGACGGCGAGGCATACGAGAGTATGGAGGAGATTTGGCCGGACTACCCTTCGAAGGAGGACTTCTTCTTTAACGAGGAGGAGTATTAAGAGGTTGAGAAAGGTTAAAAACCTAAATATCAACAATTTACAATGACCGATTGGGCAGTCCCATCGGTCTTTTTTGCCCAAAAACTACCCGAAAATTGCCCGAAATTGAGCAAAACTACCCGAATACTACCCTGAAAATACTACCAAATCCTCCTAAAAAACCGAGTAGTAATTAGGGGCGAGAGACTATCCGAACACTGCCCTGACGCTCTACAAGGCACTTTTTTGCCCAAATTGAGAGAACCGCCAAAACCGCTCATTGAAGGCAGAAAAATAACGGGTAGTTGTGTCTTCACTACCCTGAAACAAAAAAAAGGA
>JAZOBZ010000085.1:0-8093 GCA_045596245.1 Alistipes sp. | reverse complement strand
AATAGAATGTTATACCCCACCGCCCTAACGGGCACCTCCCCTAACTTAGGGGAGGAATAAATAAAGTATTGTCCCCCTAAATTAGGGGGACGAGCGTAGCGGAGGGGGTATGTAAAAACAACAACACTAAACTATATAATTTCGAAACTAAAAAAGCTAATGGCTAAAAGCTAATAGCCCAAATAGAAGAATGGCAATTTATGCCATTCTTCTATTTTATTTCTGCCATTTTGGCAGAGTGTTCGATATGGCACAAGGTTTGAACAACACAAATTTCAAAAAAGCAAACAATAACAAACAATATATGACATAGGTATGAAAAATGGAAAAATTGGGGTAACAACTGAAAATATCTTCCCCGTAATCAAAAAGTTCTTGTACTCTGACCATGAGATTTTCTTGCGTGAGTTGGTATCAAATGCCGTAGATGCAACGCAGAAGTTGCGTACTCTCGCCTCAACCGGTGCTTTTGCCGGCGAAACAGGAGAGTTGGCAGTGCATATCGCCGTAGATAGCGAAAAGCGCACCCTCACAGTAACCGATAACGGTATCGGTATGTCTGCCGAGGAGGTGGAGCGTTACATCAACCAAATCGCCTTCTCGGGTGCCGAGGAGTTTTTGGCAAAATACCAAAATCAGGCTATCATAGGTCACTTTGGCTTGGGATTCTACTCAGCATTTATGGTATCGGACAAGGTGGAGATTTTCACTCAATCTTACGACAACGAGAAGCCTTCGGTGCATTGGGTGTGCGATGGCTCGCCTGAATACTCGATGGAGGAGCTTTCGGAGAAGCGCGAGCGCGGAACATCTATCGTCTTGCACCTCTCGGAGGAGTGTGCCGAGTATGCCGAGCAGAGCAAAATTGGTGAACTCTTGAACAAGTATTGCCGTTTCTTGCCTGTTCCGATTATCTTCGGCAAGGTCAAGGAGTGGAAAGATGGCAAATATGTAGATACCGAGAAGGATAACCAGATTAACGACACCGAGCCACTCTGGACCCGCAAGCCTGCGGATATCACCGAGGAGCAGTACAAAGCCTTCTATCAGGCGTTGTACCCTATGAGCGAGGAGCCGCTGTTCTCGATTCACTTGAACATCGACTATCCGTTCCACCTGACGGGTATCTTGTACTTCCCACACATTCACAACAACTTCGAGATTCAGAAGAACAAGATTCAGCTCTACTGCAACCAAGTATTCGTAACCGATGAGGTGCAAGGCATTGTGCCTGAATATCTGACACTCTTGCACGGTGTTATCGACTCACCTGATATTCCGTTGAATGTGTCGCGTTCATACTTGCAGAGCGATAGCAATGTGAAGAAGATTTCGGGCTACATCACACGCAAGGTTGCCGAGCGACTGAACGAGTTGTTTACCTCGATGCGTGAGGAGTACGAGCAGAAGTGGGACGACCTGAAAATCTTTATTCAATATGGTCTTTTGACTGACGAGAAGTTCGCCGAAAAGGCTGCGCAGTGTATGTTGTGGAAGAACACCGAGGGCAAATACTTTACAGCCGAGGAGTATTGCACTGCCGTAAAGGATTTGCAGACCGACAAAGATGACAAACTCATCATTCTCTACACCGATGATATTGTTGGCAAGCACTCATTCTTGCAGTCGGCAAAGGCGAAGGGTTACGATGTCTTGGAGATGAATGGTCAGTTAGACAGCCACTACATCAATTGGTACGAGCAGAAGAACGAAAACACCCGTTTCGTGCGTGTGGATAGCGATATTATCGACCACCTTATCCGCAAGAAGGATAACGAGAAAATTTCGTTGAGCGAGGCACAGCAGGATATTATGCGCCCCGTATTCGAGAGCCAGCTACCGACCGATGACGATATTCGCTACAACATCTCGTTCGAGGCTATGTCGGCAGATGATGCCCCTATCGTGATTACGCAGAACGAGTTTATGCGCCGCATGAAGGATATGGCGAAGATGTCGGGCGGACAGATGAGCCAATTCTACGGTCAGATGCCAGATAGCTTTACAATAGCTGTGAATGGCAACCACCCTATCGTTATTGATATTCTTGCATCGGTGGAGAAGGCTTACGGCGACAAGTTGAAGAGCATAACCAAGAAGATTGACGCAGCGGTTGCCGAGGAGAGTCGCTTCGAAGAGATGACAAAGGATAAGAAGGAGGAAGAGCTCTCGCAGGAGGAGAAGGATATGCGTGAGGAGCTATCCAAGAAGGTCGTAACACTTCGTGACGAGCGTAACCTCCGTCTCAAAGAGATTGGCAAGGAGAACGCCTTGGTACGACAGATTATCGACTTGGCGCTCCTCTCAAATGGATTGTTAAAGGGTAAGAACCTATCGGACTTTATCCAGCGTTCCATCTCGTTGATTGGCTCTAAGGAGTAGGCGGTTGTACATTTGTGGCGCACTCTTTGCGATAGTGATGGTGTATAACCATAAAAATATAATGCTATGCAACAATCTATCACTATCCACTCAAAGAGTGACGGAGGTTTCAAACTCTGTAAGCAACACGACCTCAACAAATTAAACCCGAAGGAGTTATTGCTATACTCCACCGCATTGTGCGCTGGATACACGCTCCAATCAATACTCGAAAAGGAGCGAGTAAAAGTGCTCAATATCGAGATTAAGATGGAGGGAGAGTTGGACACCGAGAAGGTCGAGGGACGCAGTAAGTTTCAATCGTTCAACATCGCCTACAACATTGAGTGTAAGCATATTGACGAACAGTCGAAGGTGTCGCACGCCGTACAACTCACAACCGACAAATACTGCGGAGGGTTGGCAATGTTGCGAAAAATAGCCCCTGTATCGCACTCAATATCTATCGTAAGTGTCGAGGTGGAAGCATAAAATTAGGGCTGAAAGATTTGAACTTTCAGCCCTAATTTTATCTCGCAAAGTATTTATAGAATAAAGGTATGGTTTGCAATCCTTTGTCGAATTGAGCAAGTCCGTAACTCTCGTTTGGTGAGTGGATAGCGTCTTCCGAAAGACCGAAGCCGATAAGGATAGACTTCGTACCCAAGATGCGCTCAAAGCCGCTTACGATAGGGATTGAGCCACCCGAATAGAATGGCAACGGCTTGCGACCAAATGCCTCTTCAATCGCCTTTTCGGCAGCCTTGTAAGCCTCCATATCGGTAGGCGACACATAAGGCGCACCACCGTGCAGGAACTTGACATTTACCTTCACGCTCTTTGGTGCGATGTTGCGGAAGTGCTCCTCAAACAAGCGACCAATCTCCTCGAAGTCTTGGTCGGGTACAAGACGCATCGAGATTTTGGCGTAGGCACGCGAAGGGATAACGGTCTTTGTACCCTCCTCTGTGTAACCGCCCCAAATGCCGTTCACATCGAGCGATGGGCGGATACCTGTGCGCTCGATTGTGGTATAACCCGCCTCGCCCTCAACATCGTCAATATCAAGTGCTTGCTTGTACTCTTCGAGCGAGAATGGAGCTTTGTTGAACGCCTCACGCTCCTCGGCAGTCAGCTCGCGCACCTTGTCGTAGAAGTGAGGAATGGTGATGTGACCGTTCTCATCAACGAGCGATGCCACAAGACGAGTCAGCACATTGGCAGGGTTAGCCACAGCACCGCCAAACAGTCCCGAATGGAGGTCTTTGTTAGGTCCGATGACCTCCACCTCCATATAGGTCAGACCACGCAAACCGCAGGTTATAGATGGCGTATCGAGCGAAATCATCGAGGTATCCGACACGAGGATAATATCCGCTTTCAGACGCTCCTTGTACTCCTCGCAGAAGCCGTAGAGCGAAGGAGAGCCAATCTCCTCCTCGCCTTCGAGCATAAACTTGACATTGCAAGGGAGGGAGTCGGTGGCGCACATCGCCTCGAAAGCCTTGATGTGCATGAACGACTGACCTTTGTCGTCATCGGCACCGCGTGCGTAGATGCGGTTGTTGATGATTGTAGGCTCGAAAGGCTCGGTGTTCCACTCCTCGCGAGGGTCCACCGGCATAACATCGTAGTGACCATAGACCAATACGGTCTTGGCATCGGGCGATATAATCTTCTCGGCATAGACTACGGGGTTGCCTGCGGTAGGAATAACCTCGGTAGTCTCTGCTCCTGCTTTTGCGAGCGCCATAGCGAGATGCTCGGCACACTTTACCATATCCTCTTTGTGCGATGACTGCGCACTGATTGAAGGAATACGCAACACCTCGAACAACTCATCGAGAAATCGCTCTCGGTTCTCTGAAATATAAGCGTGAACTTGCTTCACAATTAAAAATTAAAAATTAAGAATTAAGAATTATCAATTCTGCATTTTGCATTCTGCATTCTGCATTTTTACAATCCGCAAATCTCTTTAATTTCTGCGATAAACTGCTGTGCTACCTCGTCAGCAAAGGCTTGCGACTTAGCCTCGGTGTAGATACGCACGATTGGCTCGGTATTCGACTTACGAAGGTGTACCCAATGCTCGGCAAAGTCAATCTTTACACCATCAATATCATTTACACGCTCGTTCGCATAACGCTCCTTAATGGTGCTGAGCACCTTGTCCACATCGATAGCAGGTGTCAGCTCAATCTTATTCTTCGATGCGTAGTATGCAGGATAACGCTTGCGCAACTCGGTCATCGAACACCCCTGCTCTGCAAGATAAGTCAAAAAGAGTGCCACGCCAACCAGCGCATCACGACCATAGTGCAACTCCGGATAGATTACTCCGCCATTGCCCTCACCACCAATAACTGCGCCTATCTCCTTCATCTTGGCAACAACATTAACCTCACCCACAGCACTTGCTGCATAGGAGCCACCATGTGCTACGGTTACATCGCTCAATGCACGCGAAGAGGAGAGATTCGAGCAGGTGTTACCCTTTGTGCGCGAGAGAATATAGTCCGCCACAGCGACCAAAGTGTACTCCTCGCCAAACATCGTTCCGTCCTCGTTTACAAGTGCCAAACGGTCCACATCGGGATCGACTACAACACCCAAATCGGCACCCTCCTTAACGATAACTTCCGATATCTCGGTGAGGTTCTGAGGGAGTGGTTCAGGGTTGTGCGCAAAGTATCCGTTAGGTTCACAATTTAACTCTACAACATCGCAACCAAGACGGCGCAGAAGTGCGGGAATTACAACACCACCGATAGAGTTTACAGCATCTACTACAACCTTGAATTTACGCGCCTTAACCTTTTCTACATCAACCATTTCGAGCGATAAAACCTGCTCTATGTGTGTAGGGTTGAAATCTTCGCGCAAAATCACCTTTCCGATACTATCAACATCAGGGAAAACAAAGTCCTCCTGCTCTGCCAAGGCAAGCACCTGTTTACCCTCCTGGTCGTTCAAAAATTCACCCTTTTCGTTGAGCAATTTCAAGGCGTTCCACTGCTTTGGATTGTGCGATGCAGTGATGATAATACCACCATCAGCCTTGTGGGTAATAACTGCCATTTCGGTACCCGGAGTGGTGCAAAGACCGACATTTATAACATCGGCACCACAACCAAGAAGCGTGCCCTCAATGATATCATTTACCATCTCGCCCGAGATGCGAGCATCACGACCTACCACGATGCGCAGGCGTTTGGCGTTATTCTTGCCTGCAATAAAACGAGTGTAGGCAATGGTAAATTTTACAATGTCAATCGGAGTGAGGTTTTCACCCACTTCACCTCCGATAGTACCACGAATACCGGAGATAGATTTAATGAGAGTCATAGTAGTTTTTTATTTATAATAAAAAAAGTTTTCGATTTACTTTGAAAATCGATGTAAATGTACTATTTTTATGCCAAATATCCAAGGCTATAACCGCTAAAATTTGAAAGTATGAGCGAAAAGAGAGTTATTCCGGCATCGGAACTGATTATAAATGAGGACGGTTCCATCTTCCATCTTCATCTTCGCCCCGAGCAGATCTCGGATATTATTATTTTGGTTGGCGACCCCGGTCGCGTGGATTTGATAGCATCGTATTTCGATAATATCGAGTGCGATGTCGAGAGCCGAGAGTTTAAGACAATTACGGGAGCCTATAAAGGCCGCCGTATGACTGTGCTTTCGACAGGTATCGGTACCGACAATATCGATATTGTGGTTACGGAGTTAGATGCACTTGCGAATATAGATTTTGCTACTCGTCAGGTAAAAGATGAGTTCAAGCAACTAACACTGCTACGCCTCGGCACTTCGGGCGCTTTGCAGGAGGATATCAAGGTGGGCGAGCGTGTATTTGCCCGTAGCTCGGTAGGCTTTGACGGCTTGCTGAACTACTACGCAGGTCGTAACGAGGTGTGCGACTTGGGTATCGAGAAGGCATTTGTGGAGCATACGGGTTGGAATCCGCAACTCACTGCACCGTACTTTATCGATGCGGATAAGTCGCTGTTCGAGTTGTTCCGCGATGTAACGCGCGAGGGTATTACCATTGCAGCACCGGGCTTCTACGCTCCGCAAGGGCGTTGGGTTCGTTTGCAGCCGCAGGATTTGAAGTTGAACGAGAAGATTGAGTCGTTCCGACACGAGGGCAGACGCATCACGAACTTCGAGATGGAGTCCTCGGCACTGGCTGGCTTGGCAGCATTGATGGGGCACAAGGCTGGTACGGTATGCACGATTATCGCCCAGCGCATCGCCAAAGATGCCTGCACGGACTACAAGCCGTTTGTACGGGAGATGGTGGTTGATGCACTCAATAAGTTGGCAACATTGTAAACGGAAAGCGGAAAACGGAAAACGGAAAACTAAAAACTTTCAGCGCGCCCCATAAAGCGAACGGAGTGAGCGCCCCCATAAAGGGCGGAACGCCCGCCCCCAGTAAGCACCAAAGGTGCGCCCCCAGTAACGCCCAGTAACCCCTATAAGAAAAGCAAACACAAAACAGTAGTAATAACTTAAAGTAACAGAAATCTTAATGGAGCGAAGCGACAAGTCCCCATTTTTCAAAGGGGGGATTTAGGAGGAATGTCAAGATGGAATAATTTCATAATTCCTCCCACTCTGTAAGAGATTACAAGTAACCAGAAACTTAAAGTATTATTAACAAACATAAAAAGTAACAGAAATTATGAAATTCACAGTATCAAGTTCGGCTTTATTGTCGCTGCTTGCGACAACGGGCAAGGTAATCAACAGCAAGAACACTCTTCCAATTCTCGACTACTTCTTGATGGAGTTGAAGGGTAACGAGTTGAAGGTTACAACTTCTGACCTCGAAACTACTCTTGTAGGTACAATTCAGGTGGACAATGTCGAGAAGGAGGGCACGGTAGCTGCTCCTGCTAAGTTGATGCTCGATGTATTAAAAGAGTGTTCGGAGATGCCACTCACGCTCGATGTAAACGAGAATAATTGGGAGATTAACATCGCTTGGAACAGCGGCAGCTCTTCGGTGCCGGGTGCAAACCCTGTAAGCTATCCTAAGACACACGAGTTGTCGGCAGAGAAGAGCGAGGTGTCGCTCGATGTTGATATCTTGGTAAATGGCATCAACAAGACTCTCTTCGCTACGGCAGATGACGAGTTGCGCCCTGTGATGAATGGAGTATACTTCAACCTCGACGAGAACGAGCTGACCTGCGTAGCTACCGATGCTCACAAGTTGGTTAAGCACACCGTAGAGTGCGCTTGCGGTGTGAAGGCTGCATTTATCTTGCCAAAGAAGCCTGCAAACTTGTTGAAGAATATCCTCTTGAAGGAGGAGGGCGAGGTGAAGATGACCTTCGACCAGAAGAATGTTGTATTCGAGTTGTCATCGAGCACCTTGGTTTGTCGTCTTATCGAGGGCTCGTACCCTAACTACAATGTAGTTATTCCACAGGCTAACCCTAACAAGTTGTTGGTTGATAGAGTTGGACTTTTGAATGCTATCAAGCGTGTGGCAGTCTGCTCGAACCCTACAACAAACCTTATCCGCCTCGACATCTCGAACAATAAGGTTGTGCTTGCAGCGCAGGATGTAAACTTCTCAATCTCGGCAAACGAGACCTTGTCGTGCAGCTACGAGGGTGCACCTATCACTATCGGCTTCAAATCGACCTTCTTGGTGGAAATTTTGACCAACCTCGAAACGCCGACTATCCTTGTCGAGTTGGCAGACTCTA
>JAZOBZ010000084.1:0-22569 GCA_045596245.1 Alistipes sp. | reverse complement strand
CCTTCTGGTCTGCAACCTCCTCAATTTTGTAACACTTCAATCCAAGTGCGCCCTCCCAATAAGGAATCGCCTCATCAAGGCTCTTAACTGCGATGCCGAGATGCTCAATGTGAGATACTTTCATAGTTATTTGTTTTTATTTGGTTAAAGAAAAATGTTTACTTATTCTCTTGTTTGAGATAAGAAGAGCGAATAAAAAGGTGGAATTTCAAGGCTTGCGAAGCGATTGAAACCACAGCATACTTAGGCGTATATGAGGATTTCAAGCGCAAGCGTAACGCAGAAATTGCCCTTTTGAGTGCTCTTATTGCTCAAACCTCACAAAGATAGTATTTTCTTTGAAAATAGGCAACACTTTCGCAAAAACTTTTCGTCTTTTGTGAAATAAATAACATTTCAATGCTTCCGTACGCTTTTTTTACTATCTTTGTAGTTGATTAGGATTTTTGCAGAGATATGAGGAGATTTATAGTATATATGGCTATGGCAAGTCTGTTTGCTGTGGCAAATGTTGAGGCTCAGACCATTGCGCTTGGCGAGCGTACACCTCGTATTAAAAAGGTAAAGTGGCTCGATGGTGTTGTGCCTCAAAAGTGCGACTTTACATATATCGAATTTATCCACTCGGCAAGTGCGCCATGTCGTCAATCCGCCGAGCGCATATATGGAATTGTTAGCGAGTTTGACAATATCTCGTTTGTACTTATCTCGCATCAGAACGCAACAGAGATAGACCATTGGGTGATTAAGTATATAGGCAAAAGGAGTGGAGTTATAATAAGCGACCAACAAATTCGCACCGCCTTTGGCGTGAATTATGCCCCATACGCCGTAATACTCGACCATAAGCATAGAGCATTATGGTTTGGAAACCCGCAGCTTCTCAATCGTGCAACGATTGAAAAATTAACGGAAAACTAATTTTAATCCTGCAAATATGAGTTTTACTAAAATAGACCACTATGAACGAGGCGAGTACCATGATACTCACCACGACAGCGCACTCTCGGTGACCGATGGCGTTGCCGACCAGCCGATTGTAAACCCCTACTTCGTCAAGAAGCGCCGCCGCAGACTCACGACAGACGAGTTTGTGGAGGGTATCTTGGCGGGCAATATCACCATTCTATCGCAGGCGATAACCCTTATCGAGAGCAACAACCCCGACAACTACGCACAGGCGCAGGAGATTATCGAGCGTTGTCTTCCGTATGCCGGTAAGTCGGTGCGTATCGGCATCACAGGTGTTCCGGGAGCAGGAAAATCGACTTGGATTGAGGCGGTCGGAAATATGGTTACATCGTTGCATCACAAGTTGGCGGTGTTGGCGATAGACCCCTCTTCGGAGCGCAGTGGCGGCTCAATCCTGGGCGACAAAACCCGAATGGAGACAATATGCCACAACCCCGACATCTTTATCCGCCCTTCGCCTTCGGCAGGCTCACTCGGAGGTGTAGCACGCAAAACTCGCGAAACAGTTGTATTGTGCGAGGCGGCAGGTTTTGATGTGATTTTCATCGAAACAGTAGGCGTTGGTCAATCCGAAACGGCTGTCCATTCGATGGTCGATATGTTCCTTTTGTTGCAGATTTCGGGTGCAGGCGATGAGTTGCAGGGTATCAAGCGAGGCATTATGGAGTTGGCTGTCCTGATGGTCATCACCAAGCCTGACGGTGAAAACAAGACAAAGGCGGAGGTTGCTCGCCGACAGTTCCAAAATGCGTTGCACCTCTTCCCTACCCCGGAGAGCGATTGGAGGGCGAAGGTCTATACATGCTCCTCTCTCGAAGGTGTCGGCTTGGAGGAGATTTGGAAAGGTGTGGAGGAGTACCTCGAACACACCAAGGGCAACGGCTACTTCCAGCACCACCGCAACGAGCAGAATAAGTATTGGATGTACGAGAGCATAAACGAAACATTGAAGAGTCGCTTCTACCTCAACCCTGAAATTGAGGCACGCATTGCCGATGTTGAGGAGCGAGTACTCAATGCGAAGTTGAGTTCGTTTATTGCGGCGAAGGAGTTGTTGGATATCTATTTCGGCAAGGCGAAATAGATTTCCAAATTGACAATTGACGAATTGACAATTGACAATTAAAGGTATTTATTTTATTATGAAGATAGTAGTACTGACAGGTGCAGGGATTTCGGCTGATAGCGGTATTCCGACCTATCGCAGTAGCGATGGTCTGTGGGCGAACTACAAAATTGAGGAGGTCTGCACTCCCGAGGCGTTGGAGCGTGATAGAGCCAAAGTGATAAACTTCTACAATATGCGCCGCCGTGAGATGGCGGGCAAACAGCCAAATGCAGGACACAAGGCGTTGGCGGAGTTGGAGAAATACTTTGATGTAGAGATTATTACGCAAAATATAGACAATCTGCACGAACTTGCCGGCTCGACCAAAATAATCCACCTTCACGGCGAACTAACCAAGTTGCGCGAGGAGAGTGGCGAGAGGTATATCACCGAGATTGGTCTGCGCGACCAGACGCTTGACGAAACTGCCCCGAATGGTGAGTTGATGCGCCCACACATCGTCTTTTTCGGCGAGGCGGTGCCGATGTTCGACAAGGCGAGAGATATTGTCAAAGAGGCTGATATACTGATTGTTGTAGGTACTTCGCTGGCGGTCTATCCTGCGGCATCGTTGGTCGGTTGGGTAAAGAGCAACGATGTACCGATTTATGTTGTGGACCCATCAACGCCGAAGATTCCGTTCTTGCGCAACCGCATCTTCCACACGAAGGAGCGAGCAGCGATTGGTCTGCCGAAACTTGTCGCACAACTCAAAGAGTTTGCAGATATCCGCAAACTCTAATTAAGAGTTGAGAGTTAAATCTCAGCCATTTGTTCAAAATCGTAGATGATTGAGGAAATTTTGTGCCAATCAGAATGATTTCAGAAAGCAAATAAAAGGATGAAATTCAAGGCTTGCAAAGTGTGAGAAACCGCAGCATACTTGGCGTATGTGAGGATTTCGAACATGAGCGTAACGCAGAAGTTCGCCTTTTACTTATTTTCTGGCAAAATCGTAAATTATGAGATTATTTTTGTGCGATGCAAGGCGACAAAAGCGCAGCATAGTAGACCTATGTGAGCATTTTGGCGACTGACGCATTCGTGCAAAAAGAACTCATAAGAACGATTTTATTGTGCTTTGAATACCGCAAGGATTGTCCCCTCACGCATCAACATCAACATATCATAGTCGATGTCATAGTGGGTGGTTTGCGAGAGTATATGTATCATCTTCATCTCCAAATCCTCATTATGCGGACAGAGCATCTTTGTTGAGCCGAGAGCAGAGAAGCGCAAAGCATACTTATCGCCCGTAGCATACTGTCCGAGCAGGCTGTTGCAAGCGCCACGACCTCCGAGAGAGTTTTCATTCAAGATGATATTAAACTCATCGGCAGGGAGAGTATAACTCTCGCCACCAATCTTTACAAGGTGCCACACAGTACCTTCGAGAGGTTTTGTATTCTTTGCACGCCAACGACACGAAGAGCAACAACCAACTGCCAATACGGCAATCATCAATACTGCAAATAATTTTTTCATAATACTAATTTTTTGCGACCTCACGGCGGTTCATCAACGCCTGCGTAATGGTCAGTTCATCAACATATTCCAACTCGTCACCAAAGCCGATACCTCGTGCAATGGTGGTAACTTTCAGGTGAGGAAAGCGTTTCAGGCAGTTCATCAGATAGAACATTGTCGTTTCGCCCTCAACCGATGCCGAGATGGCGATTATCACCTCCTTAACCTCACCCATAGCGATACGGTCGAGCAGAAGGTCGATGCGCAAATCGGACGGTGCAATGCCCTGCATAGGCGAAATAACGCCACCTAAAACGCTATAAACTCCACGATATTGGTGTGTCTTTTCAATCGAAAGCAAATCCGACACCTGCTCCACCACACAGACTGTCGAGGTATCTCGCGTTGTGTCGGCGCAGACATCGCAAATCTCTGTATCGGAGAGGTTGTTGCACTTGGCACAGCGGCAAATCTTTGTGCGGAAGTCAATCATACTCTCCCCCATCGCCACCACATCCTCCGTATCCATGCGCAGGATATGCATCGCCAAGCGCAAAGCCGTTCTGCGACCGATACCCGGAAGTCGAGATAACTCCCCAACAACATTATCCAATAGTTTCGACATAAACCTTCTTTTAGACGAAAGACGAGAGACGAGAGACGAGAGAATGCAAAATGCAAAATGCAGAATTGCGCCGCAGGCCTAAATAACAAATACCATTAATTGTCAATTCGTCAATTGTCAATTGTCAATTTGAAAACTACTCTCTTATTAAATCTCTTCTATATTTTTGCGCTCGGTCCAACCCTTTTTGCCATCGGCAATAACAACCTCAACCCACTCATCAACCTCGGTGAGTAGTTTAACCTTTGTACCCTCGTGCAGAACAAACAAATCAGTAGCCGAACGGTCGGGCGAACTCTTGACCGATATTGCCGTTCCCATCACGATAGCCTCATTGTGCGAGAGCATATCATTGCGAGAAGATACTGCAAACGAGGTCGTTGCAACAAACAACACAAAGGCTGACAATGCACCATAGAAACCCATCTTGCGCCATCTGATGCGCGATGCCAACAGAAATAGCAGACCAAATGCCAACAACACGCCAAGCCACACAAGCGACAATACACTCCACGCAGTACAACTCATCGAGTTTCGCATGGTGCGCAACCAACGATTTAAGAAAAATTCCGGTATTACCGCAATGCGGTCTTTGGTTTGTGCCTCCGCCAGAGCAAGGTTGTGACGAATATCCTCCTGCGAAGGGGCTATTCGCAACGCCTTGTTATAATATAGTATCGCTTTACCCATTGCCCCCGTCTTAAAGTAGGCATTGGCAAGGTTGTAGTACAACTTCATCGAGTACTCGCCACCATCGAGAATAGCGGTGTACTCCTCTATTGCCTTATCGTAGTTACCCTCAATATAGGCTCTGTTTCCCGCCTCCCAACGCTCTGCCGATGTCTGTGCGGTAACACTCGCCACCACCGACATCAAGAGTAAAGCCGTCAATATAATTATCCTCTTCATCTTTCGCTACTTTTTGATTGCCGACTCGATTTTCGATATTGCATCAATACCCTCCTCGTAGATATCCTTCATCTCCACTGTTGTTGCAGGCGAGTATTGAGCCTCCTCGCAGCGAGCAATAACCGCAATCACGCTCTCCGCCTCATTGGTTGCACCACGCTTCGACAACTCCTCGCGCACAACCTCACGAGTAAGGTCTGCCACAGGGATATTGAACTTATCACCAAGATAGCCCCACAAAGCTCGCAACATCTCCTCGTAGAAGGCTCTGCGGTCCTGCTCACGCATATACTTCTCGGCAATGCGAAAACGCCTGATTGCCATCTTGTTGGCTCGCTTACCCTTGACAAGCACCACATTGTGGCTATCGCGTATATGCTTGCGTACAACAAAATATATCACTACCGCCACTACCAACATCAACACCACAACCACCCAATAGAGTGGCGAGAGAACGAATGGTGTAACCACCGAACGCAATGCCGGTGAGCCGAGTTTAATAAATCGTATATCCTCGCCCAAGAGGCGTACATCTTCACGCTTCACGCCCACTGCAACTTGCTGTTGTGTCGCAGCATTTTTATCAGGTGTCACCACAAGTCGCAAAGGTGGTGTGGCGAGAGTAACATACTTTTTCTTCTCCAAGTCGAAATAGGTAAATTCGACAGGTGCTATCTCATACTCGCCCTCGGCACGCACAATAAACGGATAGTCAAAACGGCGATATCCCACACTTCCCGAAGGTCTGTTATCAATCTTCTCCTCACTCTTGACATCGTACAACTCGAAAGATGTCGGCAACGAGAGTGTCGGAGCCGAGATAAAGTTGAGATTTCCCGTACCTGAGATTGTCAATTGGAGCGTTACAGCCGAATTGGCTGCCACCTCAGCCGAAGATAGTCTATGCGAGATATTATATCGTCCTACCGCACCTGCAAACGAAGCAGGAGCACCGGCAGGGAACTCTTTGACCTGCACCTTCACCTCCGGAGTTTTCAGCGCACGGCGCACATTATAGACCTCGTGTCCGCCGAAGAATGGGTCAAAACCACGATTCGACTGTACAACGACCTGCGCCACAACGGTCAATTCGGCAGGCTCGATGGTGAGCGTACCACTCTGCTGCGGATAGAGCAGATACTCGGCTATATTGTAAGCCTCATAGACCTTGCCATTGAGTGTTTCGCGGAACGGTCCCTGCTCAATATCCATCTGCTGACTCCAAAAGCCGTTGAACGCAGGCATCTTTGATGACTCCGAGCCTGCGATATTTGCACGGCTGTATAGTTTGAGTATTGTACGAATAGGCTCGCCCTTATAGACCGACCTCTTCGAGAGTTCGAGGCGCAAGAGCAGGTCATCTTTCTCGATTGTACGGTTTGCCCTACTCTCGGCTGACTCGCTCTGATTGCGACCGCCACTCTGCTGTGCCGAGCCACCACCCTGCGCTCCATCGCGCACCTCAATCATGGTGCGTTGCGTGGTGTAGTTTTTCTTTTTAACTCCAATCGTTGCCGTAGCAATGGCAAAAGTTCCCGCCTTCTGCGGTATAAGAACATAGGTTATGGCGTAACTCACGCTCTTGGTCATCTCGCCATTTATAATCTGCACCGAGCTGCCTTGCGATACCGAAGGACCTGCTACGACATCGAAATTCTCGAACGAAGGCGGCACAAAGGAGTCGCTGTCCGGCTTGGCATTGAGTTCAAACTCAATGCGGAAAGCCTCCCCCACCGATGCAATCATCGGTGCATTGAGCGTAAATGACACCTCCTCGGCAGCTGTTACCGGGAAGATGGCTAACAACGCCACTAAAAGCATGGAAATCTTCTTCAAAAATGTTTGCATACGAAACAAACGCAAATTTTCATCTTTTTATTGCCAGAGTAGGTGGTAATCAGCCACCTGCTCCGAAACGGAAAGCGGAAAGCGGAAAACGGAAAACTATTTTTCTTTTTCCTATCCCACAACCACAAAAAATTGCTTATGAGTGAACACCCCCACTCTTTCAAAATCGTCAATGGTTAGGCTATTTTTGCGCGTTGCGCAGTAGCGGAGAGCGCAGCATAGTAGACCTATGTGAGCATTTACGCTGCAAGCAAGGTGCAAAAAGAGCCAACCAGAACGATTTTAGTTTTTAATGCGAAAACGGTGCGAAGAAGTCGTTGCCTTTGTCATCTACGATGATGAAGGCAGGGAAATTCTCCACATAAATCTTGCGAACAGCCTCCATACCAAGCTCAGGGAAATCTACAACCTCAACACTCTTGATAGAGTTTTTAGCGAGGATAGCAGCAGGACCTCCGATAGAGCCGAGATAGAAGCCGCCGTTATCGTGGCAAGCATCGGTAACAGCCTTAGAACGGTTACCCTTCGCTACCATAACCATAGAGCCACCATGCTTCTGGAAGAGGTCCACATAAGGGTCCATACGACCTGCGGTAGTAGGACCAAACGAGCCAGACGCATATCCCGCAGGAGTCTTTGCAGGTCCTGCATAGTAAACAGGGTGATTCTTGAAGTACTCAGGCATTGGCTTGCCCTCGTCAAGCATCTGCTTGATACGAGCGTGAGCGATATCACGAGCCACGATAAGAGTACCCTTCAAATTCAAACGAGTCTTGATTGGATACTTGGTGAGAATCTCACGCACCTTGTCCATACCCTCATCGAGGTCGATATCCACTGCCGGCGACATTGCAGGTGCCTCAGCAGGAAGGAAGCGTGCAGGGTTCTTCTCCAACTGCTCCACGAAGATACCCTCAGGGGTAATCTTTGCCTTGATATTACGGTCTGCCGAGCAGCTTACGCCGATAGCAACAGGGCAAGATGCAGCGTGGCGAGGTGCGCGGATAACGCGAACATCGTGTACGAGGTACTTACCGCCAAACTGTGCACCGATACCCATCTCCTGACAGATTTTGAGAATCTTCTCCTCCCACTCCAAATCGCGGAAGCAGCGACCACCCTCATTGCCCGAAGTTGGGAGTTCATCGAGGTAGCCAGCCGAAGCTTTCTTCACGGTTGCAAGACACATCTCTGCCGAAGTACCACCGATGCAGACTGCAAGGTGATATGGAGGGCAAGCCGAAGTACCGAGGTCCTTGATATGCTCCTTGAAGAACTTAACGAGCGACTCCTCGTTCAGGAGAGCCTTGGTCTGCTGATAGAGGAAGGTCTTATTTGCCGAGCCACCACCCTTGGTGAGGAAGAGGAACTCGTACTCCATACCAGGGTGACCACCGTAGATATCAATCTGTGCAGGGAGGTTTGTACCGCTATTGTGCTCATCGGTCATAGTGATAGGCACAACCTGCGAGTAACGGAGGTTGCGCTCCTTGTATGTTTCGTAAACACCGCGCGAGATATACTCAGCGTCCTCTGCTCCGGTCCAAACATCTTCGCCCTTGTGAGCAACGCAGATTGCAGTACCTGTATCCTGACAAGTTGGCAACTCTCCCTCGGCTGCTACGCACGAGTTCATCAACATTGTGTATGCTACGAACTTGTCGTTGTCGGTAGCCTCCTTGTCCTCCAAGATGTTGCGCAACTTCTGCAAGTGCGCCGAACGGAGATAGAACGATACATCGGTATAAGCCTCCTTTGCGAGGAGTTCGATACCCTTAGGGTCCACCTTCAAAATCTTACGGCCATCACACTCAACGACCTTCACATAATCCTTCGTCACAAGACGATACTCGGTGTTGTCACGCTCGATTGGGAGCGGCTCCTGATAGATAAATTCTGACATAGTTTTTAGTGTTTTATTGTTTTGTTTGTTGTTTTCCTTTATATCGTTGCTCCTTGCAACCACTGTGTTTAGAGGCGTTAGGGGCGTTAAGGGCGTTAGTGTTTTATAGCTTTTTCCAAAAACTTCAAAATCGTCAATTATGAAATTATTTCATAACTCTCTCCAAAAGCGATTTCTTGGCTGTGCCGACAATAAAGTCTTTGAGGTAGAACGGCTCGAAGTAGGCGACATCCTCGGTCTTGCCATCAGCAAAAGCCTGCTCTGCCAATCGTGCCATACCGCGTGCCGAAGGGATAACCTCTATGAGTATTGCTCCCTCCAAGACCTCGGCACACTTGGCCGCGCCACTGCCGAAAATCACAAACGGCTTGCCCGAACTGCGCTCGGCAGAGAAACTCTCCGCATCAATAATCTTCGCCTCGACAGCGCTCTGCGCCTCGCCCTCTGCATTGAAGGTTTGTGTATAGACCTCCATACGGCGTGCATCAATCATCGGGCAGAGTGTCGCATCGTTCCAATTCTCGACATCAATAATACCTGCCTCGTAGTCCTCGCGTGCCACCTCGACCAACGAGTCGAGCGAACCAACCGCTACAAGCGGAATATTCTGTCCGTAGCACAAACCCTTTGCAAAGGATACGCCAATGCGCAAACCCGTATATGAGCCCGGACCCTTGCTTACTGCCACAGCATCGAGCTCATCGGCTGCCACACCGCACTCACGCAAGAGTTCATCGACAAATACAGCAATCTTCTTGGCGTGGTTGCGCTCCTCATCGCTCTCACGCAACGCCACAAGTTCGCCATCGCGAACTAACGCCACCGAACAGATATCGGTTCCTGTCTCTATTGCTAAAATCAGTGCCATCTCTTTTCTAATTGACAATTGACAGTTGATAATTGATAATTAAAGGAATTTTATTTGATAATTAAAAACGATTTATCGTTTTACCACAAATTGTCAATTTTCAATTATCAATTTTCAATTCTATTTGTAGGTTTTCATTGCTTTGTCCATCTCTCGCTTGGCGTCATTCGCTTTGAGGTATTCGCGCTTGTCGTACGCCTTACGACCTCGCGCAAGTCCGATGGCAATCTTAGCCAAACCTCTCTCATTCAAAAAGAGTCGCAAGCCGACAACGGTCAAACCCTTATCCTGCAAGGAGCGTTGCAACTTCGCGAGCTCCTTGCGGTTGAGCAGGAGTTTGCGGTCACGCTTCGGGATATGGTTGTTGCAAGTACCCCACGCATACTCGGAGATATTGACACCACGAATCCACAGTTCACCCTTCTCGAAGTAGCAGTAGCAATCGACCATCGAGGCTTTGCCGAGGCGGATAGACTTGATTTCGGTACCCACCAAAACAACGCCTGCGATATACTCTTCGAGTATCTCGTAGTCGAAAGTTGCTCGCTTATTGCGGATATTTATCTTCTTAAAATCTGTCATTACCACACAATATCGTGCAAAGATAACAAAAAAAGACGAGAGACGAAAGACGAGAGACGAAAGTTTTTTAATTTTTAATTAAAAATCTGCCCTTTTATTCAAAATCGGAGGTGATGAGATTATTTTTGTGCGAAGCAAGGCGACAAATCCGCAGCATAGTAGGCCTATGTGAGGAATTTGGAGTCCGCCGATTCGTGCAAAAAGAACTCATCAGAACGATTTTCTCGAAAAGTGGAATAGCTATTAAAAAAAAGGAGGGCCGGCGTGTGCAAACAGAAAATAACAGAAAGATGTGTAAACATATCAAAGATAAAGAATAATTACCTTTTCCGACCACTCCCTTTGCCCTAAGATAGGACAAGAATAGTGCCAAAAAAAGAGTGGTTGTCCGACATCGTATTGCGATAACCAGACAACCACTCGAACTTTGAGAGGTATAACAAGAGTGTCTATTCTATGATAAATCTGCGCTCGGTAGGTGACAACACCTCTATCTTCACCACCATAGCCTCTTCGGGGAGCAAATCTTCGATAAGTTCCGGCCACTCAATCAAGCACAAATCTCCCGAATAGAAGTACTCCTCATAACCCATGTCAAACACCTCTTCTATACGGTTAATACGATAGAAATCGAAGTGATATACGACACCATCAGTCGCCGTTTTATACTGATTTACAAGTGCAAAAGTCGGACTTGTTACCGTATCCTCTGAGCCGAGATATCCCATAATGGCACTTATAAGAGTAGTTTTGCCAGCGCCCATAGCACCACAAAAAGCCACCACATTTCGCCCATCAAGCGACTCGATAACGCTCTTTGCAACCTCTTTTAAATCATCAAGCGACTCTGCAACAATCTCCCTCATACCAGAAAACGGTTATATAGTTGTATATATATACATTTAATTTAATTCAGAAGTCTCTCCAACAGCCACTCTCTACGCTTTTTAAGCTGCTCCGGATAGGTGTAATGGCGCGATTGTGGCACCACAAACAACTCCTTTGGAGCAGTAGTCACATTGTATGCGCTCTGCATAGATGTTGGACACACTACCAAATCGTTATAGCCATAGGTGAACAATATCGGGATATTCAACCCCTTTACAAAGTTCACAACATCATAGTACGATGCCGTATCAATACGCTCCTTGGTACCATTCTTCTTATCACGGAACATTCGTGGCCATGCATCTCCCTGGTCATAGAGTCGTCCTGTAAGGTCACACATAGCAGGATATATTGCTGCCGCATACTTTACACGCGGATTTAGATATGATGTTACAATAGTTAAAGCTCCACCCTGACTACCTCCTGTAACGGCAATTTTGTCTTCATCAACGAAATCAAGCTGTGCCAAGAAATCGACTGCACGAGCACAACCTATATAGACACGGCGATAGAAGTATTGTTCTTTGTCATCTATACCGAGTGTCCAATAGTTATTAAGACCACCTCTTCGCAACTCAGAGTACAACGATGGCATATTGTAAAGAGTTGTCGGAATACCATGAATACCTATTTCGAGGGTTACAACACCCTCTTCTGCCTCCTTAATATAGCCATCTCGCGCTCGACAACCTGCACCAGGAACAATGAGAATAGCAGGTCGCTTACCCTCATAATTCTTTGGAACGCAAAGTGTTCCATAGATAAACGAACCTATGCGGAAATTCTGGAATTTGGCAAGATACACATCTACCTTCGAGGTACATCTCTCTGGCACCAGAGTTATTTGTGGCAACATCTCAACGCCCTCATTAATCTTCAACGACTCAGCCCAAAACTCTTTAAAGTCGGCTGGCATAATAGTCTTTGGAACGATTTTATCGACATCAAAACCTGCCGTAGCACACTCCTCATATCTTTCGCCATCAACCTCTGCCCATACATGGCAACGAAGGAATCCGGGTTTCTTCATTGTGTATCCCTTAATGACAGTCGTGCCATCTTTGAGCACCATATCCCCTTTCGCAAGTAGGGGCATCATATCCTCAGATACCTCATAATATATCTTTACATTCTCCATCGGAGCATTGCTGCAATTACGCACCGATACGGCAAATTGTGCTTTCTCCCCACATTTATAGAGCCAATCGGAATGGTTCGGAGTAACTTCAACCTTTACAAATGGAATTTTCGGTTGCGCAATGGCTACCGAAAAAGAGAGTACAAATAGTACGATAATTGATAATTTCTTCATAATTATATAAATTTATTGGTCAAAAGTAGCCATTTTATGGAGAAAAAACAAGAAATAGCCAATTTTTTATTACCTTTGTGGCATGGAACTATCAATTATTATATCCACATACAACAACGCTGCATCGCTTGTCAGAACTCTTGAATCTGTCTGCAAGCAAGATGCTGACAAGACGATATGGGAGTGTATCGTAGTGAATAATAACTCCTCTGATGACACGGCTGCTCGTGTCGCAGCATTTATAGAGACACATTCCGATACAAACATTCGACTTGTTGAAGAGAGGCAACAAGGATTATCCTTTGCTCGCAATTGTGGCATAGCCGCAGCAAAAGGACAATTTTTGGCATTTATTGACGATGACGAGACCATCAACGAAGGTTTTGTATCGGCATATATCGACCTCTTCCACAATCACGGAGCATTTGCCGCAGCAGGCGTTGTTAAACCATGTTACGACTCAGCTCGTCCGAAATGGATGTCGCACTATACCGAGAAGATGATTGCAAATCCGTTCTATTTGGGAGATGACATTGTAACAATAACCTCATCTGTTACACCTGCCGGAGGGAACATGGCTTTCAATCGTGAAATTTTCAATCTCTACGGAGGTTTCGACACAAACCTTGGGCGTAAGGGCAAGGAGTTGGTTGGTGGAGAGGAGAACGACATCTTTGCGCGCCTGCGAAATTTGGGAGAGAGAGTCTTCTATACACCTAATGCCATCGTCTATCACCATATTGCCGACAAAAAACTCACCCCCGAGTATTTCAGCAAATTGAGCTATGGCGTTGGAGTAGGAAAGCGCCTGCGAGCAATAAAAGAGGGCTCGGAAGAGGCTCTGCATAGAGATGAAAAGAGAAAACAGTTATACTCTACCATAATTTCATTGTTTTATATTCTAACACTGCGTCCTGAAAAGGCAAAGTGGTTAAGGCGTATGCGCAAGGGTATATCGAAGGGAGTTTTCGAGGGGTAGAACCTAACTATACAGTATCACAGAGAGTGTCTAACAAGTTTAGGCACTCTCATTTTGTTATAAGTTGTATAACAAGAGGGATTTTGAGGGCAAGCGTAGCGCAGAAATCACCTTGTTAGATAGCTTCTTCATTTTTACGAGCGTATCAAATGTAGATAAAGTTTGTATAAATAATAAAAAATATCTACCTTCGCCTATCTAAATTTAAAAAATACACTTATGACAGCATTTAGCAAATATCGCTCGATATACTCGCATGACGAGTTGATGGAGCGTCTGCGCAAACTAAAACATTTTGCCCTCGATATGGACGGCACAATCTATCTTGGAGCAACTCTCTTCCCATTTACAAAGGCATTTTTGGGCGGAGTGAAGGAGATGGGATTGAACTATTCGTTCCTCACAAACAACCCTTCGGCAGGTATTGCAGACTACCTCGCAAAGTTGGCAAAACTCGGTATTGAGGCTACGCGCGAGGAGATGTACACAACCTCCATCGCAACTATCGACTACATCAAAACCCACTACCCTGAGGCGAAGCGTCTCTTCCTGCTCGGTACACCTTCGATGGTGGCAGAGTTCGAGAAGGCAGGCTTCATCTCGACTGCCGATTCGGCTGACGATGTGCCCGATGCAGTAGTTGTTGCGTTCGACAAGACTTTGCAGTACGACCGCCTTTGCCGTGCTGCGTGGTGGATTTCGCAAGGATTACCTTATGTAGCGACCAACCCCGACCGTGTCTGCCCGACCGACCAGAAGGTTGTGCTGGTGGATTGTGGCTCTATCTGCGAGTGTTTGGCTCATGCCACAGGTCGCCGTCCCGACATTACGCTCGGAAAACCGGACCCAAACATGCTCTCCGGTATTCTCGGTCGCTTCGGCTACGAGGCTGACGAGGTGGCGATGGTGGGCGACCGTATCTACACCGATATCGAGATGGCTCACAATGCAGGTGCTTTCGGAGTGTTGGTGCTTTCGGGTGAAACAACCCTCGAAGTGTGTGATGCAGCACCAAAACAGCCACACCTTGTTTGCGACAGCATCGAGGTACTCGGCGAATTGGTACGCCAAGCACACGAAAATAGATAGAATCCTATAACACAACAACCAATATATATATAATGGCAGACAACTATATTGGTCGAAAGATGGAGGAGTACGAGGCGAAAAAATGTGCCTCGGTGCGTACTCGCAGGGTATCGCTTATGTCGTTATTGGCGAAAAATCGCTCAACACGAGGTTTTGACGCCACATTCAAAGTGCGACACGACCAGCTCGTTGCGCTTGTCGAAGCGGCGCGCCTTGCCCCTTCGGCAATAAATCAGCAGGCTCTACGCTTTCGCCTTGTTACGGCAGATGAAGCTCACCTCGTCACTCCGCACATACGACTTGGGGCAGCATTGCGAGAGTTGCAACTACCTCTGCCCGGCACAGAACCGAACGCCTTTGTGGTAATATGTTCCGAAAAGGAGGGGCGTTTGATAGATATGGATTTGGGTATTGCCACACAGACAATACTCCTTCGTGCCGTAGAGATGGGACTAAACGGTGTATGTATTGCAGCCTTCAACCACGAGGCTATAAGCGAAGCATTACAACTGGATATTGCACCTAAACTAGTATTAGCAATAGGTCGTTCTGCCGAGAATATCGAGGTTGTAGATATTGCAGCAGGCGAGTCGCAGACCTACTACCGTAAAAATGGCACCCACTTCGTACCAAAACTGCGTACCGATGATTTAATAATAAAGTAGGTCACTTCATACTCCACCCTTTTTCTTCGACATCGGCCGACAATATAGATATTGATAGGAGTATAACTTATTTTGCGACAGGCTCTCCTTGCCGAGAGAAGAGTCGTGGGGAAGGGCATCAAAAAAGAGCTGGCAATCAGCTCTTTTTTGATGTCATTATTTCAAGAATAAGCCTATCCGTTTCGCTCATTCCACTGCGACCGATTTTAGTCAGATTATATATGCAGTTATCGACATCGTTCTCGATAATTCCCTCCAACGAGGTTGTTACGCGCTGATTCATTGCAAGCGTTGCCGAGAGAACTGCCGTAGCCACGCCACTTGTAACCTTCAACGAGCAGGAAGGCTTTGCGCCATCGCAAATCATACCTGTAAGGTTGGCAACCATATTCTTCACTGCACCCGAAACCTCCTCGAAGCCTCCGCCCATCAAGCGAGTAATTCCGCATGCTGAGCCTGTTGCTGCAACCACGCAACCGCACAAAGCCGACAAGCGACCAAGGCTCTGCTTGATATATATAACGGTGAGATGACTCAATACCAATGCACGCAACATCTTCTCATGACTGACATTGTTGGCGTGAGCAAAAATAGCCACCGGCACAGTTGCCGAGATACCCTGATTGCCACTGCCCGAATTGCTCATTACGGGTACCATAGCGCCACTCATTCGTGCATCGCAAGCACCGCTGGTATGTGCCAAGATGTTGGTAAAGAGCGTATCTCCAAAGATATTTTTTGCCACTCCGCTACGGAGCATTGCGCCCAAACCGTGACCATAATCGCCCGTAAATGACAACTCCGCAGCCGCCACATTACGCTGTGCCGCCTCGCCTATAAACTCAATCTTTTCGAGAGGCACCTCCTCGGAAAAATCATAGACCTTGCGCAACGACAACTCCAACTCCTCCTCAGTTGCTGTTTCGCTCTTTGTTGCCTCGTTCAGCATGACATCTTCGCCATTACGGCGTATTGACGAGAAGTTGGTATGCGAGCCCGAAATAATTACCTCGGCAGAGTCGTTGCCCGCCTTGACGCACACCTTGATAAAGAGAATGTCTTCGCTCTCGTCAGTAACAAAAATCGAAGGTTTAACCTCCTCCAAAAACGCTTTTGCGTGCTCTACGGCTACGCTATCAACATCGCGCAACACCTCCAAGCCGTACTCCGAGCGTCCTGCTACGGCGCCGAGTGCCACAGCAATTGGCAAACCTGTCATTCCGCTATTCGGAATGCCTACGCCCATTGCATTTTTGAAGATATTGGCACTGAGTGCCACCGAGATACGCTCCGGCTTCGAGCCGAGTGTTTCGCACGCCTTTGCCACGCATAGCGACACTGCCATAGGCTCGGTACAACCTATCGAAAGCACAACTTCGCGCTTTATAAGGTCGATTATTTTGTCGTGTTCTTGTACTGTCATACCGCAAAGGTATAAAAAAAAGACGAGAGAAATTTCAAAAAAACAATTTTTCTCTTTGCTCTTGAATATAGTTACCTCTTTCCTTCAAGGTCGAACTTTACAAACTCCTCATAGTCGAATTTCCAACCCGGATAGGCCAGCTCCATAGTTTTGCGATATATCTCGGCTCGCGAAGGGGCATTGAAACGCAATTTAGCATTACCCCCTCGGCGCATAATGCTTGTTTCGGTCGCGCGAAAAACATTGTAGTAACGCTTATATCCGCCGCGATACACACCTATTTTCTCGTGTGCATAGCGAGGGTCCTCGATAAATCGCGCCCACTTCACAAGTTTTGGGTTGGACTCGGTATCGAGGTTTGCCGACAACCTTTTGCCTTTGAATAGTCGCTCCTCCTCGCCCTTCTTCGGTACATACTCATCGCGCAAGCAACCGAAGCAATGTCCTCCAAATTCATGCCATACCAACGAGTTGAAAGTCACAGGATTTGTCGGATTAAGCGCGACACGAAGCGTGCGCGTACTCTCACTCTCGGCATCGTACATACGGCGACCATACATCATACCGCGATATAGCCCTGTGTTGGTACTATTTACCACCATCAATACATGTAAATCCTTAGCCTTATCGACAACACCGATAGTGCGTGGCACCTGCTTGCACACCTCGAATATCTCTTCCTTGTTATATAGAGCATTCGATGCCTTGGTCGGGTTCTTCTGCCAATAGCCAAAGCGGGAAACCCGTTCATTGTCGAATAGCCCTACACCTCGCTCGGGCGAGTAGGCATAGATGATGTAGAGGTTGAACATAGGGCGCAACTTCTTGTATGGCTCAATCTCGAAAATCGCCTCGGCAGCGCGCTCCAACCAATAGTCGGCAGTACCTCCCACAGCGTATTCTGCCTTATCGTAGCCATCGCCAATAATGTATATGTTTATACCCTCGCCCTCGGTTGCCTTTTGATATACACGACAAAAGTTGTCGGGATAATAGCCCTGCGGAGCTGTTTTGTCGATATCGCAATCGACAAAGAGTCGAAAATCGTGGTGCGACTCCTGTTGTGGATAGCAAATTATCGAGCGAGCAACCCTGTCGATAGACTCACGAGGTACATATAGAGTGGTAGTTGACAAGCAATTACCTCTTACATCAATACGGCATCTCTTTTTCGTCTTTGCCAACGAAGGCGGAAGTTCGCCACAGAGCGAATTATCTCTAAGTTGCAGCTTTTCAAGTGCAGGAAAAGCCTCGAAAATATCGGGCAATACGCCTTGCAGATTGTTTTTTGAGAGGTCTATTTTGATAACTTCGCCATTGTCGTTGCAGGTTATACCCTCCCACTCGCTAACAGGCTTGCGCGATAGCCAACCTTCGTGGCGATGCCAATGTTTGCCGTTGGTAGCCTTGTAGAGTTGTTTCAATGCCTCGCGAGGTGTCTGTGCCACAGCAAATGCCACCTCGCAGAGTAGTAGAATAGATACCAAAACTCTTCTCATACCGTTGATTTTCGGGTAACTTACCCTATCTTAATCGCAAATATAGGAAATTATTCGGAATTATTTGCTATGAAATAGCATTATACCGAAAAAAATCGCTACCTTTGCGTAATTTTAGACGAGAGAGTTGTGCCGCAGGCCTAAATATAAATTCCTTTAATTGTCAATTGTCAATTGTCAATTCTCAATTAAAATGGCCAATGGCTAATAGCAAAGAAAATAATAAAAAAAAACTATATAGATATGAGAATTGCTCAATTATTGAAATCTACCGACTACGGAACAAAGGTTACCGTAAAGGGTTGGGTACGCACAAAGCGTGGAAACAAGAATGTTGCCTTCCTCGCATTGAACGATGGCTCGTGCGTGGCAAACATTCAGATTGTTGCCGACCTCGCAAAAATCTCGGAAGAGGAGTTAAAACCCGTAACCACAGGTGCCTGTGTGGCAGTTGAGGGTACGCTCGTAGAGTCGCTTGGTGCAGGTCAGGGTGTTGAGGTGCAGGCGGACTCTATCGAGGTCTATGGCACTGCCGACCCTGCAACCTACCCATTGCAGAAGAAGGGACACTCATTGGAGTTCCTTCGTGAAATTGCCTATCTCCGTCCTCGTACCAACACCTTCGGTGCTATCCTGCGTATCCGCCACGCTATGGCATACGCTATCCACAAGTACTTCAATGACAAGGGTTTCTACTACTTGCATACTCCGCTTATCACCGCTTCGGACTGTGAGGGTGCAGGCGAGATGTTCCAGGTTACAACCCTCGATTTGAACGATATGCCTCGTACCGAGGAGGGCGCAATCGACTTCTCGCAGGACTTCTTCGGCAAGCCTTGCAGCCTTACCGTATCGGGACAGTTGGAGGGCGAGTTGGGCGCATTGTCTATGGGACAGATTTACACTTTCGGTCCTACCTTCCGTGCCGAGCACTCGAACACTCCACGCCACTTGGCAGAGTTCTGGATGATTGAGCCTGAGGTTGCCTTCTTTGATTTGCAGGACAATATGGATATGGCGGAGGAGTTTTTGAAATACCTTATCCGCTACGCTCTCGATAACTGCAAGGAGGACCTCGAATTTATGAACAAGATGTGGGATAACGAGTTGCTCGACCGTCTCAACTTCGTATTGGAGAACGACTTTGTACGCCTCGACTACACCGAGGGTATCGAGATTTTGAAGGCTTCGGGCAAGAAGTTCGAGTTCCCTTGCGAGTGGGGCAGCGACTTGCAGAGTGAGCATGAGCGTTACCTCGTAGAGGAGCACTTCAAGAAGCCGGTTATCCTTATCAACTATCCAAAGGATATCAAGGCATTCTATATGAAGCAGAACGAGGACGGCAAGACCGTTCGCGCTATGGATGTTCTCTTCCCGAAAATCGGCGAGATTATAGGCGGTTCGGAGCGAGAGGCAGATTATGGCAAACTATCTGCAAGAATCAAGGAGTTGAACATTCCTGAGAAGGATATGTGGTGGTACCTTGACACACGCCGTTGGGGCTCGGCTCCTCACTCAGGATTCGGACTCGGTTTCGAGCGATTGTTGCTCTTCGTTACAGGTATGAGCAATATCCGCGATGTGATACCGTTCCCTCGTACCTTAAAGAATGCTGAGTTTTAATTCAGCATTCTTTGAGGTCGTAGATGGCATAGAATGGCATAGAATGACAAACGCAGTCTTTGACTGCTGAATGGCATAGAATGGCAAAACAACTTAAAGCGCCTGTCATTCAGCACTCGTCAGAGTGCGATTGCCATTAAGGGCATAAGCCCGAATGTCATTGAATGCCATTTTTGCTTGCGCCAAAATGAAGAGGCGATAAAAGGTTGCAGTTGAACTTTTTGACCGCTATGAAATTATCAAACGCACAACTGCTTTTGCAGCAGCAAAAACTTTCACCACAGCAGATTCAGATGATTAAACTTCTGGAACTGCCTACCGTTATGCTCGAACAGCGCATAAAGGAGGAGATTGAGGAGAATGTCGTTCTCGAAGAGGACCACCCTGCCGAGAACGAGGAGGAGCCTCAGCAAATCTCGGTCGAGGAGTATCTGCGTGAAGACGATACACCCGCCTATAAGAGCCGTTTGAATCACTATTCGAAAGATGACCAACCCCGAAATATCCAAATTTCGGGCGGTCGCTCGTTGCAGGAGTCGCTTATCGAGCAGTTGGGCTACAAGAATTTCTCGGAGTTTGAGATGCAACTTGCGACCTTCCTTGTCGGAAGCATTGACGAAGATGGCTATCTCCGCCGAGATTTGGAGTCGCTCGCTGACGATATAGCCTTCTCGCTCGGCATCGAGACTACGGCGGAGCAACTGGAACGACTACTCTCGATAATACAACGCTTGGAGCCTGTGGGCGTTGGTGCGCGAGATTTGCGAGAGTCGTTGCTGTTGCAGATAGAGGCTCAACCTCTTGACACTCCCGAGCGCGAGTTGGCGCATAAAATCCTGCAAAACCACTTCGAGGAGTTTGTCAGAAAGCACTACGAGCGATTGATGGCACGCCTTTCGGTTACGGAGGAGGAGTTCCGTAATGCAGTGCAGGAGATTCAGCACCTCTCGCCAAAGCCCGGAAATCTCTTCTCGGAGGGTGGCTCAGAGGCTGCACCATATATTATTCCCGACTTTCTGCTCGACTACCACGATGGTCAGTTCGACCTCTCGCTAAATTCCTACAATATCCCCGAACTGCGTATCAATCGCCACTATGTCGAGATGATTCGTGATATAGCGACACAGAAGGGCGAAAAGAGCGATAGCGACAAGGAGGCGATACAGTTTATAAAGAATAAGATTGACTCGGCAAAGTGGTTTATGTCGGCTATAAAGCAGCGCCACGATACGCTGATGCGCACGATGCAGACCATTCTCGACTATCAGCGTGAATACTTCCGCGATGGCGACAGGAGCAAACTGCGCCCGATGATTTTGAAAGATATCGCCGACCGCACAGGGCTCGATGTTTCGACCATATCTCGTGTGGTGAATAGTAAATATGTCCAGACGCAATTCGGCATTATTTTATTAAAATCGCTCTTTTCCGAAGCTATGCAGACGCAGAATGGCGAGGAGGTGTCATCATACGAGGTAAAAAACATCTTGCAGGAGGCTATTGCCTCGGAGAACAAGCGCAAACCGCTTACCGATGAGCAGTTGATGAATATCCTTAACGACAAAGGATACTGCATCGCCCGCCGAACGGTAGCGAAATATCGCGAGATGTTGGATATTCCAGTGGCACGCTTACGCAAACAAATATAATCGACAATTGACTTCGGTCTTCACTACTCCGCCTCGGCATAGTCTGCAAGCAGTTTCTGCCCTCGGTTTAATCGCAGCAATGACAATTAAATGTATCGCCAAGCAGGTTTATTTCTGCTTGGGGGAGCTTGCTCACACAGAACATTCGCACAAAAAAAACAGATGGCGAAGACGCCATCTGCTCTGCTACAATTCCAGCGGAAAGAGAGGGATTCGAAGGGCGGTAGCCCTCGCGCGGATACCATGTAGCGCAGCCGATAGGCGAGCAATAGACACAAATATCCGCGCAACCCTCATATAGCGAGAAACGCTCTTGTTTGTAACAGAGCAAAAGCCGAAGGCTGGTTTATTTGGGCGAAGGTGGTGGGAGCTTGCTCACACAGAACATTCGCACAAAAAAACAGATGGCGGAAACGCCATCTGCTCTGCTACAATTCCAGCGGAAAGAGAGGGATTCGAACCCCCGGAGCCTCTCAGCTCATCGGTTTTCAAGACCGGCGCATTCGACCACTCTGCCATCTTTCCGAGCGCAAAGGTACAACCTTTTTTCTATTTTGCAAAATTTTTACACAAAAGTTCGTGCCACAAAGAGTATTTTTGCAACTTTTTTATAACTTTGCAAGTTGGAAGTGAAATATAATTTCACTATGTGTGTAGATTGTGGGTGCAAAAAGAGCGCATCGGAACGATTTGCTGAACAAGAAGTAATAAGTTCAACTCTCAAAAGAGGTGGGAATCAGGGACAATTAATTAACAAGCGTCCCTCCCAAGGGCGAAAATCGGAGGCGATGAGACTATTTTTGGGCGTTGAGCAGTGGCGGAAAGCGGAGCATACTTGGCGTATGTGAGCATTTACGACACAAGCAAGGTGCAAAAAGAGCGCATCGGAACGATTTACAAGACAAGAAGCAATAAGTTAACAAACAATATAATAAAGAAAGGAAAAAAGTATGGGAAGAGCATTTGAGTATCGCAAAGCGAGAAAAATGAAGAGATGGGGACACATGGCTCGTGTCTTTACTAAAATTGGCAAGGAGATTGAAATTGCCGTTAAGGCAGGTGGTAGCGACCCTTCGGCAAATACTCGTCTACGCATCTTAATGCAGAATGCTAAGGCTGAGAATATGCCTAAGGAGAATGTAGAGAGAGCTATCAAGAGA
>JAZOBZ010000083.1:0-7505 GCA_045596245.1 Alistipes sp. | reverse complement strand
TTAGGCACTCCCTTTTTGTTAGAAGTTGTATAACAAGAGGGATTTCAAGGCTTGCGTAGCCCGAAAAAGCGGAGTTTACTTGGCGTAAATGAGCATTTTGAGGGCAAGCGTAACGCTGAAATCACCTTGTTAGACAGCTTCGAGCGTAGCGGAGGGGGTATATAAAAAGCTAATGGCTAAAAGCATAATATGGGATATTCCCACGCTCACTACATTCGCTCGGAATGACGATTTTCACAACACCATGCCATATAATTTTGTTGAAAATTGATTTTAAGGAGATAGTTGCAACGCCATCAAAAAAGAGAGAGGTGGGAGCATACTAAGCGTATGTGACCACCTCTGAATTTGAAGATAAGGAAGCAAATGCTCCTTAAAATCGATTTTTACATTTTTTTGCCGACATTAGTCTTCTTCGCAACCTTAGCAGCAGTAGCCTTGGTAGCAGCCTTTGGAGCCTTTGCCTTTGGAGCCTTTACTACGGTTGCGTCCTCAACTGCGTCAGTAGCCTTCTTCGCACGCGAACGGCGAGTCTTTGGCTTTGCCTCAGCAGCTGGTGCAGCAGCAGGAGTTACACCGAGTGTGTATGCCTCGTTGAAATCAACGAACTCAATGATACACATATCAGCACCGTCACCAAGACGGAATCCAGTCTTCAAAATACGAGTATAACCGCCTGGACGCTCTGCAATCTTTGGAGCGATTGTACGGAACAACTCTGTAACGGCCTCCTTCTGTTTGAGGTACGAGAATACGATACGGCGAGAATGGGTTGTATCCTCCTTCGAACGAGTTACGAGTGGCTCGATGAACTGACGAACAGCCTTTGCCTTTGCCACAGTGGTCTCGATGCGCTTGTGGAGAATAAGGGACGAAGCCATGTTCGACAACATCGCCTTACGGTGTCCCGCCTGACGGCCAAGATGGTTGAAATTCTTATTATGTCTCATAATTATTCTTTATCAAGTTTGTAAATTGATACATCCATTCCGAACTTCAAGTCGAGCGATGCCAACAGTGCGTCAAGCTCTGTGAGCGACTTCTTACCAAAGTTACGGAATTTGAGAAGGTCATTGCGATTAAGTCTTACCAAATCTCCAATGGTCTCTACATCTGCTGCTTTGAGGCAGTTGAGAGCACGAACACTCAAATCCTTGTCCACCAACTTGGTTTTGAGCAGTTGTCGCATGTGCAACTCAGGCTCATTCAACTCAGCCTCCGAAGAGACCTCATCAAGGTTGATGGTCATCTTCTCGTCAGAGAAGAGCATAAAGTGCTGAATCAAAATCTTCGCAGCCTCCTTCAAAGCCTCCTTCGGCTTGATAGAGCCATCAGTTGTAATCTCAAGGTTCAACTTCTCATAGTCGGTACGCTGCTCAACACGGTAGTCCTCACGCGAATACTTAACATTCACGATTGGAGTGTGAATCGAGTCGATTGGCAACAAACCAAACTCTGCATTTGCAGGAGCATTCTCCTCAGCAGGTACATAACCGCGACCTTTACCGATAGTGATGGTCAACTGCATCTTTGTACCTGGTGCAAGGTGGCAAATTACCAACTCAGGGTTGAGAACCTTGAACGAGGACAAGAAGTTCGAGATGTAACCTGCTGTAAGCTCAGATACACCAGCTACATTGATAGTAGCCTTCTCGAAATCCTGATTCTCGACAGTGCGAATGAAGCGGATTTGTTTTAAGTTCAAAACGATATCCAACATTCCCTCCATTACGCCCGGAATAGCGGCAAACTCGTGGTCAACGCCGTCAACCTTTACAGTTGTAATTGCGTAGCCCTCCAACGATGAGAGCAACACTCGGCGCAAAGCATTACCGATGGTCATCGCATAGCCCGGCTCCAACGGACGGAACTCAAACTTTCCGAACGATGCGGTCGATTCTACTACGATTACCTTTTCGGGTCTTTGAAACGCTAAAATTGCCATAATTTTATTATGTGTTATTAGTTACTATTTAGAGTACAACTCGACAATGAACTGCTCCTTGATATTCTCAGGTATCTCCTCACGCTCAGGACGAGCCAAGAACTTACCACTCATCGATGCGCCGTCCCACTCCAACCATGCATAACGGCTGTGGTTTGCGCCGAGCAACGACTCGCTGATAACCTCCAAAGTCTTCGACTTCTCGCGTACCGACACTACATCGCCTACACGCAACGAATACGATGGAATGTTAACTACATTACCATTAACACAAATGTGACGGTGCGAAACCAACTGACGCGCTGCTGCACGAGTAGGAGCAATGCCAAGACGATATACTACATTGTCCAAACGACACTCCAACAATTTCAACAAGTTCTCACCGGTAATACCACCCATACGGGCTGCTGCCTCGTAAGTGCGAGCAAACTGCTTCTCCAACAAACCGTAGGTGTACTTTGCCTTCTGCTTCTCGCTCAACTGTGTGCCGTACTCCGAAACCTTCTTACGCTTGCGAGCAAGACCGTGTTGTCCCGGTGGTACATTACGCTTGTCGAGAGACTTATCGGCACCGTAAATTGCCTCACCAAAGCGGCGGGCGATTTTCGTTTTTGGTACTATATACTTTCCCATTGTTCTTTACTTTTTTTAATAGATTAAGTTTTTCAGTGATTCTCTTCTTTCGCCTACCTACAAATTATACACGGCGGCGGTTAGGAGCACGGCAACCATTGTGTGGCAGTGGAGTTACATCGATAATCTCAGTAACCTCGATGCCTGCACCGTGAATTGTACGAACTGCACTCTCACGGCCCTGTCCCGGACCCTTCACATAAACCTTAACCTTACGCAATCCCATATCAAAGGCAACCTTTGCGCAATCTGCTGCTGCGGTCTGCGCTGCATAAGGGGTGTTCTTCTTTGAACCACGGAAGCCCATCTTACCAGCCGATGACCAGCTGATAACCTCACCAACCTCGTTAGTGATGGTAATGATGACATTGTTGAAGGTAGAGTGTACGAAAGCCATGCCATTCGCACCAACCTTAACGACCTTCTTCTTAACTGATTGTGTTTTCTTTGCCATAATTCTTCACTATTACTTAGTTGCCTTCTTCTTATTTGCAACGGTCTTCTTCTTACCCTTGCGTGTACGAGCGTTGTTCTTGGTGCTCTGTCCACGAACCGGAAGACCGATACGATGACGGATTCCACGGTAGCAACCGATATCCATCAATCGCTTAATGTTCAACTGTACGAGCGAACGAGCCTCACCCTCAACCTTGATATCCATCTCGGCGATAGCGGCACGGATTGCTCCGACCTGCTCATCTGTCCACTCATCTACTTTTGTATCGTAGCTGATGCCACACTTGTCGAGGATCTTCTGAGCTGTGCTGCGACCAATACCATAAATGTAGGTCAAGCCAATCTCGCCTCGCTTATTCTTTGGTAAATCTACACCGACTATACGTGCCATAAATTTTCTCTTTTTCTTGTTTTGTTAATCGTTTTTATTTACCCTTGGCGCATTTTGAACTTAGGATTCTTCTTGCAGATAACATAGAGCTTACCCTTGCGTCTTACAATCTTGCAATCCTCGCTTCTTTTCTTGATTGATGCTTTTACTTTCATAATTTTTCAAGCAATCTTTTGTTATTTGTACCTAAAGGATATACGACCCTTACTCAAATCATAAGGAGTCATCTCCACTTTTACTTTATCTCCCGGAAGGATTTTAATGTAGTGCTGACGCATCTTTCCGGAGATGTGGGCGGTGATAACATGTCCGTTATCCAACTCTACTCGAAACATTGCATTCGACAACGCCTCGGTTACAGTTCCGTCCCTTTCAATAGCAGTCTGTTTTGCCATCTTTACTGAGTTTTTCGCTTCTTTAACAGGTATTACGCCTCAACAAGTGCTTCAAGTCGCGCCGTGCGCCTTCTTATCAAATCGCGCCATGCGCCTCCTTATCAAACTCTCCGCCTCTTGTCGAACCCTCTACCCAAGTGAATCTTCGATAATACTAAAATCTGTAAGCACATCGGGACCATCTTTGCGGATTGCCACAGCAAACTCGTAGTGTGCCGCAGGCTTTCTGTCACGAGTTCTGACGGTCCAACCGTCACGCTCGAACACTACCGCTCTCGTTCCCATCGTAATCATCGGTTCTATGCAGATTACCATTCCCTCCTTCAACAAGGGACCTCTGCCTCGCAAACCGTAATTGGGCACCCCTGGCTCTTCGTGCATTTTTCGACCCAGTCCGTGTCCTTCCAATTCGCGCACTACGCCATAACCGAAACTCTCAGCGTAGTCTTGCACAGCGGCCGAAATGTCGCCTACGCGATTTCCCGCCTTCGCCTGTGCTGTACCTCTATAAAGAGCCTCTTTGGTGACCTCCATGAGTTGTCGAGCCTCCGCCGACACCTCTCCTACGGCAAACGTATATGCCGAATCACCCACAAACCCCTTCATAAATGTACCTACATCGACCGATACTATATCGCCCTCTTTTATTACGATGTTGTCCGAAGGGATACCGTGTACCACCTGCTCGTTTATCGAAATACAAGCCGAGGCAGGATAGCCTTGATATCCAAGAAAAGCCGGAGTTGCACCGTGTGAACGGATAAAATCTTCGATGATTCTATCCAACTGCTTCGTGGTTACGCCCGGTTTGATGTGGCGACCAACCTCGGCAAGCGTCTTGCTCACCAAAAGGTTGTTCTCACGGAGCAACTCGATCTCTTCTTCTGTTTTCAGATATATCATCTTCGAACTCGATGTATTGGCTTTTTAGTGGCGACCCTGAATGCGTCCGGTCTTCATAAGACCGTCATAGTGACGATTCAAAAGGTGGCTCTCTATCTGCTGCAGAGTATCAAGAACCACACCTACCATAATCAGCAACGATGTACCTCCGAAGAAGTATGCAAACGACTGCTGAATGCCCAAGAACTTCATTGCGAGTGCCGGCAAAATCGACACGATAGCAAGGAAGATTGAGCCCGGAAGAGTGATTCGAGTCAGAATGCCATCGATATACTGCACAGTTGCCTTACCAGGCTTAACGCCAGGGATAAAGCCGCCGTTACGCTTCATATCGTCAGCCATCTGCTGAGGGTTGATGATAATCGCAGTATAGAAGAATGTAAATGCGATTACCAACACTGCGAGCGTAAGGTTGTACCACACACCTGTCATGTCGGCGAATGCGCCGGCAAACTTAGGTGCTACATTGGCAAACAACATAGGGATAAACATCAGTGCCTGAGCGAAGATGATAGGCATTACATTTGCCGCATTCATCTTCAAAGGAATGTACTGACGAACACCACCGTACTGCTTGTTGCCGATGATACGCTTCGCATACTGTACAGGTACCTTGCGGACTGCCTGTACTACTGCTATGGTTGCCATAAATACCAAGAAGAGCAACACCAACTCCACGATAATCATGATAAGCGAACCGGTCGAAGTGTTCAAACGAGCACTCAACTCAGCGAGCAAGGCGTGTGGCAAACGAGCCACGATACCAATCATGATAATCAACGACACACCGTTACCAAGACCCTTGTCGGTAATCTTCTCGCCGAGCCACATTACGAACATGGTACCTGCGATAAGGATAACGGTTGCGTAGATGGTGAACAACACGCTCGAACCGAAGACAAATGCCTCACCAGGGAGCTGGTTGTAGAGGTTTGCCACATAGGCAGGTCCCTGCAACGCAAGCACAGCAATGGTCAAAAGGCGTGTCCACTGGTTCATCTTGCGGCGTCCGCTCTCACCCTCCTTCATCACCTTCTGAACGGCAGGAACCATCATGCCGAGCAGCTGAATGATAATCGAAGCGGTAATGTACGGCATAACTCCGAGCGCGAAGATTGCGGCATTGGCAAATGCACCACCAGAGAATACGTTAAGCAAGCCCAAAAGGTTGTTGCTGTCCATCTGGTTTGCCAAGCCCGAACCCTCACCCAAAAGGTTAGGGTCGATACCCGGAATTACCACATAACAACCCAAGCGATATACCAAAATCAAAAGAGCAGTGTAACCAAGACGCTTACGCAACTCCTCGATTTTGAATATATTCTTGATTGTCTCTAAAAACTTCTTATTGGTAAACATCAAGGCTACAATAACCAAGAGAATGATACCAACAATCAGATAACTTTTCATAAAAATTTAGGTTTTAGCCTGTTTATTACAACTTTACGATGCTACCACCTGCTGCAACGATAGCAGCCTCTGCGCTCTTCGAGAAAGCGTGAGCTGTTACGGTCAATGCAACGGTCAATGCACCATTACCAAGAATCTTCACACGGTCGTTGCCCGATACGAAGCCAGCTGCTACCAATGTGTCGATATTTACCTCCTTAACGCCACTCTTTGCTGCGAGAGCATCGAGAGTCGAGAGGTTGATTGGCTTAAACTCTACTCTTTTCAAGTTCGTGAAACCGAACTTAGGAAGACGGCGCTGCAACGGCATCTGACCGCCCTCGAAGCCCAACTTCTGCGAATATCCGGAACGAGACTGTGCACCCTTGTTACCACGAGTCGAATAGCCTCCGTGTCCCGAACCTGCACCACGACCTACACGCTTATCGTGGTGTGTCGAACCCTTTGCGGGTTTAAGATTATTGAGTTCCATTTACTATTCCTCCTTCTTTGTCTTTGTTACTTTTTTTGCAGCAGGCTTCTTTGCAGGAGCCTTCTTCTCAGCCTTTGGAGCCTCTGCTACCTCTGCCTCAACAGCAGGTGCCTCAGCCTTTGCAGCCTTCTTTGCAGCCTTCTCCTCTACTACCTCAACCTTTACCAAGTGCTTCACTTTGTTCAACATACCCAAGATGATAGCCGAATCGCTGTGAGTTACTGTGTGGTTAATTCTGTGAAGTCCGAGTGCATCGAGGTTCTTGCACTGCTGTGCAGTCGAACCGATACGGCTCTTAATCTGTGTAATCTTCAATGTTGCCATAGTTCTTCCTTAAAAATTAACCGTTAAACACTTGTTTGAGTGAGATACCACGAGTCTGTGCCACTGTGTATGCGTCACGCAACTCGCAGAGTGCACCTACGGTAGCCTTAACGAGGTTGTGTGGGTTAGATGAACCCTTGCTCTTTGCAAGCACATTCTTGATACCTACCGACTCCAATACGGCACGCATCGCACCACCGGCGATGATACCTGTACCGGGAGCTGCCGGACGAATCATAACCTCCGAACCACCGAAACGCATCTCCTGCTTGTGAGGAATGGTACCGTTGATTACAGGAATACGAACCAAGTTCTTCTTTGCATCCTCTGTTCCCTTTGCGATAGCCGAAGCAACCTCCGATGCCTTACCAAGACCGTAGCCTACCACACCGTTCTCGTTACCTACTACAACAATTGCAGAGAAGCTGAATGTACGACCACCCTTTGTAACCTTTGTTACACGGTTGATACCAACGAGACGCTCTTTCAACTCGCCGAGGTCGCCTGTGTTTACTTTCTTTACATTTGTATTTGCCATATCGCTTCTTAGAATTTAAGACCGCCCTCGCGAGCAGC
>JAZOBZ010000082.1:0-14150 GCA_045596245.1 Alistipes sp. | reverse complement strand
CAGCCACGCGGTCAATGTCGAGGTTGAGGTCTTGCCGTGCGTACCCGACACCGCCTGCACATACTTGCCTTGCGAGAGCAAGCCTAGCACCTGCGAACGCTTCTTAATCTCGAAGCCTTCGGCGCGAAACATCGCCTGCTCCGAATGGTCAGCAGGAATTGCGGGGGTGTAGATTACTACCGTATGCTCCTTATCGCGGAATGGCGCAGGTATCAACTCTACATCATCTTCGTAGTGTACCAAAGCCCCCTCAGCCTCCAACTTGCGTGTGAGGTCGGTTGCGGTGCGGTCGTAGCCTGCCACCTGCCACCCCTCGTGCAAGAAGTAGCGAGCCAATGCACTCATGCCGATACCTCCGATACCAAGAAAATAGACTCGATTTTTCATCTTTGCTACTCCTTAATCTGTTTAAGAATCTCATCAGCCACCCTTTCCGCAGCATCGGGAGTCGCCAATTTAGCTATATTCTCAGACAGTTTTGCCAATAACGCACCATCTGCCACCATCTTCAATGCGGTCGCTATACCGCAGTCGGCAGCCTCGGAATCACTGACCATCATCGCTGCTCCCTTATCCACCAAGGCACGAGCATTTTTAGTTTGATGGTCCTCGGCGACATTTGGAGATGGAACAAATAGCGTAGGTTTCTTTGCCAAACACAACTCCGACACCGTACATGCTCCGCTACGCGAAATTACGACATCGGCAATCTCGTAGGCGTAGTCCATACGGTCGATAAACGGCACAAGCGAGATATTCTTTGTCGGATAATGAGCAAAAAAGTCGCGCATCTCCTTCTCGTAGTAGCGTCCTGTCTGCCACACAACCTGCACGGGAGCCTCACCACCAAGCGTAACAATCCACGACTTCATCATATTGTTCAAGGTACGAGTTCCGAGCGAGCCACCCACAACCAAAATCGTTGGCATACCCTCCTTCAATCCGTAGTGAGCAAAGGCAACCTCTCTATCAACCTTGCCACTGCCAAAGGCGCTACGCAGAGGATTTCCCGTCAAGACAATCTTCGCCTTGTCGAAGAAACGCTCCATACCCTCGTATGCTACACACACCTTCTTGGCTCTACCACAGACAATTTTATTTACCAAGCCTGCGTATGAGTTCTGCTCCTGAATAATTGTCGGCACACCCATACACTGTGCCACAAAGACAATTGGTGCGCTGGCGTAACCTCCAAAACCCGCCACAACATCGGGCTTAAACTCCTTAATGATGCGGCGTGCCTGATTGAGGCTGCGAAACAGATAGTATGGCAGCGCAAAGTTCTTCCAAGTGAAGTATCGTTGAAGACCTGCTATGGTCAAACCTTTGATGTTATATCCCAAATTCGGAATCAACGACATCTCCATCTTTCCTTCTGCACCGACAAACAGTATCTCAACATCGTCACCCAAGCGTTTTTTCAACGCCTCAGCAACCGACACTGCGGGGTAGATATGACCTCCGGTACCACCACCGGAGAGGATAATTCTCTTCATTTTTTAGCGTTTTTGTGACAACACTCCTAATAAACCACAAATTTATGGATTATTCCGATAAGTTCAAAAGAAAAGCGCAGTGAAATTAAAATTTCACTACGCCTTTATCAATTTTAGTTTCGTAGAGCCTACTTCAAGTTCTCGTTCAGCAAAGCTGCCAAACGGCAAGCTGCCTTGACATACAATTCGTAATTAACAACCTCCATACTCTTAAACTCCATATACGGAACACGAGCATCGGGTTTGCAAAATTCGAGATAATAGGCTGCAATAGTTCCAACCTCAGTAGCCCAATCATCCAAAGTTCCTTTCGAATATTCGGCATATTTGTCTCCAATGAAAATCTCCATATCTTCAGCCCAATACTTAGGAGAGAATAGAGGGAATCCACCATCGAATTTCAGCCAAGAAGTTCTCCATTTATGCGTCTTAGTCAACACACTCTTAGGCCCCCACTCGCGCACCTGTGTTGTGTAAGAGAATGACTTGTATGAGTGTGGATAACCATCGAGGCGAACTTTCGCAACACTATGGAAATCGCAAATCAGATTGATAACTACGCGCAACGCCGTTCTAACCTCCTCTTTTGAGTGACTTTTATGGTTGCGCACAACCTCCAAACCATTGTTTATTGCCTTGTATGAATCCTCTCCCTTTACATTCTTTGGACGCAGGTTTTTATCGAGATGAAGGTCGTGAATATTGCGCGCCCCCTTCTTGAGTTTCTTCTGCTTCGCCAACTCTTTCTCTGTATTGTAAAGATAGTGAACATCATCCGAATAGTCGCTACCTAAATATTTATTTACCAGCTTTTTAGCCTTAGGAGAGAGATGTTTTGACGCTACAATCACAACCGCCTCATCACACTGACGATACCACGCATTAGCAACAAAAACAGATATAAGAAGAACAAATAACATTGACACTCTTTTCATAACAATCCCTCCTTTCTAATAACTAAAGATTGTATTCAGCACATGCGCCAAACGATACGCCGCCATCATTGCCATTTTGTCGGTCAAATCACGCGCAGCCGACATCTGCTCCTCACTCATTTCGGCAATATCGTTTACCCCTTCGAGCATCTTATAGCCGAGATGTCCAGCCTCGGCAATGTCACGCCCCCAATCCTCGAGCGTGCCACTCTGCCAAGCCGCTGCCTGCTTGCGCGAAATTTTATCAACATTCTTAGCGTAGTCCTCTAACTTCCAACCCTTTCGACCATAGGCTGGCACCCAATCCCAAAAACCGTGAAATGTGTTTTTCTTGCCATTTATCACCACTTGGCGATTGTTCACATAGTGAGGATAGAGGTGCTTCGGATAATTGATGTGCGAAGGGCAATGCATATCGGCAACATAATGCACCATATTTACAAGTCGCTGACGCACAAGCGAATCGGGCTGATTCTTATACTTACCCTCGCCCAACTCTGCCAAGGCATCGCGCAGATAACCCATGCACTCACCCGGTGTCACGCCATAAGGTTTGCCATACTCGTCAAATGCCATATCGATGTTCTTACCATCAGCCTTAATCATCACCGAATGGCGAGCATTCACCGACTTGAACACATCTGCACCTTTCCAAGAATCCATCCACGAAGCGTAATACGGAAGCGTATGTTTGAGGTAGTGACGACACATCTTCTTCGCCTTTGGCGTGAGGTGCAGCTCGGCAACATAGACCGAGCCTGCGTGGCAGAAACTACTCCAAGCCTTTGCGCTCTCTAACCCAAAACTAAAGATAAACGCAAGAGTAATAATCGCTAATTTCTTCATAACTTATATTTATTTGATAGCCTCGTTCAGCAAAGCTGCCAAACGCATACCGGCACGAGTCATCATGTCGTAGTTGATATACTCCATCAAATTGAAGTAACGAATTGTTATCTCTGAATTTGGATACATAATTGCCAACTGCTCCGCTGCTCTTGCGCCATTATCTGCTGCCCAATCGTGAAGATTGCCCTTTGTGAACTCTGCAAACTTATCTCCATGACACAACTCCATATCCTCTGCCATCAACTCGGCGTGGAAGATGCCCTGACGATTACTCAACTGGTTCCAAATCTTCGACCACTTATACATCTTATACTCTGTCGGTTTGTAATCGCTCACTTGGCGTCTAAACTCGAAATCTGCCTGCGAATGCTCGATATTCTCGATACGGATATTCGAGAAATTGTGAATATCAAGCATCAAATTTATCACATGGCGAAGAGCCTTCTTCACCTCTGCATCGGAATGTGAGTTGCGATTACGAACAACCGCCAATGCCTCGTTGATAGCCTTCAACGCGTCATCGCCCTCAACCTCCATAGGCTGGAAGTTCTTGTCGAGGTGGAGGAAATGAATCTCCTTGGTATGGGTAGCCTTCTTCTTGCGCTCCAAGAAATAGAGGAAATCGACATCGTCCTCGTAAGCTGTTCCCAAGTACTTCTCAACAACGCCCTTTGCCTCCGGTGTAAGATATTTAGTTGCCAAAACTACAGCACCTGCATCGACATTCTTATTCCATGCATTTGCGCTGCAAACAAGCGAGATAAACGCTACAAACAAAAGTATCTTTTTCATAATTTAATTCATGTTTAGTGTTAGTAATTACTCTGCAAAGAGGGTGTTAAGCACATACGCCAAACGGTAAGCTCCTGTCAATATAGCACGGGCAGACAACTCTTGAACCTGCTTCTGTTGCTCCTTTGTCAATTTTGCAAGATCGGTTCCCTCTGGAATAATTGCGTATGCCTCGTGTGCATTCTCAATACACTCCTTACCCCAAGAGCCAATACCTGCTCTAAGGTCCTTCTTATCCAAACCTCTCTGCCACTTCTTAACCTGCTTTGGCGATACATTATCAAGCATCTCTGCGTACTTCTTCAATGTCCAATTCTTACGCTTATAAGCAGCCGAGCCGTCCCAAAAACCGTGAAAATTAGCTGGTTTGCCATTTCGTTTAAGGTCATACTTCTTTCCAATTGGATAAAACTTTTCAGGAAATCCGCAGTGCGAAGGACAGTGCATATCCGGCACATAGTGAACCATATTGATAAGGCGCTGGCGAACTACCGAATCCGGCAAATTCTTGTACTTGCCGCCACCCAACTCATTGAGTGCATTATAGAGGTGTCCCATAGCGCGTCCCGGAGGGGTTGGAGTTGCAACACCGCCAACCGATGAGTCAAAAGCCTCCCAAGTTATTTTACGACCATCTTCGGTAGTTCTGAGTGAGTGTCCATTATTGATAGCCTCAAACTCCTTTACACCACGCCAACAGTCCATCCACATAGCATAGTATGGAAGGGTGTGTTTAAGGTAGTAACGACACTTTGCCTTTGCCTCGGGTGTAAGATGTAGTTCTGCAATATACGCCGAACTAAGGTGTCCCGGTGTACCCCAAGCCATTGCACTCTGTACCGAGCAGATTGCAACAATTGCTAAAATTGATAATTTAATTTTTCTCATAACAATTCATTTTAGTGGTTATTTATTTAATAGTTTGATTTAGCAATGCAGCCAAACGACAACTTGCCTTGATAAGCATATCGTAACTATCGTCCTCTCTCATCATGTAATCCATATATGCCACTGTTCTATCCGGCTGGAAGATTTCAAGATAGCGTGCTGCAATAGCACCATTATCAGAAGCCCAATCAGCGAGTGTGCCCTTTGTAAACTCTGCATATCTATCACCCAAGCAAAGCTTCATATCGTATGCTCGGTATGCAGCCGAGTAGCCACGCGGATAGTTGAATCCGGCCCAAGTTCTAGACCACTTAATTTTAGCAGTCGTACTCTTTCTCTTTCCATACTCGCCATTTGGACGCGTATATTCGAAATCGTACTTAGAGTGCGGAATCTTATCGATACGGATATTGGAGATGTAGTGCATATCGCACATAGCATTGATTATAACTCGCAACGCCGTAGTTACCTCTTTTGGTGAATAGGAATTATGAGCCTTGACCACCTTCAACGAATTATTTATAGCGGCATAAGCATCGCCCTTCTTCGACTTCTTTGGTTTGAGTTTCTTGTCGAGATGCAAATAGTGAATATCCTCGGAATGAGTTGCAGTCTTTGCCTTTTCGAGAGCATAGAGATACTGAACATCATCACCATACTTATTGCCCAAATACTTATCAACCACGCTCTTTGCCTCTGGTGTAAGGTGTTGGCTTGCCAGAATTACAGCAGCCTCATCACAAACTTTGGTCCACGCATTCGCCGCTAATACGGTGAATGCAAATGCTAAAAACAGAAATATCTTTTTCATAATTACTATTATTCGTTAAATGTTTTAATGTTACCATCTGAGAAAATTGTGTTCAACACATAAGCAAGGCGATATCCACCCATCAAAATAGCCTCGTTTGTCAAGGCAATCGAAGCCTTCTTCTGCTCCTTAGTCATCTTGGAGATATCTGTACCCTCAGGAGTAATAGCACGCGCACGATGTCCAAACTTCACAATGTCGCGTCCCCAATCTTCGAGTGTACCACTCTGCCATGCAGCAGCCTGCTCCGGCGATACTTTATCCACTTGCGCAGCAAACTTCTCGTAAGTCCATTTTCCGCGACCTTGCCAAGACATAGAGCCGTCCCAATAGCCATGGAATCCTTGTTCCTTACCCTTATTGGTAAGTTGATACCCATATTGAGGGAAAGTCTCCTTAGGGAATCCGACATGGCATGGGCAATGCATATCGCCAACATAGTGCATCATATTAACAAGTCGCTGACGCACAACCGAATCCGGCAAATTCTTGTACTTGCCATCACCCAACTCTGCAAGAGCACTTACAAGGTGTCCCATAACGCGACCCGGACGGCTTCCACCCTTCATATCGTAATTAACACCATCGGGCATCGCTTTACCTGAATGATGGTTGTTTACCGCTTTGAATTTTGCTGCACCACGCCACGCGTCCATCCACGATGCGTAGTATGGAAGAGTGTGTTTCAAATAATAATGGCACTTCTCCTTAGCCTCAGGAGTGAGGTGTTGTTCTGCAATGTAAGCAGTTGTTCCGTGGGCTTGATTGCCCCACGCTTTTGCGTTATACACACCTAATGCACCCACAAAAGCGATTGTAATGATTAAGATTTTTTTCATAATAAAATTAATTTAAGTGTATTTATTTAAGTGTATTTATTTAAGTGTCTCATTCAATAGTGCAGCCAAACGACAACCAGCTCTAAGCATCATATCATAGTTTATCTCCTCCAACTCATTGCTTTCTTGTAGCAACATAATAGAGTCCGGTTTATATAAGGAGAGATAATGCGCAGACTTTGCACCATTTTCGGCTACCCAATCATACAAGGAGCCTTTCGAGTAATCGGCAAAGCGATCTCCTAAATTCAATTCCATATCCTCAGCCCAGAAAGCTCCCGAAAAACCGACATGTCGCCTTGCGTAACTGAGCCAAAAGGTAGACCACTTCATTGGTAGTAATATTTCTCGCTTCGCTCCAATATCACTTTTGCGGCGATAGAACTTAAAGTCGCTTTGTGAGTGGGGAATACCATCGATACGAAATTTTCCAAGGTCGTGCATATCACACACAAGAGTTATCATCGTACGCAAGGCCGATACAACTTCGGCATCTGAATGCGATTTATGATTGCGCACCACATTGACAACACCCTCCATAGCGGAAACAGCATCATCACCTTCCACCTTCAAAGGCTTATATTCGCTATTCAAATGGCAATAATGAATCTCTTCTGTATGGCTTGCTGTTTTTTGTTTTTCGAGCAGATAAAGATATCTGACATCATCTTCATATGTATCACCCAAATAGCCAACAACCACACTCTTTGCCTCGGTTGACAAATGCTTGGTTGCCAACAAAACAATGCCCTCTTCGACATCTCTACTCCACGCACCTGCGACCGATATAATTGATGCAAATGCAAACAATAAAAATAATCTCTTCATATTCAATCTATTTGTTCTATTTTCCTACTCCTTAAATATAGAATTAAGCACATAAGCCAATCTATAAGCCCCCTTCATTGCCATCTCATCAGAGAGTTCATGTATAGCATCACACTGATTCTCACTCAATTTTGCCATATCGGTTCCCTCAGGCATAATCTCATAGCAACGATGAGCCTGCTTAATGATATCCTTTGCCCATGCCTCCAATCCCGGTCTAATATCGCTTTTTTCTAAACCTTGCTGCCACTTTTTAGCCTGCTTTGGAGAGATCTTATCCACTTCGGCAGCATATCGTTCAAAACTCCAACCCTTACGCTCAAAGCCTGGCGAATTATCCCAAAATCCGTGATACTTAACTTGCCTACCATTTTTGTATAGAGGGTAATAATACTTCGCAAATGTCGTCTTAGGGAATACCACATGCACAGGGCAGTGCATATCTGGGATATAGTGAATCATATTGATAAGACGCTGACGAACCACCGAGTCGGGCAGATTCTTATACTTACCATCTCGCAACTCTTCAAACTCCTTCACAAGTCTTGCAGGAGCGCGACCAGTCATATAACCAGCAGGCGGATTATCGCCCTCCCATCTAAGAGTGCGACCATCTTCGTGTGGAATAATTGAATGACCTGAATTCACCTTATCCCACCCCTCGACACGGAGCCAGTCGTCCATCCACGCCGAGTAGTATGGAAGAGTATGTTTGAGATAATAACGGCACTGCTTCTTTGCCTCAGGAGTAAGATGTTGCTCGGCAACATACGCAATAGAACCATGTCCAAAGCAACTCCATGCCACTGCACTCTGCACCGAGCAAACTGCAATGATTATTAGGATTGATAATTTTATTTTTCTCATAATAAAATTAATTTAAGTGTATTTATTTAAGTGTCTCATTCAATAGTGCAGCCAAACGGCAACTTGATTTGATAAACATATCGTAATTAACAGACCACCTCCATCTATGATCCGCATAAGGGACAACCGCATTAGGCTTGTATATTTCAAGGTAATGTGCTGCAATTGCACCATTATCTGCCACCCAATCGCGAAGTGTACCTTTACTGTACTCTGCATATCTATCTCCAATGTATATTCTCATATCCATTGCCCAGCTATTTGCCGAAAAGTGTCTGTTACCACCATCAAAGCCCAACCAAGTTTTACTCCACAATGCAGATTTAAACACATCTTTATTTTTACCATACTCGGCAGTAGGAAATTGGTATTTGAAATCGCGCTGCGAATGAGGAATGCCATCAATACGAATCCTCGCCAAATTGTGCATATCGCACATCAACTCTATCACTGTACGCAATGCAATTGTAACCTCCTCCTTGGAGTGCGATTTGTGATTTTTGATGACAGCCAATGCCTCCTCCGTAGCCTTGAAAGCATCTTTGCCCTTCACACTCTTTGGTTGGAAGTTGCTATCGAGATGGAGGAAGTGAATCTCGGCAGCAGCACGGCGAGCCTTTTTGCTCAACTGCTTTGCTTTGGCCCGTTCCTGCCCGGAGAGATAGCGAACATCATCGGAGAAATCCCTTCCTAAATATCTCTTAACTACCTTTTTAGCCTTTGGTGTCAGGTGCTCACTCGCCACAATCACAACTGCCTCATCACCGTAATGCGACCAAGCATTTGCCTTCGATATGGTTAATACACAAACCAATAATAACAATAATATCTTCCTCATAATCTACTTTTTATTTGTAATTGGGATATTTCCATCTGCAAAAATTGTATTTAGAACATGAGCCAAACGATACGCTGCTATCAACACCATCTCGTCCGCCAAAGCAATCGCTTCTGCCTTCTGCTCCTTGGTCATTTTAGAGATATCGGTACCATCAGGGAGCAGCTCTCTTCCACGATGTCCGCCGCGAGCGATATCGCGTCCCCAATCTTCAAGTGAACCACTCTGCCAAGCCTTCGCCTGCTTGCGCGAAACATTATCCACCGCAGCGGCATACTCCTCCATGGTCCACTTATAGCGACCTGTTCTCGGCGAACCGTCCCAGAAACCATGATAACTAGCGACTTTGCCATTTCGAGTAACACCCTTGGTATAAACATATTGCGGAAAAGTCTTTTTCTGAAAATTAACATGGCTTGGACAATGCATATCTCCAACATAATGCACCATATTTATAATGCGCTGACGCACAACCGAGTCGGGCAAATTTTTATACTTACCATCGCCCAACTCCGCGAGTGCAAGACGAAGGTGTCCCATAACACGACCTTTGGGTTTACCGCCTCTATCGATAAGCATAGTCTTACCGTCAGATGTAGCCAACCCCGAATGAGGATTATTTACCGACTTGTAGGCCTCTGCACCACGCCAAGCATCCATCCATCCAGCGTAGTACGGAAGTGAGTGTCGGAGATAATAATGACACTTCTTCTTTGCCTCTGGTGTAAGGTGTTGCTCCGCGATATACACAATACAGCAATGTCCGAAGCCACTCCATGCCACTGCACTCTGCACCGAGCAAACTGCAATGATTATTAGGATTGATAATTTTATTTTTCTCATAATAAAATTAATTGATTTAAGCGTGTTTATTTAAGTGTCTCATTCAGCAGTGCCGCCAAGCGATAGCCCGCCTTTACCATCATTTCGTAGTCGACATACTCCATCTCGTTGAAAGCAACGAGGTTCATTGTACACTCCGGAGTTATAATATCGAGATACGATGCTGATATAGAGCCATTATGCTCAATCCACTCGCGCAGCGTGCCTTTGGCGTATTTATCATACTGATTGCCAGAGCTCAACTGCATATCCTCAACCCACAACGCACCCGAATAGCCTGGGTGGCGACTTGCGAACGAAGTCCAAAGTGTTGACCACTTATATTTAGCTCTTTGGTCTGTTTTGCCACCATACTCCCAACGCACACGGTAGAATGCAAAGTCTTTATAGGAGTGCTCCACACCCTCGATACGGAAATGCGAAAGATTGTGAACATCGCACATCAAATCTATCGCGGTACGCAAGGCTTTGACCACCTCGGCCTTTTCGTGAGATTTGTGATTTCGCACAACAGCCAAAGCCTCCTCCAATGCCGTCACGGCATCATCGCCCTCCACCTCTGCAATTTTCAAATCCTTGCCGAGATGTACATAATGAATCTCTTTGGTGTGTTGTGCCACACGCTTCTTTTCGAGATTATAGAGATACTTAACATCATCGTTATACTCCTCGCCCAGATAATCCACAAACGCAGATTTAGCCTGCGGAGTTAGATACTTTGTAGCGAACAACAACACACCCTCATCATAGCGTGGTATCCATGCATACGACACAGATACTGTTAAAACTGAAAGCAAAAATAGTAATATCTTTTTCATAACCTAATCTATTTATAATTTATTACTCTGCAAAGATTGTATTTAGAACATGAGCCAAACGGTAGGCTGCCATCATCGCCGTCAAATCTGCCAAAGCCAGCACCTCGCGTTTCTGTTCCTCAGTAAACTTACCTACATCTGTTCCGTGAGGAGTCAGCGCGTCAGCACGATAAGCACAATCAATGCAATCTTTTCCCCAATCGTCGAGGGTACCCTTTTGCCACCTCTTCACCTGCTTAGGCGACACATTATCCACCTCGGCAGCATAACGCTCGAAGGTATAGCCTCTACGCATACGCTTTGATATTCCGTCCCAATAGCCATGAAGATTAGCAGTCTTGCCATTGCGATATATTTTTCTACTACCTACTGGATAGGCGTTAAGCTTAACATGGACAGGACAGTGCATATCTGGTATGTAGTGCAACATATTGATAATACGCTGGCGCACAACCGAATCGGGCAGATTCTTATACTTGCCGTTACCAAGTTCCTCAATTGCATTGCGGAGATGTCCCATCACTCTTCCCGGAGGGGTATTGCTCTCCGACCAATCGAGACTGCCATCGGCCGCCTCTTGAATTGAATGCGGATTATTTATATACTTATACTTTGCCACACCACGCCAAAGATCCATCCATGTCGAGTAATATGGCAGCGTGTGTTTGAGATAGTATCGGCATTTGGCCTTTGCCTCGGGCGTAAGGTGCTGGTCTGCAACATAGACTATCGCCCCATGCTCGAACAGACTCCACGCCTTTGCGTTGTACACCGAGCAAACTGCAATGATTATTAGGATTGATAATTTTATTTTTCTCATAATAAAATTAATTGATTTAAGCGTGTTTATTTAAGTGCCTCATTCAGCAGTGCCGCCAAACGACAACTCGCCTTAACAATCAGGTCATAGTGAACATCTTCAACCAACTTCACATTGAGATACGATACAGGTTTCTCAGGGGTATATATCGAAAGGTAGTGTGCTGCTAATGCTCCATTATCGGCAACCCAGTCCCTGAGAGTTCCCTTGCTATACTCAGCAAATCTATCACCCAAGTATAGAGTTATATCATAGGCTCTCCACTCACCTGAAAAGCCGCGGGGATAACCTCCGTAGCTTTTCCCGAAGTCAGACCACTTGACTGCTTCGAGTTTATCCTTTTTCTTGCCAAAATCGGCCACATAGTACTTATATGTAAAGTTGTATTGTGAGTGCGGGATATTATCGATACGGATATTTGCAAGGTGGTGAATATCTACCATCAAGCATATCACCGTACGCAAAGCTATGGTAACCTCCGACTTCGAATGCGACTTATAATTACGCACCACCTCCATCGCCTTTTCGATTGCGGCATAGGCATCGTTCTCGCCTACGCTCTTAGGCTGAAAATCTTTGTCGAGATGCAGATAGTGAATCTCATTGGTATGCGGAACAGCCTGCTTGCCCCCCTTTGTATATAGATATCTAATATCGTCCTCAAAGGTCTTACCCAAGTACTTCTTAACCAGCTTCTGCGCCTTAGGGTTTATATTTCGTGTTGCTACAATCACAGCAGCCTCCTCTGCATTTTTTGCCCACGCATTTGCCGTAAGTACGCCCAACACCAGAACCGCAAACAGTAATATCTTCTTCATAATATGCTATTTTTTATCGTTAGAAACAGGAATGTTCTTATCGGCAAAGATTGTGTTAATCACATGAGCAAGGCGGTATGCGCCCATTACAGCGGCATCGAAAACCACCTCGCGGACTGCATCTGCCTGCTCCTCAGGCATAGTTGCTACATCTGTACCCTTTGGCACAATCTCGCGGGAGCGTTGTGCCAATCTAACGATATCGCGTCCCCAATCTTCGAGTGAGCCACTCTGTATCTCAGCCACCCTCTTCTTAGATACTCGATCCACCATATTTGCAATCTCCTCGTAGTGCAACTTTATACGCCCCTCTCTACCCAAACCATGGTCCCAGAAGCGATGATAACCGAGTTTTTTACCATTGTCATATAGTCGATGCGACTTCTGCGCCGGGTGTACCGATGCAGGAAAACTGACATGCGATGGACAGTGCATATCTGGCACATAGTGAGCCATATTGATAAGTCGCTGACGCACAACCGAATCGGGCAGATTCTTATACTTGCCATCGCCCAACTCGGCAAGAGCATTTACAAGGTGTCCCATAACATGACCTACGGGATCACCACTCTCAAAATCGAGATTGACACCATCGGGCAAAGCCATACTCGAATGAGTTTTATTTATCACTTCAAACTTTTCCAAACTCCACGAGTCCATCCATGATGCGTAGTGCGAGAGGGTATGTCGCAAATAATAGCGACACTTCTCCCTCGCCTCAGGGGTTAAATGCTGCTCTGCAATGTAGGCAATAGAACCATGAGCAAAGTTATGCCATGCCTTTGCGTTCTGCACACTCAACAATGCCACAAGTGCAAAAATGAGTATCGAAATTTTTTGCTTCATAACGAATATAATCTTTTAAGTTTGTATTCTCAGTTAGTCAGTCTGTTTTATTTTACTCTATTCTCTGTTTTTCGAGTCTATACATATCGTTACAGGTCCATCATTTACGAGCGACACCTGCATATCTGCTCCAAACTCGCCATGCTCAACCTCTTCGCCCAGCACCTCCGAGAGTGTCTTCAAGAACTTCTCGTACATCGGTCTTGCCACAGCCTCACCCGCTGAACGAATATACGAGGGACGATTGCCCTTCTTGGTCGATGCAAAGAGCGTAAATTGGCTTATCACAATCGCCCTGCCCTCCGCCTGCTTAATATCGCAATTCATCACCCCGTTCTCATCATCAAAGATACGCAGACGCGACACCTTGCCGCATAACCAATCTATATCCTCCTGCGTATCAGCCTCCTCTATGCCGAGCAGAATAGCCAAACCCCTATCGATTTTGCCTATTGTGTTGCCCTCAACCTCAACACTGCAACGCTTTACCCTCTGTATTACGATACGCATAAGTCTAAAAAGTTAAAAAATAAAAAGTAAAAATTTATATTTTTACCACTCTTTCAAAATCGTCAATGGTTAGGTTAAATTTGGCTTTTAGTAATTAGCTAAATACGAATTTCTATTTTACTACAAAGTATTGTTATTATCTGCAAAAAATCTCCACAAATTATCATCTTGCGGTACGGGTGCCACAATCTCCACCAACTCCTTGCGCACGGGGTGCATAAATGCCAACGAGCGCGAATGGAGCGAGATGCCCCCATTCGGGTTGGAGCGTTTTGCACCATACTTCAAGTCGCCCTTTATCGGGCAACCCATTTTCGAGAGCTGACAACGGATTTGATGATGACGACCGGTG
>JAZOBZ010000081.1:0-9568 GCA_045596245.1 Alistipes sp. | reverse complement strand
GGCAGCGTTAATCTTCTCGATACGCTCCTTCTCCTGCTTATCCTTCTCCTCGTTAGCCTTTGCCTCGTCACGCATACGCTGAATCTCCTGCTCGGTCAAGCCACTCGAAGCCTCGATACGAATCTTCTGCTCCTTGCCTGTACCCTTATCCTTTGCCGAAACATTCAAGATACCGTTTGCATCGATATCGAAGGTAACCTCAATCTGCGGTACACCACGCGGTGCTGCAGGGATACCATCAAGGTGGAAGCGACCGATGCTCTTGTTATCCTTTGCCAATGGACGCTCGCCCTGGCAAACATTGATCTCAACCGATGGCTGATTGTCAGCAGCTGTCGAGAATACCTCGCTCTTGCGGGTAGGGATAGTGGTGTTAGCCTCAATCAACTTGGTAAATACACCGCCCAAAGTCTCGATACCGAGCGAAAGCGGAGTAACATCGAGGAGCAACACATCTTTAACCTCGCCTGTGAGGACACCACCCTGAATTGAAGCACCTACGGCTACAACCTCGTCAGGGTTTACACCCTTGTTAGGAGTCTTGCCGAAGAAATCCTCTACTACCTTCTGAATTGCAGGGATACGGGTAGAACCACCCACAAGGATAACCTCGTCAATCTGCGAAGCCGAAAGACCTGCATCGCGCAAAGCGTTGCGACATGGCTCGATAGTTTTCTGTACGAGGTGGTCGCACAACTGCTCGAACTTAGCGCGAGTCAAAGTCATCACAAGGTGCTGCGGAATACCATTGATTGGCATAATGTAAGGCAAGTTAATCTCGGTCGATTGCGAAGCCGAAAGCTCAATCTTTGCCTTCTCGGCAGCCTCCTTCAAACGCTGCAAAGCCATAGGGTCCTGACGCAAATCTACGCCATGCTCCGCCTTGAACGCCTCTGCCATATAGTCGATAAGAACATGGTCGAAGTCATCACCTCCGAGGTGAGTGTCGCCGTTGGTCGATTTAACCTCGAATACGCCATCGCCCAACTCCAAGATAGAGATATCGAATGTACCACCACCGTGGTCGTAAACAGCAATCTTCATATCCTTGTTCTTCTTGTCCATACCGTAAGCCAACGCAGCCGCAGTAGGCTCGTTGATGATACGGCGTACCTTCAAACCTGCAATCTCACCAGCCTCCTTTGTAGCCTGACGCTGCGAGTCGGAGAAGTATGCAGGAACGGTGATAACAGCCTCTGTTACCTCCTGACCGAGATAGTCCTCGGCGGTCTTTTTCATCTTCTGCAAGATGATAGCCGAAATCTCCTGCGGAGTGTATTGACGGCCGTCAATCTCAACACGCGGAGTGTTGTTTGCGCCCTTAACAATCGAGTATGGAGCGCGCTCCACATCGCCCAAAACCTTGTCGTACTGCTCACCCATAAAACGCTTGATAGAGAATACCGTACGCTTAGGGTTTGTGATAGCCTGACGCTTTGCAGGGTCGCCCACCTTGCGCTCGCCGCCATCGGTGAAGGCAACGATAGAAGGGGTTGTGCGGTGTCCCTCCGAGTTAGGAATAACAACGGGCTCCGAGCCCTCCATAACGGCAACACACGAGTTTGTTGTACCAAGGTCAATACCAATAATCTTTCCCATAGTTGTAATTTTTTATTTGTTTATTGTTTTGTTGTTTTTGTTCTGTTTTGTTTTCGCTTTTTAGCAGAGCAAACCTCTTGCCAAAGCCGTTTTTCGTGAAAATTTCCCGATTTTCTGCCAAAATGGAGGTTTTCGGCGTAATATAGTGTGACAAAATGGCACAAAATGACACTCAATGGCAATAAATGACACTCAATAGCAATAAATAACACTCTCCTTTCGAGGGTGGGTATGGATTATTCTCTTTAAGTGATGGGTATTGTTTTCGATACCTATGTTAGTAGTGGAAGCCGCTTTGGGGTTGGGTATCGTTTTCGATACCTGCGTGAGTTGAAGTGTCATCTTTGAGTGATGGGTATCGTTTTCAATACCTATGTGGGTGTGAAGTATCCTCTTTGAGTGATGGGTATCGTTTTCGATACCTATGTGGGTGTGAAGCGTCCTCTTTGAGTGATGGGTATCGTTTTCTATACCTGCGTTGGTGATGGAGTATTCATTTGTGGTACAGCTGGCTCTGCCGGGTATCGTTTTCGATACCTGCGTTGGTGAGGGGCTATTCATTTGTGGTGCAGCTCGCTATATCGGGTATCGTTTTCGATACCCATGCTTGCGTGGTGCATTTTCTTTGTTTGGGAACCTCATGAGTTGGGTATCGTTTTCGATGCCTATGTGGGTGTAAAGTGTCCTCTTTCAGTGATGGGTATTGTTTTCGACACCTGCGTTGGTGAGGGGCTATTCAGTTGTGGTGCAGCTCGCCCTGCCGGGTATCGTTTTCGATACCCGCAGTGGAAGGGGGCACTCCTCGCATTCTTCGAAGAGGGATTAAAGCGCACTCTAAAATTGATTTTAGGCAGGTGGTTGCATTTGCCCACAAAAAAATCAGAGATGATTGAGGGAATTTTGTGCTAAACAAAAAAGCGAGTCCGCAGCATACTTGGGCGTATGTGAGGAACTCGCTTATTGCAGATTGGTGCAAAATTCACCAATCAGAATGATTTTTTACTTGATGTTGTGTTTTTTGAGAATCTTCAAAATCGGCTTCTCAATCGCCTGCGCCCAACGGTGGTAACCGTACGAGTATGGGTGAGTACCATCGGCAGAGGTGATATGGTCGGTACCTGTTTGATTAGGAACATTTACAAAATATACATTCTTATACTCATTAACAATAGTAGCCATAGTCTCCTCTACATAGTCAATACGCGACTGCTCCTTCTTCTCGTATGCAGGGCGGAAGTTGCGATGCTCTCGATAGATGGTATTGAGGAAGATGATAGGCATATCAGGCTTATGCTTGCGCACAGCCTCGATAAATGGACGAATACGCTCGCCAATAGTGGCAATCGATGGATTCGAGAATGCATCGCAGATAAGAGCATCTGCCTTGGTCTGTGCAAACTCCTCACCGAGGTATGGCTGCAACTTACTATTTCCCGACATACCAAACGAACAGAGGTGCAAACCTGTTGCACGCGAAAGGAATGCAGGCCAAGTCAAAGCAGGTCCCGATGCGCACGAGCCATGAGTAAAGCTCGAACCAAAGACTGCGATATTGTGGCGGAAAGGATTCTCCAAAGCCGCAATTGTAGCACCCTCCTCTACGCCTATTTCAAGCGATAGAAGTTCCGAATAGAGAGGGAGATAGAGAATACACTCCTTCTCACCCTTTACCAAGCCTGACACAAGTGCCAATGGCTTAGAAAGTTTATCCAAAGTCTCGGCAGTAGGAGGAATCTTATGAGCCTTTGCAGCGGCCCAAGTCCACTCGCCTTTTGCATCTTTGATAAAGAGGTTAAAGCCTGTGGTCGAAACCAATGGAGCATACGCACCCCACGAACTTGCAGGACCATAAGTAGCTTTTACATAAATCGATGAAGCATCGGTCTTAAATGCAATAGCCAAACCCGAAGCCTGCTTTAATAATTTTGCCTCGGTCTTCGAGATACCCTCTACATTTGCCACCTCTACACGGTGATAAGGATTTGTAGTCTTGCACAACTTACCGAGCATGGTGAGTTCAGTTGCATTTACATAATCTACCTTTGGTGCTTTTTTCTTTGGAGCGGCCGATACCGATACTACGAGCGCAGCACACACAAGCGCCATCAAAATTCTTTTCATAATTGGTTACTGTTTTAAGTTTGTACTTATCTTCAAAAATAGGGTTGCCCTAAGCAGGCAACCCATAGAACAAAATAGTTTGATAATTATTTCTCCAACTCGTTCAAAATGCGCATTGCAGCATCGAGAATAGCGGTATCATCAAGCGTTACAACGCCACCATCAGGTCCCTGCTCAAAGTGAACACCCACTGAACCCTTAGCGTCAAAGTGCTTTCCGCCGAAATAGTTACGAACTGTCTCTACATCGAGACCCAACTCATCTGCAATACGCTGTGAACTGCCGCTTGGAAGTCTGTCCTTGATGCGGCGCAACTCGTTAAATGTGATAATCATAGAACTCAAAATTTAAGTGTTATTTCTCTGATAGTTATTCTTTCGCACTACTAAATTAAGGTATTTTTCGCAAACCGCCAAACTTTTCTGCGAAAATTCTCGCTTTTTCATCGAAAATCTATCAATTCAAACCCTTCGTAGTGCTCTTTCGCAAATTGAGGCACTCCATTTCCCCCTCTTCGCATTGTTTGAACCTCCACCTCGGCAGCAGTATCTCCGCTACCATATCTCAATTTGGCAATACTTTCGCCATCGTGAGCCGTTATTATATATATTGTCTCACCTGAACGCTTTGGGGTAAGACGGAGTGCCACACGACCATCAACCTCGCACTCCTCGATATTGTAATCACTCTTAACCTCCGAAAAACCATTTAGCGGATTGAGCAGCTCTTTCTCGTAGGCATCGGCTCTATCCACGATTATCTCTTTCGATGCACCTCGCACCTCATAACGGAGGGAATCGGCAACAAAGACCTCCGTATCGGCAATCTTTATGTAGGAGTTGTTGCCCTCGACCATCAATTCGCCCTTTTGCACCCCTTCACCGGCACGCAGTACAAACGAGAGCGAGTAGTTACCCATAGCCGAGTAGTGGCGAGAGATACGCTCCAAACGCTTCTCACCCCTCTCGTCAGCCCAAGCCGACAAGGTGATAAACAGTAAAAATATGGTAAGTACTCTTTTCACATTAAAAGTTTTTTTGGTTTTCCGAACTCCAAGAGTGGTCAAGGCGCAAGTTTTTTAGTGTCGTTAGGGGTGCGCTGAAAGAATTAAGAATTAAGAATTAAGAATTAAGAATTAAAAATTATCAATTTTGCATTTTGAATTTTGCATTTTGAATTTCTCAACTCCTCACTCCTATCTCCTCACTCCTCACTAATTAAAAGTTTTCCGTTTTCCGTTTTCCGTTCTCGCCTACTCACTAACTCCAAGGTCTCGAAGTAATGCTTCCAACGACTCCATATCGTAAATCTTCACATCGCGAGGTTTCGAGCCGTTTGCAGGACCGATAATACCAGCCTGCTCCAACTGTCGAGTGATACGACCGGCACGATTAAAGCCGACATTATAGAAGCTCTGTATCGAAGAGGTCGAGAAGCGACCGCTTGCCACTGCATCGCGAGCAACCTCAGCAAAGTGTTCGTCAAAGCGTATTGGCGCACCACTCTCACTGCCGAAGTTTGCCTCCGAGCCACCCGATGAGTTTGCATCTTCATAGTCAGGCAGGAGATATGTGCCACTTGGGAATGGGAATGGCTGCTCCGAGATATGCTCAACGATATCACGCACCTCAGGCGTATCGACAAAGGCACACTGAATACGGGTAAGTTCTCCGCCATTCGACATCAACATATCGCCACGACCGATAAGCTGATTTGCACCCGGCTGGTCGATAATAGTTCGTGAGTCAATCATCTGCATCACGCGGAAGGCAATTCGTGCAGGGAAGTTCGCCTTGATACCTCCCGTAATAACCTTCACATCAGGTCGCTGTGTCGCCACAATAAGATGGATACCGATAGCACGAGCCTTTTGAGCCAAACGCATCACAGGTTGCTCTACCTCCTTGGCGGTCATAATCAGGTCGGCAAACTCGTCAATAATAACCACGATATATGGCATAATATCGTCTTCGACCTTGCGCTGACGCACCATATCGTTGTACTCTACGATATTTCTAACGCCTACTTTACCGCACTTTGCCAAGCGGGTTTCCATCTCCACACAGAGGGAATTGAGCGTATATACCGCCTTCTTCGGGTCTTTTACGATAGCCTCATCCTCGGACTCCATCTTTGCCAAGAAGTGCTTCTCCAACTTCGCATAGAGCGAGAACTCTACGGTCTTAGGGTCTATCAGCACAAACTTCAACTGCGAAGGGTCTTTGCGGTAGAGCAACGATGCAATAATAGCATTCAAGCCCACCGACTTACCCTGTCCCGTAGCACCTGCAACGAGCAAATGAGGCATCTTTGCCAAGTCGAAGACAAAGTTCTCGTTCTGGATTGTGCGACCGATAACAATAGGCAGTTCGCCCTTAAAGTTCTGGAAACGCTCCGACTGAATAGCCGAGCGCATCGACACAGTCTCCTTGTTGCGGTTTGGCACTTCGATACCGATAGTACCCTTGCCCGGAATTGGGGCGATAATACGGATACCCAACGCCTTCAACGACTGCGCAATATCCTTCTCCAAGCCCTGCACACGGGCAATTTTAACGCCCGCCTCCTGCACAATCTCGTAGAGGGTTACAGTAGGACCGATAGTCGCCGTCATCGAAACGATAGGCACACCGAAGTTGCCCAAAGTCTCCTCGATGCGTTGCTTGTTCTGCTCAATCTCCTCGTTCGATACCTCTACGCCACTCTCGTAGCTATACAAGTAATCGACCTTCGGGAATACATAGTCAGGAGTGCTGTCGGGGTTGAATGGGCGATGTCTGTCCACCTCCTCCGAAGAGAGTTGCTCCTCGGTATGCTCATAGACCTCGACAACATCGATATTCGATTTTGGAGCCTCCTCAACCTCATTAGACGAGGGACGAGAGACGAGAGGCGAGAGATTATCTTCATCTCCTTCATTTTTAGCAATATCATTCTCTTCGGTTGATTGTTCCTCAGCAGGCTCCTCAGCAAGCTCTTGCGCTTTTTCCTCTGCGGCTTCACCGATAATACGCACCTTATCCTCCGCCTCTACGGCATCGTTCTTGCGCTGTGCCGCCAACTCCTTACGAGCCTTGCGCTCCTCGCTCTTGCGAGCCATATAGCCCTGCAACGATGCAAATGCACCCTTGCTCTGCTCTACACCCGTTTCGGTGGTGCGTTTAAGGAAGTCTATAAAGTGGAGATTGATGATAACGCCCGTCAATATCCAACAAGCCAAGAGGGCAAACACCATACCCATAGTACCTATTTTCGGTTCCAACATCTCTACTACGGCAATACCGTACTCTCCGCCCCAGCCACTACCAAAGAAGCCGTCAGCACCCGTTACGAGTGCCAAGGTGAGTGAGCCACAGATGGTAACAAGCATAATAGACAATGCTGTGCGCCATAATATTCGGGAACGCTCCAACAGCAAGAAGCCTCCGAACAACATTCCGATAATCGGAATCAGCACTCCAAACACACCAAACGCCTTACCTGTCAGTGCATTTGCGAGTACTGCACCCGAGCCACCACATACATTTTTGATGGTTGTAGCGACATTGAGAGGGTTGTTCTCCAATGCTCCGAGGTCGTTGCGCCACACAAAGAGGTGTGCCACCGCTGCCACCAAGACATACAACGAGAACAAGAGAATCAACAACCCTCCTATCCAGCATATTGTCTCCCAAGTGGTGCGTGTGCCATCACTCTCGGTCAAACTCTTTTTGCGTTTCTCCTCTCGCTCCTTGCGTTTCTGCTCGGCACGCGACATCGTTTTATCTTTTGCCATATACTATTGTTTCGTTTTTATCTATCTGTTAAACGCCTTCTCTCGCAACCTCTCGGCATACTCCTCGTCTGCAAAGGTCAGAAAGCGATATTCGGGCTTTGCGCCCTCCTCTGCCCTTAAATTATTTTCGTCAAGCAGTACTCCAACCCTGCGGGCCACAGCCTCCGAGGAGTCTATAATCTCCACCCCATCGCCTGCCACTCGTGCAATCACATCTCGCAGGAACGGGTAGTGCGTACAGCCCAGCACAATCTTATCTGCTCCGCCCTCGACAAGCGGCTCAACCGCCTTGCGTACCAACGCTTCGGTCTCGGGCATATACTCCTCGTTGCGCTCCACCGCCTCGACAAAGCCCTCGCCTACGGCTTTCAATATCTTCACCTCCGAGCCATACTTCTCCTCGTTACGGCGGAAGTGGTCGCCCTGCAATGAACGCTCCGTAGCCAAGACTCCGATAACGCCCGACTTGGTCGAAAGTGCCGCAGGTTTTACCGCAGGTTCAAGCCCCACAAACGGCACTGTCGGATACTTCTCTCGCAACCCCTTAATCGCCACTGCCGTTGCCGTATTGCACGCCAAAACTATCAATTTGCACCCCTCGACAAGCAATCTTTCGACCGCCTCCTCGGTAAATTGTCGCACCTCCTCGCTACTGCGTGAGCCGTAGGGACAACGAGCGCCATCACCAAGGTATATCAAAGACTCATGTGGCAGTGCATCGTACAATGCCTGCCATACGGAGATTCCTCCCAATCCTGAGTCGAATACACCTATCATAGGGGTTAAAAGTTTTCCGTTTTCCGTTTTCTTGCTTTCCGTTATAAACTCAACGAGTTTATCCGCTATTTCGTGGTCGTTCACCTTGTCGCACTCTATCACAACATCTGCCTTCAAATATATTGGCTCACGCTCGGCAATGCCCTCACGCATAACCTGCAACACCTCCTCATCACTCAACCCTCGCAATTTAGGTCGTTTGTAGCGACCATGAGGGGACAAACGCGACAAAATCTGCTCGGGTGTGCGTTTGAGATAGACCGACACGCCATGTTCTGCTATCCACTTTTGGTTATCACCCCATACGGGCAGACCTCCACCCGTAGAGATAATGGCGCTCTCGTACTCCGCCGTCTGCTCCAAGGCTCTGCGCTCTGCCTGACGGAAATACTCCTCACCCGCATAGGTGATGATGTCGGCGCCCTCCGCTCCCTCCGCCTCCTCGACCATCTTGTCGGTATCGAGGAAGGGAAGTTCGGTACGCTTGGCAATCTTCCGACCAAGGGTACTCTTTCCCGTACCCATATATCCCGTTAAGTACAATCGCATACGCTCTTTTTAATTGACAATTGACAATTGACAATTGATAATTAAAGGAATTTTTAATTTTTAATTTTTAATTAAAAAAGGTTTAGCTGTTCCGAGTTGCTCTCGTCAATATCGTTGCGGACAATCTCTATCGGAGTGCCACTGTTATTTACCGGCTTTACAACCTCCGTTGCCTCCTCTGCTGCGATATCCTCAAACTCTTCAATCTGCTCCTCCGCAGGCTCAACCATCGGCTCAACATCGTCATCTATTGGCTCATCTCCGCTTTCGGGTTCATCTGGTTCAACCACCTCAGGCTCTACCACCTCAGGCTCGATAAAGGTGAGTGTATCGACATCGAAAGTGGTCAATCGTTTACCCTTTGCCTTGCACGACTTAACGCCTACAAACTCCTCTACATCAACCATATCGGCAGGTCGTGATGCTTGCGCACCCTTGTAGGTTATCTGCAACTCGGCGCCCTTCACGCCCGAAATGCAGACGAAGCGGGCCGAGCCATCTTCATCGAGGAAGTACTGCGCCTTGTCGGTCTGCTCCAACTGGAAACGCTTCATATAGTAGTAGCCCTGCTCATTATCGAAGTAGCAGAGGTTATAGACCTTGCCAGCCTCGTAACGCTCGACACGCACCGTATCGTCAGGGAAGTGTTGCTGCGTATCGAAGCCCGTAATGTAGGCGAGATTCTTCGCTGTCCACACCACAATCTTGTCGTTGCCCTTGAACTCGCCGAGCAACTTACCTCGACCA
>JAZOBZ010000080.1:0-3727 GCA_045596245.1 Alistipes sp. | reverse complement strand
TTTTGGGGTTTCATTACCATAAAATACGGGGTTGCTCAACTAATTCAGTTGGACAACCCCGCACTCATCTAATATAGCCCCCTACTATTCGCGTGTATGCCACACAATCGAACTCTCGGCATCCCACTCTGGCAGCGGTTTTGGCTCATAGTCGGAGTATCCAAGGGCGATGACACACTCAACTTCGCACTCAGCAGGGATATCGAGAAATGTGCGCAAATACTCCTCGGCCTGCTCCCCCTCGGGTTGCTCTTTCAAGCGCGGCCTACCTCCTACATGTACCCAGCACGAAGCTAAACCGTGGTCTACGATGGCGAGTTGTAGCATCGTTGCCGAGATGGCGCAGTTTTCGCGCCACAGGTCGGTTTTGGTGGTGTCTGCCATAACGACAATTGCGGCAGGTGCTCCCGTCATAAAGCCCGAGCCGTAGTCGCGCATCTCGGAAATTTTATCGAGTGTTTCACGGTCATCGACAATCAAAAAGCGTGTTGTGTGCATATTGCGCGAAGATGGCGCAGTAAGTGCATCACGCACAATATCGAGCAATACCTTGCGTGAAGGTGTAGTAGGCGAAAACTTACGCACGCTGCGGCGTTTGTTTATTACCTCTCTGAAATCCATAATCTTATATTTTTATATTTTATAGTTAATATCCTATTTGCAATGCAAAAGTAGTGAAAAAGTTTCTATCTTTGTAAATAAAAACTCTTTTTATGCGAATTATACTCTCCCTTATATCGCTTTTGGTTGCGACAGTTGCCTTTGGCAACGAAAGATCGAACGAAGAGCTTATCCGACGCACTGCCGAGGTAGCTCGCCAGCGCAAGATTCCTCTTATTCAGGTTGCCTACCGCACCCCCGAACGACACCTCTTTTTCGAGTCATCGCAGGTAGATGAAATCAAGGCAAACCCTAAGGCGCAGACCATCTTTCAAGCAGCTTCTATCAGCAAGGTGGTATTTTCGTATATCGTTCTGCGATTGGTGGATAGAGGTATAATCGATTTGGACAGACCACTCTACAAATATATGGGCAGAAAGCCCGAAGCGCGCTTCTGCAACGCCTTTGAGAGTCGAGCCGAAAATAGAGAGAACATCCGCCGTGCAAAGATGCTTACGGCACGCATCGTACTCAACCATCGCACAGGGCTGCCGAATTGGGCAAAAGGCACGGGCCCACGCAGCCAGCGACCTCTGATTTTCAAGTGCGAGCCAGGCGAGAAGTATACCTACTCGGGCGAGGGCATCGCCTACTTGCAGCGTGTAGTGGAGCATCTTACGGGTATGACGCTTGAGCAGCTTGCCCGCAGGGAGGTTTTCGATCCACTCGGTATGGATAACACGAGCTATCGTTGGTTGCCACAATACAACAAAATGGCGGCATACGGCTACGACAAAAATGGCGTGCGTCGTGGTCGCGGAAGTACAAAGGTTGCGGGCAATGCAGCCTACTCGATGCGTACGAATGTGAGGGATTTTTCGCTCTTTCTGGATGCGCTGATGGAGGGCAATGGTCTGACACCCGAAAGCTTCAAGATGATGACATCGTCGCTAATGCCAGCACCCGACGAGGATACCTGCTTCGGCTTGGGAATACGCGTAACTAAAAACCCCGACAGTCCCCGCGACGAGGTGTGGCATCACGGCGGAGCAAACCCCAATTTCCGTTGTCGATTTATGCTCTTTCCCAAGCGCAAGAGCTATCTTATATTCTTCACCAACAGCGTTCACGGAGCAGGAAAAACGCGCAGAATGATGCTCGATACATTCTATCCCGACTATCGTGGTGTAAACTTTTAGCTATAAATAGATTAGCGTTTTACAACTCTACTCTCGGCAGTCCAAACGCCACCCTCTCCTCACTCTATTGCATCGTAAGGTTCGCTGCACTACAACCCATCAATATTGTAGCTGCAATGGAGAGTCTTGTGAAGTTTATACTGTGCTTAGAAAAACTATTATTGGTAAAATTAATAAAAAATGGGAATTATATACTTTAATGTTGTAAAATCACTCGTCATTGCGAGAGCCGTTAGGCTCGTGGCAATCTCCCACTTTTCTGTTAAAATACAACAAGGGAGATTCTCACGGCTTCTACGAAGCCTCAGAATGACAAATTATTATAAATAACAACATTAAACAATATAATTCCGTAAAAAATTACTACATTTGTGCAGATATATATAATATGTATGGAGTTATGAAGGAGGCAGACCACAAATTTACAATCGCACTGATATACGATTTTGACGGAACTCTCGCTGCGGGAAATATGCAGGAGTACGACTTTATTCCCGCTGTGGGCAAGAGTAATTTCGAGTTCTGGGACGAGTCGAACCGCCTTGCCAAGGAGCAGGACGCCGACCAGATTCTGACCTACATGGCTCTGATGATTCATGAGGCTCATGCCAAAGGGTTGTCGTTGCGCCGTGAAGCGTTTCAGGAGTCGGGCAAGAGGGTTGAGTTGTATCCGGGCGTATTGGAGTGGTTCGACCGCATCAATGCCTACGGCGAGGAGAGAGGTGTACGAGTTGTACACTATATCAACTCTTCGGGTTTGAAGGAGATTATCGAGGGCACACCTATCGCCGACAAGTTCCGCAAGATTTACGCCTGTTCGTTCCTCTACAATGTCGATGGCATAGCCTATTGGCCCGGTGTGGCGGTGAACTACACCAATAAGACGCAGTTTATCTTCAAGATTAACAAGGGAGTAGAGTCGGTCTACGACACCAAGCAGGTGAATAGGTTTATGGAGGAGAAGCAACGCCCTGTGCCATTCTCGCGAATGATTTATGTGGGCGATGGAACGACCGATATTCCATGTATGCGCCTTGTGAAGAACTTTGGCGGACACTCCATTGCGGTCTACAACCCGAAGGACGAAGCGAAGCGTGGCGATATGAATACACTTATTCGTGATAACCGAGTAAATCATGTCTGCCCTGCCGATTATAGCGAAGGAACAGAGATGGATACAGTGGTTAAGGCTATTATCGATAAATGTGTTGCCGACCACAAGTTGGCTCTGCTCGAAGCAGAAAAACTGTAGAACTATGAAAGAGTTGATTTTTGCAACAAATAATGCTCACAAGTTGGGCGAGGTGCAGGCTCTGCTCGAAGGGGCTTTCGCGTTGAAAACACTGCGCGAGTGCGGCATCACTGAGGATATTCCCGAAACTGCCGAGACACTCGAAGGTAACGCTTTGCAGAAGGCTCGCTATGTCTATGAGCGCACGGGTGCCGACTGCTTTGCCGATGATACAGGCTTGGAGGTCGATGCTTTGGGTGGCGCACCCGGAGTGCGTTCGGCTCGCTATGCAGGCGATCAGCACGACTTCGATGCAAATAATGCTCTCTTGCTGAAAAACCTCGAAGGCGAGGAGAATCGCTCGGCCCGTTTTCGCACCGTTATTGCACTTATTCTCGACGGCAAGGAGTATCTCTTCGAGGGCAAGGTCGAAGGCGCAATTATCGACCATATGTCGGGTACAGAGGGTTTTGGTTACGACCCTATGTTTGTGCCCGAGGGCGATACCCGCACCTTTGCCGAGATGTCGGCGGATGAGAAAAATACCATTTCGCACCGTGGTCGCGCAGTGGCAAAACTTGTGGAGTTCCTACAAGCGGAAAACTAAAAATTTAGACGAAAGACGAGAGATAGAAGAAGCTTCTAGCGCACCCCATAGAGCGACCAACGGGAGCGCCCCCATAAAGGGCGGAACGCC